>CANSXE010000032.1 GCA_947650875.1 uncultured Bacillota bacterium | reverse complement strand
AACCAGGCCTACATCCAGCTGGGTGAGCAGCGCTACAACGGCGACCTGCGCCTGAACGACAACGCCACCGACGACTTCGGCCGCCCCTCCCGCTACTGGGAGTATGACGGCAAGGCCATCGGCACCTATGCCAAGGAAGAGCTCATCCGCAAGGAGTACACCAAGGCCGTTACCGGCCGCGAGCTGTATGACCTGCTGGGCTCCGACCTGCTCAACGAGAAGGTCTGGTCCCTGGACGTGGCCATCGACGGCATCGAGGACTACGACATCGACAACTCCCTGTTCAACGGCACTGCCCTGAACCGCAACAACAAGGCCACCGTGGGCGGCACCGGCAACGGCGTGCTCACCCAGGTCTTTGTCGATACCGACAAGCACGAGATCGACATTGCCATCATCAACACCTATCTGGCCCGTGCCACTGCCGACTACGACACCCGCAAGGAGATCCTCTCCCTGGATGTCTACGGCATCAAGGAGAAGACCGGCTACAAAGACAACTACGTCAAGACCATCACCGCCAACGAGGACAAGGACGACTTCAAGGTCTCCGTCGATGATTTCGACGTGGCCGGCGTGAAGAAGGGCGACTCCTTCCTGGTGACCGTGGCTGACGGCGCTATCCAGTCCATGAAGGACGTGGAGATCATGTCCGCCGTGGAGATCAGCTCCTTCCAGTCCCGCAAGCCCGCCGACCGCGGCACCGGCAACCTGACCACCGGCGGCGAAAAGTACAACTTCGCTGACACCGCCGAGTATGACAACCCCTGCCTGAAGGCCTACACCGACGGCAGCGCCAACATCAACCTGAAGGACCTGACCTACAACGTCTATCTGGACGAGTACGGCTATGTCATCGGCGTGATTGAGGTTGACAAGCCCACCAACTATCTGTTCATCACTGGCGTGAACAGCGGTGACAACAACCTGTCCAACATCACCGTGAGAGCCAACGCCATCTTCCTGGACGGCACCATGGAGACCATCGAGATTAACCGCGGCGAGTCCGATCTCACTCTCCTTGGCAATAACGATGACTCTGTTGTCAACAAGTGGTTCACCTACACCAAGGACAAGAAGGACATCTACACTCTGGACGCCATTGCGGAGCCCACAACCGGTAACGGCGCTGGTGTTAAGGGTCAGTCCCACATCACCTGGAATAATTCCACTAGCGTCAATCGTACCGTTAACAAGAAGCACATCTACATGAGCACTGTTACCGAGGAGCTGAACGCCGCCGCTACCAATGAGGCTCTGGCCTACGGCAACGACAAGTCCGTGTACATCGCTGCCGACATCGACCGGATCATCACCACCGGCTCTACCACTGATATCGTGATCAGCGGCGTGAGCAGTGCGATCACCGGCATCGACAACGTGGACATCAAGGCCATGACCGCAGCCGAAGCCCAGGCCGCCGCGCCCAACCCCACCACCCCCGCTCTGGACAATACCTCCCACGGCGTTTACACCCTGTATGACGCTGACGGCTGGATTATTGCCATGGTCATCGTGGGCGAGGACAACGGTTCCAACAACGCCTTTGCCTATGTCCACAACGACAGCGTCGCTCAGGAGTACCTGATGGACGACCAGACCTACAAGTGGGAGCGCACCGTTGTGATCGACGGCGTGGAGACCACTCTGACTGAGGTCAACGACACCCGCATCTCCCTGCTGGAGAAGATGGACGAGAACAAGTGGTACCGCGTGCGCACCAACGCCAACAACGAGGTTACCGCCATCCTGGGCTCCCCCGTCGCTGACAGCACTCTGGACAGCGACACCGACGTGGGCGGCAAGTTCGGTGACTGGAACCTGGATTGGGATACCGTTCCCACCGCCTACAACACCGACTATGACGCCGCTAACCAGACTCTGGTTGACTCCTTCACCGAGCCCGGTGTGGATACCGTTCTGTACCACGAGGCCTTCATCAACAAGGTGCCCCGTGCCGACGGCCACACTCTGTATGTGGAGCAGGCGGTCAATTCCGGCCTGCGCTTCACCAAGGACGTGAAGGTAATTCTGGACCAGACGAACGACAACAAGCGCGAGACCTTCTTCGGTGAGGGTGAGGCTGATGTGAAGCAGTTCCTGAAGGACCTGCATCCCTCCAACGACACCGCTCCCTACACCTATGACTACGAGATCAGCGCCATGCTCAAGGGCGGCGTTGCTGACGTGATCGTCATCAAGGACCTGGTTGCTGACGGCGACGGCGGCGAGACCCCCATCGTCGGTGAGAAGATCGACGGCCTGTGGATTAACCTGACCGACACCGCTGGTCTGACTATCACCGGTGTTACCACCAAGGCCACTGCTCCCAGCGAGGAGGGCACTGTTGCCGGTATCATCGACGCTCTGACCAAGGCCGGTTACTCCTTCGACGAGAAGGACGGCGTGGTGTATGACGCTGCTACATCCGAGTGGCAGTTCAACGTCTATAAGATGATTGGCGGCCAGCGTGTGAACCGTCAGTGGACCTGGAATCCCACTAGTGACGCTATCGACACCAATGGTACTCCCATGACCGTTAACGGAACCGCCGTTGTGGTGTCTGCTACCACTAACTGGACTACCATCGCCGGTGAGCTGAATATCACCGAGGTTGGTAAGTGGGTCAAGCTGGGCGACGGCACCTATGAGGCCGAGAATGCTGGTACTGGTGCTGTCGCCGGTGCCAAGGCTGAGTTCGGTTACTACAAGGTGACTAAGCCCGCCGATACTGCTGCTATTAACGGTCTCACCTATAAGGTCACTGTACCCGCCGCTGACACCTTTGTCAAGAAGGGCGCTCAGGTTACCCTGACCTTCGAGATCAGTGGTACTTCCAGTGCTGCTACTGCCAAGACCATTACTACCGTGGCCGCTAACGCCACTATCAATGGAGCTGACGGTGATGCGCTGACCGGAACCGGAACCACTACTGGCATCACCTCCGTTGTCCGCACTAACAGCAACACTATCACTGTGACCCCCAAGGGAAGCGATGCTGTGAGTGCTACCTACACCGTGACACTGACCGTCACTGGTGCCGCCGATGTTGCGATCACTCTGCCCTCCTGATAGATTTGGGAAGCGCAACTGATCCTGCATAGCACTTTTCCCCCGGGCCGCAAGGCCCGGGGGCTCTTTTGTCAGTCTTCCAGCTCCAGGATAGCGAAAACGTAGTAGGTTTCACCTTTGTCATTCAATTGACGGCCCGGACCCATGGCGCTGTACCAGCTGAGGGACCTGTCGCTCCAGGAGAGGTTCATTACACCCGGATCGGCTGACGAATGGGGCTCAGGCGCGTAAGGACTGCCCCAAACAGCGGAGAAATTCTGCGCCCGGTCTCCCTCCACAAGAACGAAAATCGGTTTGTGCGGGAAGACCAGCCGATTGGGGCCGCTTTCCCCGGACGTCCCGGTACCCACATAGGTGGCGTAAAAGAACTGACAGTTGCGGCTCTGAGCCAGCGCGTGTGTCTCCGCCGCCCGCACCTCGGCTTCGGCTTTGATGGCCGCGTCGATTTTGGCGTTGTCGGCGTTGAAGTCGTCCATCAGGACCCGGTCGTCCCGGGACCATTGGGATAATTGGTAATTGGGTGTGTGGTTGGTTGGCATAGATTTGTTCCTCCTTTTAAAACTCCCTCAGTCAGCCTGCGGCTGACAGCTCCCTCAGAGAGGGAGCCATTGAGGCGTGAAAATAGCCTCCCTCCTTGAGGGAGGTGGCACGGCGAAGCCGTGACGGAGGGAGTTCCCTCCACCCATACCGCAAACTCCCCCAAAGTGGTACGTTTCCATACATTTAATGGAAATGAGGGCGCAGTGCGCCCTTTTTCAGACACAAAAAACCTCCGCCGGCGGGCGGAGGTTTTTGCTTTGACGAAGGGTCTCAAGTTCAATCTGTGGAAAGGTCCATCCCATGTTTTGCGGCGTGTTCTTTGATACGGGAGTAGGTCTCTTCGCTTAAATCGTGTTCAATTTTGCATGCGTCAGCAGCGGCCACGTCCTCAGAGACGCCCAGCCAGATGAGAAACCGGGTGAGCAGCTTATGCCGGTCGTAGATTCGCTGGGCGATCTCCTCGCCCGGGGGGAGCAGGGTAATGTAGCCGTCGCCGTCCATTTCGATATAGCCATTCTCCCGAAAGCGCTTCATGGCCACGCTGACGCTGGGCTTGGTCAGCTCCAGCTGGTGCACCACGTCGATGGAGCGCACCGTCCCCTGCCGCTCCCGCAGGATCAGGATGGCCTCCAGATAATCCTCTGCGGATTCGTAAATATTCATCAGTACGCCACGCCCCACAGGATGGAGTGCTTGGCCGGCTTGCCGCAGCAGACGCAGGTGTCGGAGACATGCTCCTGCTCCAGGGGCATGCACCGGGAGGTGACCCCGGCCTTCTCCTTCATGGCCAGCTCGCAGTCCAGCCTGCCGCACCACATGGTCTTGGCAAAGCCGCCCTCGGTCTCCATAAACGCCTTGACCTCCTCCAGGGTGAGACACACCCGGGTGTGGTCCTCCAGGTTCTTCTTGGCCCGGTTGTACAGGCCCTTGTGGACCTCGTCCAGCAGCCAGCGCACATCCTCCTCCAGCTCGGCCAGGGGGACAAACACCTTTTCCCCGGTGTCCCGGCGGCAGATGCAGCACTGATTCTTCTCCATATCCTTGGGGCCGATCTCCACCCGCAGGGGGACGCCCTTCATCTCATACTCGGCGGCCTTCCAGCCCATGGACTGGTCGGAGTCGTCCATCTTCGCCCGGATGCCCGCCTTTTGCAGCCGCTTCAGCAGGGCGGAGGCGGCGTCCAGGACGCCCTCCTTGTGCTGGGCTACGGGAATCACCATAGCCTGGATGGGGGCGATCCGGGGGGGCAGCACCAGGCCGCTGTTGTCGCCGTGGGTCATGATGATGCCGCCGATCATCCGGGTGGACACCCCCCAGCTGGTCTGGTGGGGGTGGTGGAGCTGGTTGTCCTTCCCGGTGAAGGTGATGTCGAAGGCCCTGGCGAAGCCGTCGCCGAAGTAGTGGCTGGTGCCGCTCTGGAGGGCCTTCTGGTCGTGCATCATGCACTCCACGGTGTAGGTCTCCTCGGCGCCGTTGAACTTCTCCTTGTCCGTCTTGCGGCCCTTCACCACCGGCATGGCCAGCACGTTCTCCAGAAAGTCGGCGTAGACGTTGAGCATCCGCATGGTCTCCTCCCGGGCCTCCTCGGGGGTGGCGTGCATGGTGTGGCCCTCCTGCCACAGGAACTCCCGGTGGCGCAGGAAGGGACGGGAGGTCTTCTCCCACCGCAGCACGGAGCACCACTGGTTATACAGCTTGGGCAGGTCCCGGTGGGAGTGGATCACGTTTTTGTAGTGCTCGCAGAACAGGGTCTCACTGGTGGGGCGGATGCAGTACTTCTCCTCCAGCTTCTCGCTGCCCCCCAGGGTGACCCAGGCGCACTCGGGGGCGAAGCCCTCCACGTGGTCCTTCTCCTTCTGGAGCAGGCTCTCGGGGATGAGCATGGGCAGGTACACGTTCTCGTGGCCCGTCTCCTTGAACTTTTTGTCCAGCTCCGGCTGGATGTTCTCCCAGATGGCGTAGCCGTAGGGGCGGTAGATGAACATGCCCTTGATGGAGGAGTAGTCGATGAGCTCCGCCTTTTTGCACACGTCGGTGTACCACTGGGCAAAGTCCACCTCCATATCGGTGATCTGTTCCACCTGTTTTTTGTTGTCCTTGGCCATATCGTCTCAGTCCTTTATGTTAAAATGGATTGGAAAAACTCACGCCACCTATTGTATGGAGTTTTCAGGAAAAAGTCAAGTGGTGGCCGCCCCTTCGGCGGTCTGCCGGTCAGATTTTCTTGCCTGTTGGGAAAAAATGTGATATATTCATAGGGAGAAATTTTGCAGGGGAGGGGACCGCTATGGACGCCCAACAGCGCAGACAGATCATCGCCCGCCGCCTGGGGGAGAGCGCCGCCCCGCTGAGCGCCGCCGCCCTGGCCCGGGAGCTGAATGTGAGCCGGCAGGTCATCGTGGGTGACGTGGCCCTCCTCCGGGCCGGGGGGCTGGACATCACCGCCACCCCCCGGGGCTATCTGCTGCCCCGGCCCCCCGCCGGGGTGGTGCGCACCTTCGCCTGCCGCCACCGGGCGGACCAGATGGAGGAGGAGCTCAACGCCATGGTGGACCAGGGGTGCACCGTGCTGGACGTGATTGTGGAGCACCCCATCTATGGCCAGCTCACCGGCCCCCTGCGGCTGGCCAGCCGGTACGACGTAGCCCAGTTTGTGGCCCGCTGCCGTCAGGAGGAGGCCGCCCCCCTGTCCCAGCTCACCGAGGGGGTCCACCTGCACACCGTCCTCTGCCCCGACCAGGGGGCGGCCGACCGGGTGCGGGAGACACTGGAACGGCTGGATTTTCTGTACCGATAAAGGAGACCGGGATCATGCTGGGAAGACAAAAGCCCGCTGGCGAGAAGCTGGGCATCTACATCCACATCCCCTTCTGCCGCAGCAAGTGCGACTACTGCGACTTTTACTCCCTGGCCGGCCGGGAGGACCGGATGGCGGACTACCAGAGGGCCCTGCTGGCCCATCTCAAGGAGAGCGCCTTTGCCGCCCGGGGACTGGCAGTGGACACAATTTACTTCGGCGGCGGCACCCCCAGCTTCTACGGGGAGAAGCGGCTGCGGGAGCTTCTCTCGGCCATCAAAAAGCACTACACAGTGGAGAAGGACGCTGAGATCACCCTGGAAGCCAACCCGGACAGCGTGGACTTCAAGTCGCTGAAGGCCCTGCGCAGGGCGGGCTTCAACCGCATCTCCATCGGGCTCCAGTCGGCCTGTCCGGCGGAGCTCAGCGCCGTCCACCGCCCCCACACGGTGGAACAGGGGGACGAGGCGGTGGCTGCCGCCCGGAAGGCGGGCTTTACCAGCCTGTCCCTGGACCTGATCTACGGCCTGCCGGTGCAGACGGTGTCCAGCTGGTGGAACACGGTGGAGCACGCCCTGTCTCTGGAGCCCGACCACCTGTCCTGCTACGGGCTGAAGGTGGAGCCGGGCACCCCGCTGGCCGCCCGGACGGCCAAAGGGGAGCGGCTGCTCAGTGACGACGCCCAGGCCGACCTCTACCTCTGGACAGTGGGCCGGCTGGCCAAGGCGGGCTTTGGGCAGTATGAGATATCCAACTTCGCCAGGCCGGGGTTCCAGTCCCGGCACAACCTGCGCTACTGGCTCACCAGGCCCTACATCGGCTTCGGTCCCGGGGCCCACTCCGACTTCGGCGGCCGGCGGTATTCCTGGGTCCGGGACCTGGAGGGCTACATCACAGGGGTGCTGGAGGGCTCCGCCCCCCTGCTGGACACCCAGGACCTGATCCCCCAGGAGGAGCGGGGCAGCGAGTATCTGATGCTCCGCCTGCGCACCTCCATGGGGATCGAGGAGTGGGAGTACCGGGGGACCTACTTTATGGACTTCGCCCCCATCGAGGAGCGGCTGCGGGAGTTTGCCGCCCGGGGCTGGGCGGAGCGGACCGCCGCCGGGCGGTGGCGGCTCACCCCCAGGGGGTTTCTGGTGTCCAACCAGCTCATCGGCGACCTGCTGGAGCGGCAGGAGAAGGCCCGGCTGGCCAGCCTGCTGCCCCGGGTCCAGGCGAAATACCAGGGGCGGAAGCCGTAGGGGCCGTCTCCCTGCGCGAAAAACGCCGCTCATAATTTACAGTTAATGACAGGAAAATTCTGATTATCGGACAGCGAAGGGGGACTTTTCCCCCTGCTGTCCGTCTTTTTTAACAATTTGTTCATGGGTCCGCAATTTTTGTTGCAAGCTGGACATAATAGTGCTATAATGTATCCGGTTTGATGCGCCCTGCCACTGGCAGCGGCTGAGTTGATTTTACATATGGCGTACCGCCGTATTATACTTTATACTCCAAGAAATGGAAAAGAGGGTGCAGGTTTTTGACCAAGTATCTGATTCATGGGGGCCGCCCCCTACACGGAACCATCCACATCAGCGGCGCAAAAAATGCCGCTGTCGCTATCATCCCCGCCGCCCTGCTGGTGGACGGCGTCTGCCGCATTGAAAACGTTCCCCAGATCAGCGACGTTACCCTGATTCTTCAAATCCTGCGGGAGCTGGGCGCCGACGTGCGCCTGGTCAACCGCACCACCGTGGAGGTGGACTGCTCTCATATCCGCAACCGTCAAGTGCCCTACGAGCTGGCCCGGAAAATCCGTGCCAGCTACTATCTGGTGGGCGCGCTGCTCAGCCGGTTCGGCTGGGCGGAGGTCCCCCTGCCCGGCGGCTGCGACCTGGGCGGCCGGCCTGTGGACCAGCACATCAAGGGCTTTGTGTCCATGGGGGCCGACGTGGAGGTGCGCAACGGCCTGATCGACGCCCGGGTGCCCAACGGAGCCCGGCTGTCCGGGGGACAGGTCTACCTGGATATCGTCTCGGTGGGGGCCACCATGAATATTATGCTGGCCGCCACCCTGGCCTCCGGCATGACGGTCATCGAAAACGCCGCCAAGGAGCCCCATATTGTGGACCTGGCCAACTTCCTCAACTCCATGGGGGCCGACATCCGGGGCGCGGGCACCGATGTCATCAAAATTCACGGGGTGGCCCGCCTGCGGGGGGGCTCCTACTCCATCATCCCCGACCAGATCGAGGCGGGCACCTATATGGCCGCCGTGGCCGCCGCCGGCGGGGATGTGCTCATTCAGAACGTGATCCCCAAGCACCTGGACTGCATCACCGCCAAGCTGGTGGAGATGGGGGTGGAGGTGGAGGAGCTGGACGACGCCCTCCGCCTGCGCCGGGAGGGTCCCATGGGCCGGGTGAACGTGAAAACCATGCCCTACCCCGGCTTCCCCACCGATATGCAGCCCCAGATTGCCGCCGCCCTGTGTATTGCCCAGGGGACAAGCGTCCTCACCGAGGGGGTTTGGGACAACCGCTACCGCTATGTGGACGAGTTCCGCCGCATGGGGGCCCGTATCCAGGTGGACGGCAAGGTGGCCGTCATCGAGGGAGTGGACCACCTCACCGGAGCCCCCGTCCACGCCTGCGACCTGCGGGCCGGAGCCGCCATGGTCATTGCTGGCCTGGCCGCCCAGGGCGTCACCGAGATTGACGGCATCCACCACATCGAGCGGGGCTATGAGACCATTGTGGAAAAGCTGTCCAACCTTGGAGCCGACATTCAGATCATCAGCGTACCCGGCGAGGATGACCAGGCCCAAGTGGGATGAAGCTGGAGGTCAAAAGGTTCTGGAGCTTTCTTCTGTGCTCCGCCGCCGTACTGGTGTTCCTCTTTTTCCTCTTTCCCCCCATCCTGTTCAGGATCGGCGGGTATGTAAATGAGACTGTCATGCCGACAGATGTTCAATCCAGGAGGGCATTGCTTGCCCTCCTGCCTGCGTTGATAGCCTATTGTGTCAGCATAGGCGCGTACCTCGTGCCCGCCCCCAGGCGGCTTCAACGGCTCACCTTTCCGCTGGCCGCCTTTGTCCTGTGCTGTCTGGCTGTAGGAGGCGGAGTTGCCTGGGCCGGACAGGCCTTTGGCTGGATTCTGATTTTTGTGCTGCCCCTGGGATTGGTTTTTATCGTGATTATGTTCCTCTGGGGCTGGCGGTTGGACAGACGACATACATAAGAGAACGGAGCGATTATTTGCTGACCTTTACCACCCTTGCCAGCGGCTCGCTGGGCAACGCCGCTCTGGTGTCCTGCGGGGACACCCACGTCCTGCTGGACGCGGGCATCTCCGCCAGGCGCCTTACCGCCGGGCTGGCGGAACTGGGCGTGAAGCCGGAGATGTTGTCCGCCATCCTGCTCACCCACGAGCACAGCGACCACGTCTCCGGTCTGCGTGTGTTTACCAAAAAGGCGGGGGCCCCCATCTACGCCACCCCTCCCACCTGCCGGGAGTGGTACCGGAAAAACCAGTGCGGCCAGGTGAAGGACCTGTTTCGGCCCCTGGAAGCGGGGGCTGGGGTGCAGATTGGTGCGCTGTGGGTGGAGTCCTTCCCCACCCCCCACGACGCGGCGGGCAGCGTGGGCTGGTCCATCGCCGGAGAAGGGGGGCGCATGGTGCTGTGCACCGACCTGGGCCATATCACCGAGCCGGTCCGCCGGGCGGCGGCGGGCTGCGACCTGCTGGTGTGTGAGACCAACCACGACGAGGACTGGGTCCGCACCGGCCCCTACCCCTACTACTTAAAGCAGCGCATCCTGGGGGACTACGGCCATCTGTCCAACAGGGCGGGGGCGGAGCTGGCCGCCTTTGCGGTGGAGACAGGGACCCGGTCGGTGATTCTGGCCCACCTGTCCCAGACCAACAACACCCCCGTCCGGGCCTATCATACGGTGGCCCTGCGCCTGCTGGCCATGGACTGCGACCCGGAGCGGGACATCTCCCTCTCCGTGGCCCCCCATGATACCGTGGGCCCCACCTGGAGCCCTAAGGAGGTATCGGTATGCTGAGCGTCTACCTGATCTGCGTGGGCAAGCTGAAGGAGAAATTTTACAAGGACGCCTGTGCCGAGTATGTAAAACGCCTGTCCCCCTATTGCAGGCTGACGGTGGTGGAGATTCCCGAGACCAAGCTGTCCAAGGACCCCACCCTGGGGGAGATTACCAACGCTCTGGCCAAGGAGGGGGAGACCATCCGGGCAAAAATCCCCCCCGGTTCCCGGGTGGCTGCCCTGTGCGTGGAGGGCCGGATGCGCTCCAGCGAGGAAATTCCCCAGATGTTTCCCGTCCCGGGCCGCAGTCCGGAGAAGCATATGGTCTTCATCATTGGAGGCAGCTACGGCCTTCACCCCTCCATCAAGGCGGAAGCCAACACCCAGCTGTCCATGTCCCCCATGACCTTCCCCCACCACCTGGCCCGGGTCATGCTGCTGGAGCAGATATACCGGGCATTTAAAATCAACGAGGGGTCGGCCTACCATAAATAAAACGGCCCCGTCTCAAAGAAACGGAGCCGTCCCACAACTTGACACACCCACAAAAATGTGGTATGCTACAGTTGTGTAGGGGAATCGCCCAGCGCTGGCGGTTTGGCCCTAACAGGAAAGAATTTCTTAACACAAGGCTAAGAAACCGTCACCGTGCAGGGTGGCGGTTTCACTTTACCCTGACCTGAATCGTTACTGTGTATCCACGGACGCGGAACGTAAACGTCAAAGTCATCGTGCCTCACCTCCTTTGCAGAGGTGTGCCAAAACCGCCCTCGCCTTAACCGGCGTTCCCTTGTGTCGAATTATAGCAGAAACCTACCTGTACGTCAACAGAATGACCCGAAAATCGGCAAAAGGAGCCTGACGCAACATGTCAGGCTCCTTTCATATTCCGGTGAGGTCAAAGGGCGGGGTATACTCCTCCCGGGCGCTTGTCCGCTCCTGGGTAAAGCCGGCCAGCCCCAGGTTCTCCATGTACTCCTGGGCGGCCCGCATCTCCCCGGGGCGCAGGCGGCGGTTCAGCTCCGGGACAGCGGACAGGTCCCCCCAGGGGGTATACTGGCTCATGAGGGAGAACAGCACCGTCCCCGGCTCGAACTCCCGGGCCACCCAGTCCATCACCGCCTTGGCCTGATTCAGCTGGCCGGGGAGGATGAGGTGGCGTATAATGGTGCCCTTTAATAACTGGCCGTTATCATCAAACTGGCAGGGCCCGGTCTGACGGACCATCTCCCGGATGGCGGCCCGGGCAATCTCCGGGTAGTCGGGGGCCCCGGAGTACCGCCGGGCGGCGGAGCTGTCCAGATATTTCAGGTCAGGGAGGTAGATGTCAATCTTCCCCTCCAGCCCCCGCAGGGTTTCCGTTCTGTCATATCCGCCCGTGTTGAATACGACTGGTATAGTCGGCCGCCAGTCCTCCAGCAGGGCGGCGAGGGTGTGGGCGTAGTGGGTGGGGTTGACGAAATTGAGGTTATGGGCCCCCTGGTCGATGAGCGCCTGGCAAATCTCACGCAGGCGGTCCAGGGTGACGGACCTTCCAAAATCCTGATGGCTGATTTTCTCATTCTGGCAGAAGACGCACCCCAGGGAGCATCCAGAGAAGAAGACCGTTCCCGAGCCCCGGGTGCCCGAGATGGGGGGCTCCTCCCAGTGGTGGAGGGCGGCCCGGGCCAGGACGGGGGCGGCGGGCATCCGGCAGTACCCGCCCCCGGCGGTCTCGGTGCGCTCCGCCCCGCAGCGCCGGGGACACAGGTCACAAATCATGGTGTGCCCTCCTCTCAAAAATGCCCCAGACGGTCGGCCACAAGCCGGGAAAAGCTCTGGAAGGCGTTGGGGACGGCGTAGGTGTCCCGCAGTTCCTCCCGGCCGGCCCACACCCAGCCCTCGGGCAGGTCCGGACCGTCCAGCTCTCCGGCCAGAGCGGTCATATGCCACTCGATATGGGTGAAGATGTGTTTTCCTGTCCCCGCCTTTTCCAGCGGAGAGAGGGACAGCCCCCAGCGGGCTGGCCAGTCGGTCCTGTCCGCCGGTTCGTTGGGATACTCCCACAGGCCGGCCAGCAGGCCCCGGTCCGGACGGCGGCGGAGGGCCACACGGTCCCCCTGAAAGAGGAGGTAGACAGTGCGCTCCTCCACCCGGCGAGCCTTCTTGGCTGCCTTGACGGGCAGCTCCCCTGTCCGGCCCTCCTGAAAGGCCGTGCAGAGGTGGGCCGCCGGACATTTTTCGCACAGGGGCGCGCCGTTGGGCTGGCAGATTGTAGCCCCCAGCTCCATCAGGGCCTGGTTGAAGTCCCCGGGGGCGTCCAGGGGGATCACCTCCGCCAGGGTAGCGGTGACCTTTTTCTTCATAGCGGGGGTGGTGATGTCGCCGCTGTCTCCGGCAATCCGGGCGATTACCCGCAGGACGTTGCCGTCCACCGCCGGGACGGGCAGGCCGAAGGCGATGGAGGAGATGGCCCCGGCGGTGTAGTCCCCCACCCCGGCCAGGGCCCGGATAGACTCATAAGTATTTGGGAATACTCCGCCGTGGTCCTCTGTGACCTGTTTTGCCGCCTTTTGCAGGTTTCGGGCCCGGCTGTAGTAGCCCAGCCCCTGCCACAGCTTCATCAGCCGGTCCTGGGGCAGGGCGGCCAGGGCGGACACGTCGGGGGCCACCTCCAGAAAGCGGCGGTAGTAGTCCAGCACCGCTGCCACCCGGGTCTGCTGGAGCATGATTTCAGATATCCACACATGGTAGGGGGTGGGGTCGCTCCGCCAGGGGAGGGTCCGGGCGTTCTCCCGGTACCAGACCAGCAGGGGGATGGGCAGCTGCCGCAGTTCGTCCAAAGTCAGGCTCCTCTCTCATTGGAAGTTTACGCTGTCATACAGCTTTTTGGGGGGGATCGTTCTTTGCGCGAAATCATAACAAAATACGAATATAGAATATAATGGATTTGGGGATGGCATTTCCCTGCGGGGAGTGGTAAAGTCTTGGACAGAGCAAGGGTTAAAAATTTAACGAAGCGTCGGCTGCCGCTCTTGCCGGCGGTTTCTGAGGATTTGCGGCCTTTGACTCCATCATTCCTTTTTCATCCATCCTTCCAGATCACCACCAAGGGGCGCCTGTCAGGCGCCCCTTGGTGGTTTTCAGTCCAGCATCTGCACCACCTCGAAGACCAGGCCGTCGCAGTGCTCCTTCCGCGGGATGCCCGTCTCGTGGGACTTCTTCAGCAGGGCGGCGCAGTTGATTTCGCCGTGGTCCTCCCGGAACTTGCGCAGGAAGGCGGTGGACTGCTCCTCGTCGTAGCCCTTCATGCCCAGCACCATCAGCGCCCCGGTGAGGGTGCCGCACACCGAGCCGCAGCGCATCCCGGAACCAAAATTGGCCCCCAGGTCGAAGGCCTGCTGTTCAGTGAGACCCATGTCCTCTGCAAAGGCTACCAGAACGGACTGGCAGCAGTTGAAATGCACGTCGGTGCGGGCCCGGAGCTCCTGGGCTTTTTCTAAATGTGTCATGGTTCATTCTCCTGTTCTGTTTATTATGTTCGGGCCGGCCAGGGAGCCGGTCCTTACAGTCAGTTAAAAATATCCGGCGTATCGGCGAAGAGCCGGCGCACCCGCTCCCAGACGGGGCGGTTCTCCGGTGCGGTGAGACGGGGGTCCTGCTCCAGCAGCTGCCGGGCGGTCTCCTGTGTCTCGCTGAGCAGCCGCATGTCTCCGGCCAGGTCCGCCAGCTTCATCTGGGGCAGGCCGTGCTGCCGGTTGCCGAAGAAATCCCCCGGCCCCCGGGCCTTCAGGTCCTCCTCGGATATCTTAAAGCCGTCGGTGGTGGAGGCCAGGGTGTGCAGCCGCTCCATGGCCTCCAGGCTGCGGGTGCCGGTGATGAGCACACAGTGGGAGGGGTGCTGTCCCCGGCCCACCCGGCCCCGGAGCTGGTGGAGCTGGCTGAGGCCGAAGCGGTCGGCGTTCTCGATGATGATGAGGGATGCGTTGGGCACGTCCACCCCCACCTCCACCACGGTGGTGGCCACCAGCACCTGGGTCTCCCCGCTGGAGAAGGCGGACATGGCGGTCTCCTTCTCCCGGGGCTTCATTTTCCCGTGGAGGATGCCCAGCCGCAGGTCGGGGAAGACCTCCTTCTGGAGCTTTTCCGCATAGGTCTTTACCGCCTTCAGATTCAGGGCAGGACTCTCCTCCCCGGGGAGGGCGGCGTCGGGATTTTCCTCCACAGCGGGACAGATGATATACACCTGCCGTCCCTCGGCCACCTGTTTCCGGACAAAGCCGTACATCCGCTGCCGCTTGTCCTCCCGGACCACATAGGTGGCGATGGGGGTGCGGCCGGGGGGGAGCTGGTCGATCACTGATACGTCCAGGTCCCCGTAGATGATGAGGGCCAAGGTCCGGGGGATGGGGGTGGCCGACATGACCAGCACATGGGGGGAGGTCCCCGCCCCGCTCTTGGCGGCCAGGGCGGCCCGCTGGGCCACTCCGAAGCGGTGCTGCTCGTCGGCCACGATGAGGGCCAGTCTTCGGAAGGCCACCCCCTCTGAGATGAGGGCGTGGGTGCCGATGACAAAGTCGATCTCCCCCGCCTCCAGAGCGGCCCGGGTCTTTTTCTTCTCGGCGGCGGTCATGGAGCCGGTGAGCAGCCCCACCCGCACCCCGGCGGGGGAGAGCAGGGCAGACAGGGACTTGTAGTGCTGTTCGGCCAGCACCTCGGTGGGGGCCATCAGGGCGGCCTGACATCCGCTGCCGGCACACAGCCAGCCGGCGTAGGCGGCCACGGCGGTTTTGCCTGAGCCCACGTCCCCCTGGACCAGCCGATTCATAGGCCGGCCGGACGCCATATCGGCGGCTACCTCGTCCATCACCCGGCTCTGGGCCCCGGTGGGAGCGAAGGGGAGGAGACCGAGAAACTCCTCCCTGGGCCTGGGCGGGATGGGGAAGCCCTCCCCCTCCTGGCCCCGGCGGCTCTTTAAGAAGTGGAGACCCACCGCCAGATAGAACAGTTCCTCAAAGGCCAGCCGCCGGCGGGCCAGCTCCAGGGCCTTCTCGTTTTCGGGAAAGTGGATGTTTTTAGCGGAAAATTCCGCCGCGGCCAGACTGTGCTCCTGGCGGATATGCTGGGGCAGGGTTTCAGGGAACTGAGCGGCGCAGGGGAGGGCCAGGCGGACCAGAGAGCCCAGCATGTGGTTGGAGATGCCCGCCGTAAGCCGGTAAACAGGCATGATACAGCCGGTAAAGGACTGCTTGTCAACTCGCTCAAAGATAGGATTTACCATGGACCGCCGACGGCCCTGGACCTCCACCGCACCGTAGAAGATGTATTCCTCCCCCGCCCGGATGGCCCGCTCCACATAGCCCTGGTTGAAGAAGGTGAGGTGCAGGGCTCCGGTGTGGTCCACCACCTTCACCTGGACCAGCTCCAGTCCCTTTCGGATACGGGACAGCCGGGGGTGTTCCGCCGCCATAGCGGCCACGCACACCCGCCCCTCCAGGGGGGCTTCGGCCACCGCGTAGATTTTCCGCCGGTCCTCATAGTCCCGGGGATACCAGGCGAGGAGGTCGCCGGCGGTGGACAGGCCCAGCTTCTCCAGCTTTTTGGCGCGCGCGGCCCCCACGCCCGGAAAATCAATGAGGGGGGTATCCCGGGTGACAGTCATAGGGGCGGTCTCCTTTCATCACGGTTTGCCCTATTTTAACACAGCTTGACCGGGGAGTAAAGGCGAAGAATGGGGCTTGTCACACAGAGCGGGGTCCGGTATAATGTAGGGGCGGCCCGTGGCCGCCCGCAGAACACGATTTGTCCAAAACAGGCGGCACAGGCCGCCCCTACTACAGAGAAGGAGTACGTTTATGTCCGAATATATTTTAAATCTCCTCCCCCTGCACGAGGGGGAACGGGAGGGGTTCGAGTCCATCGCCCCCGACGCCGTCCATGTCTACGCCCGGAGCAGCACCGTCACCCCGGAGCAGCTCGTCGCCGCCACCGTTATCTTCGGCTGGCCCCGGCCGGAGAGCATGAAGGATGCCGTCCGTTTGAAGTGGTTCCAGACCATGTGGGCGGGCACCGAGGAGTACGACGGCTTTCTCCCTGAGGGCATCCTGTTTACCTCCTCCAGCGGGTCCAACAGCCGCAGCGTAGCCGAACACATGCTCACCAGCCTGCTGGCCGTCTGCCGCCGTCTGCCCACCTATCTGGACAGCCAGCGGGCCCATGTCTGGAAGGACGAGGGGCCCATGAAAACCATCCTGGGCGGCACCGTTCTGGTACTGGGAGCGGGACATGTGGGCTCTGACTTTGCAAAACTGTGCCAGGGGATGGGCGCTAAGACCATCGGCCTGAAACGGACGGTGACCGGCCCTGTGGAGGGTTTTGATGAGGTGCGCACCATGGATGAGCTGGACGCCCTCCTCCCCCAGGCCGACGTGGTAGCCCTCACCCTGCCCCACTCCCCCCAGACGGTCAAGCTGATGAACGGAGAGTGCATCGCCCGGATGAAGGACGACGCCATCCTCATCAGCGCCGGGCGGGGGTCCGTGCTGGACCAGGACGCCCTGGTGGAGACCATGACTGCCGGAAAGCTATGGGGCGCCGCCCTGGACGTCACCGACCCGGAACCCCTGCCCGAGGACCATCCCCTGTGGGACGTGCCCAACCTGCTCCTCACCCCCCATGTGGCCGGAGGGATGCGGCTGGAGATCACCCGGAGGAAATGCGTGGAAATGGCTCAGGAGAACCTGCGCCGGTATCTGGCGGGAGAAAAGCTAGACAATATCGTGAAATAAAACAACAGGTCTGCCGTATCCCAACGGCAGACCTTATATTTCATCTGGGATATAGAGCAAAACCTCCTCCACCCTGCAATCCAAAATCCTGCAAATATCATTTAAGGTCACGGTAGAGATATTCCGCCCCTGTTTCAGGGAATCCAGTGTACCTTTGCTGAAACTATAATCTTTGATGAGGGTATAGGTTGTGATGTTTTTCCTCCGCATGGTCTCCCACATAGGGGCATAGGAAATCACAAGAAACACCTCCCTGTGATTTCCCATTATATTTTCCAAATAATATCTTGAATATGCCCGATATATCGGGTATAATTGAAATTCGAGGTGATGAATATGGAGTTTTCCGTTCAGGATGAACTGTATGCCCGTGCTATTGGCTGGAAGGTGCTGGACTATCTCAGGCGAGAGCATCCGGGAGAGGTGGCGCAGGAAGTGGAAGGAGACGCACTGTGTATTTTGGAAAAAATTCAAACGATTTTAAACGATGATACCCTGGACGATCCCGAATGCTTTGAGCGTATAGAATTGATTGTCAAAACTTTTTATGCCAATGGATTGAGTACCAACTGCCATGATTGGGGATAAACAGGCCCCGGTGCATTTCCACCGGGGCCAAGCTTGTTAATCTTTCCAATCCCACCAGTTCTGCTTATCCGGCGGGCAGCTTCCGTGCTCGGCGTAGTGGACCGCCAGGCGGTAGACGTAGAGCACGCACCGGTCCACCTGACAGCCCTGGGACAGGCAGTCCCGGCGGTAGAGCTCCTCCGGGTCCTGTCCCCGAAGGGATTCCAGGGTGGGACAGCCGATACGCTCCAGGTGCCTGGCCATGCGGGCTCCCACACCGGGGATGGTCTCCAGCTCAGATTTCGTTCTCATGCGGGAAACACCTTGCTCAGCTCGATAAAGCGGCCGTCCAGGACGTTGACTTTAGCGATGTCCTTCGGTCCGTAGACATAGCTGAGCTTCAGCCCGTCCCCATCCAGCAAAAAGACATTCACCGTCTTATCCTCCGGAGAGATCACCCAGTACTCCCGGACCCCGGCCCGCTGATACAGATTCAGCTTGACCAGGAGATCATGGTAGGCGTTAGAGGGCGAAAGGATTTCCAGCGTCAGATCAGGCGCGCCCTTGCAGCCGCGCTCGTCCAGCTTATCCCGGTCGCAAATAATAGAGATGTCCGGCTGTACCACCGTCTGCACGTCCTCCGGCCGGTCTCCCTCCCGCTCAAAAAGGCGGACGTCAAAGGGGGCAGCAATGACACGGCATTTCCATCCCTCCAGGTAATTGCCAAATTGACGGCATAGCTCCCCGCTAATCAGCTGGTGTGTTGTGGACGGCGAGGCCAGCATAACGGCTTCGCCGTCGACCAGCTCATACCGCTCCGGACCCTCCCACAGCAGATAGTCCGCATAGGTATACCGCTCTTTTTTTGCCGGAAGTGCCATGGTTTTCCTCCTTAAAACTCCGCGTTGCCCACGGTGCGGGGGTGGGGCAGGGTGTCCCGGATGTTGTTGATGCCGGTGAGGTACATCACCATCCGCTCAAAGCCCATGCCGTAGCCCGCGTGGCGGCAGGAGCCGAAGCGCCGCAGGTCCAAGTACCACCAGTAGTCGTGGGGATCCAGGCCCAGCTCGGCCATCCGGGCTTCCAGCACCTCATGGCGCTCCTCGCGCTGGCTTCCGCCGATGATCTCCCCGATAGCGGGTACCAGGCAGTCGGCAGCGGCCACGGTTTTGCCGTCGTCGTTGAGCCGCATATAGAAGGCCTTGATCTCCTTGGGGTAGTCGGTAACAAAGACGGGACGCTGGAACACCTGCTCGGTGAGGTAGCGCTCGTGCTCGGTCTGGAGGTCGGTCCCCCACTCCACCTTGAAGTCAAACTTGTCGTTGTTCTTCTTGAGAATCTCCACCGCTTCGGTGTAGCTCACCCGGCCGAAATCGGAGGAGGCCACATGCTCCAGCCGCTCGCGGAGCCCCTTGTCCACGAAGGAGTTGAAGAAAGCGATCTCGTCGGGGCATTTTTCCAGCACAGTGGTAATAACATACTTGATCATGGCCTCGGCGTTGTCCATATAGTCGCCCAGATTGGCGAAGGCCATTTCGGGCTCGATCATCCAGAACTCGGCGGCGTGGCGCTGGGTGTTGGAGTTCTCCGCCCGGAAGGTGGGGCCGAAGGTGTACACGTTGCCGAAGGCCATGGCGAAGTTCTCGGCGTTGAGCTGGCCGGAGACGGTGAGGCTGGTCTGTTTGCCGAAGAAGTCTTTGGAGTAGTCAACCTGGCCGTCGGGAGTGCGGGGCGGGTTGTTCAGGTCCAGGGTGGTCACCTGGAACATCTCGCCGGCCCCCTCGCAGTCGGAGCCGGTGACGATGGGGGTGTGGACATAGACAAAGCCCCGGTCCTGGAAGAAGCAGTGGATGGCGTGGGCGGCCACCGACCGCACCCGGAAGGCGGCGGAGAATAGGTTTGTTCTGGGCCGCAGATGCTGGATAGAGCGCAGATACTCAACGCTGTGGCGCTTCTTTTGCAGGGGGTAGTCGGGGGTGGAGGGGCCCTCCACGGCGATGGAGACGGCCTTCACCTCCAGGGGCTGCTTGGCCCCGGGGGTGAGCACCACCTCGCCCTTGACGATGAGGGCAGCTCCCACATTCTGTCCAGCGATTTCCTTATAATTGTCCAGAACATTGGCGTCCATGACCACCTGCAAATTCTTAAAGCAGGAGCCGTCGTTGAGCTCAATAAAGCCGAAAGTCTTCATATCCCGGATGGTCCGGGCCCAGCCCATCACGGTGACGGTCTGCCCGCCCAGACTTTCCTGGTCGGCAAAAATGGCGGCAATGGTGGTGCGTTCCATAAAATCCTCTCCATATCGTGCAGAATATTGGTTTTACCTTGCGGTAAGACCCACTTATTATAATGCCTTTTTCCCCGCTTGGCAAGTCTTTGCAGCGGTGTTTGCGGTGTTTATTTTTAGTTTTGGTATCTTTACACACCGGCCGTGATGTGCTATACTATGGAATGGATGATTATCCGTCTATAAGGAACAGCCCCGGCTTCGTTGGCCAGACGAAAGCCTGACCAAGGAAGGAGTGAATAATATGCGTCATAACGAGGGGGGGAATGCGCCCTCCAAATGGAGCAGCTGGCGAATTCTTTGGATTTTAGCATTATTTATAGTGGTGGCGGCGGCCGGTATGGTAATGAGCCAGCAGCTGCTGCTGGACAATGCCAGAACAATGGGTAAAAACCTGGTGACCAGCTACTCCAACGACGAGAACAGCCAGTTAAGTGAATATGACCGCATTCTTACAATGGCCATGTATTACCTGGAGGATATGGATGACCAGGGGGTGGGCTTGTCTGAATTTGAAACCTGGCTGGTGGATTTCTTTGAAAAGAGCACTTCCCTCATCAGCTCCAGCAGCCTGGATATCTATGCTGTGCTGGACGGACGGGTTATCTCCGCTGGCAGGCTGCGGAGCCAGGATTACGACTACAGAGGACAGCTCTGGTATCAGCAGGCCATGGCTGCGGAAGGCAAGGTGATTTATACCGACGCCTATGCCAGTGACGCGTATGATGGCCAGATGGTGGTTACCGTTGCCGTCTCCGCCGCCGGGAGCAACAACGCGGTTGCGCTGGATGTGCCCCTGGATCATTTCCATGCCGATCATACTGTGCAGGACCTGCCAGCGGGCGGCGCCTACTATGTGCTGGACAGCCAGGGCAGTCTGCTGTATTACAGTATCCCCTTCGAGGCGACGGAAGAGGATCTCCAGGTCTATACCAAAGACCTGTTTGACCGGGTCAGCCACGGCGAGCTGGACGGCAAGGACAATGCAATTGTCGGTATGCAGAAGCTGACCCGCGGTCTCTATTACCAGCATACCAATAATGGATGGCTCTGCATTTTGACCGTCCCCTATGAGACCCTGCTCCAGGGAGTTCAGAGTATCCTGATATACTACGGCGTTGCATTGATATTCTTCCTGGTGATTGCCATTGGCATGTGGCTGCGGGACCGCAAGCTGAGCCGCACAGCCAAGCGGGTCAACGAGACAGTACAGGTTATGGGCGATATTTATTACGCCTTTTACCGTGTTAATATGCTGACAGGCATCTTTGAGATGACAAAACCCTCTGACTATGTTCGGGAGAGGATGTCGGGCGAAACCGGCGACTATTGCGAGCTGCTGAACGTGATCGCTTCCGCTCTGGATGAGTGGACCTCGGAGGATTTTCTCCAAAACTTCTCCCTGGAGAATATCCGGCAGCTGGTGGAGCATGGCACCCGGGATTTTGGCGGCGAGTTTTTGCAGAAGTTCGGGGATGATGAGCGCTGGATCAGCGTGCGTATGCTCACCGATCCGGAAAAAATCCCCAATGAGGTGGTCATCTGCTTCCGGGATGTGGAGAACGAAAAGGAGGAGC
>CANSXE010000031.1 GCA_947650875.1 uncultured Bacillota bacterium | reverse complement strand
GGCCCTTGCCGTCCTTGCCCTCGCTCTCGCCGTAGAGCTGCTTCCACCACTCGGCAAAGAAGCGGAACCGGGGCTCGTAGCCGGCCAGCACCTCGATGCGCTTACCCTGCTCATACAGCACATGCCGGGCGGCGGCGTACTGCCAGGCGGGGTTATCCAGGCCGGGGGCGGCCAGCTCGTCCATGGCCTGGCGTGCGCCGGCCATCAGGGCCTCGATGTCCACCCCGGCCACGGCGATGGGCAGCAGGCCCACGGCAGTAAGGACGGAGTAACGGCCGCCCACGTCGTCAGGCACCACGAACTCCTCATAGCCCTCGGTGTCGGCCAGACCCTTCAGAGCCCCCCGGGCCTTGTCGGTGGTGGCATAGATACGCTCCTTGGCCCCGTCTTTGCCGTACTTCTCCTCCAGAAGGCCCTTGAAGATGCGGAAGGAGACAGCGGGCTCGGTGGTGGTGCCCGACTTGGAGATGACATTGACGGAAAAGTCCCGGTCACCGATGAGCTCCAGCAGCTCCAGAAGGGCGTCGGTGGACAGGCCGTTGCCGGCGAAGAAGACGTCAGGGGTGTCCTTCTTCTTCAGGTTGTAGTTGTTGGACTTGATCACTTCGATCACTGCCCGGGCCCCCAGGTAGGAGCCGCCAATGCCGATGACCACCAGCACCTGGGACTGCTTCTGGATTTTCTTCGCCGCCGCCTGGATGCGGGCGAACTCCTCCTTGTCGTAGTCCCGGGGCAGGTGCACCCAGCCGGTGAAGTCGCCGCCGGGGCCGGTGTGGGTGGCCAGCATCTGGGCCGCCTTGGCCAGTCGGTCCTCCCGGACGGTCAGGTAGTCCTCAGGGACAAAGCCGCTGAGCTTGGAGAGGTCGAGTTTTAACATGGAACATTCCTCCTGTGAAAGAATGGGTGAAACGCTGGCTCCATTATACCACAGTCCCTGGGACATTTCACCAACAATTTGTATTTTCTTCACCGCCCGGAATTTTTTCGAAAATTTAGAAAATTTCAGTGTTTGCTCTTGACAATCCGGCCCCTTGCGGTTATAATAACTTTTGCTGTTCGGACGATTAGCTCAGCTGGTAGAGCATCCGCTTGACGTGCGGGAGGTCACAGGTTCAAGTCCTGTATCGTCCACCAAGAAAACCACTCTTTTTGAGAGAAAAGAGTGGTTTTTTCTGACTTTTTCGCTCGTTTCTCTTGACTACATACTCTCTGGTCTTTCCGCTGACCACACAGAAAGCCACAGACAGGAAAAATCTTCATTTCAGAGGATATCTGATGTTAAACGATGAAAGCTGAGTTGTCACCAAAATCATTGCTTTCGATCTGAACAGTCACTTTTTCATTGTCACGCTGAAGATCTTCAAACAGTTCCAGCATTATTTCGGTTGCTTTGTTCATCTCAGAAGGAATTTTTTCAATATTCTTCAGCACTATTGTGGTTGGAAATTCAAATGAGCAATCAAGGCAATCCCAGAGAACGTCCATATTATGCCCATAGTAATCTGGCAAATTGAACACCTCTTTAAAATACTCATGTAGGGCGTATGAATTTTGGAGTTACCACCCGGATTTGAAATGGGGGCTCATTTTAGCGCCGGAACCTGTTGCATCGCAACAGGTTCCGGCGCTTTATTATCTCCTTCAGGTGTCCTCTGTTATATTTTTTATGGCTTCACTTTTGTGGCTCATACGGGTTTCGTTTTCCCGAATCCTATACCTCAGGCCAAGCGGAGAATGAGCAGGGAGGCCCCGGCAGAATTAGCCGGCAGCACAACCGGCGAGACGCTGATTACCCGCAGGGAGACCCTGTCTCCCTTGCGCAGCGGCACCAGGATCGTGCCGGAGAAGTGGTTTGCAGCCAGCTGCGGAGTCATGACGGAGGCTTTATTGACCTCATTGTTGATTACGATCTGAGCAGTGCCCACCACCGGTGTGGAGGGATTAAGGTTGTAGGAAATCTGGAAATATCCGTCTATTTTCGAAATAAACTCGCTGCTGGCTTTATCGACGTCAATACTTGTGGAACTCTGCCCGACATTCGGCAAAGGCACCGTGACACCTAATAGAGCGTCGCCTAATGGATCGGGGAGGACGGTGCCTCCCGTGTAATTTGAAGCAAAGGTGTGGGTGGCTGTGACGTTAGGGCCGGTGGGACCTGTGGGGCCGGTAGGACCCGTGGGGCCATCCATACCTTGGGAATATCTTCCGGCAGGCCCTGTTGGACCGGTGGGACCGGCAGGGCCGGCAGCGCCCGTTGCACCGGCAGGGCCGGTGGGTCCGGTGGCTCCTGTCACGCCTGTGGCCCCTGTCGCGCCAGCAGAGCCGGTGGGACCAGTGGCTCCAGCGGGGCCGTCAGGGCCAGTGGGGCCGGTGGAGCCGGTGGGACCAGCGGGGCCCTGCGCGGGAGTGGTATCCAGTGCGCACTCCATCTTGGATTTTAGGAGGAGCTGGTTCTGCGTGGCGGTTTCCAGCAGATCCCTGACACTCCCATTGGCGTTCAGCACGTCCTTTACGGTGGCGGCGGGGCCGCTGAGGCCGGGCAAAGTGCCGAGGATATATTGCAGCTTCTCGCCCTCGGCGTTGAGGATATGGCTCATTCCTAGCTCCTCCATGGCAATGGAGGAAAGAATCTGATTGACTGCGTCTTCCCGCTTGATGGGCGGGTCAATATTGGGAAAGCTGGGCAGAGACATAAAATAATCTCCTTTCTAAGTGGGTGTGCACACCAGGAATGTGCCCCTTCAATACCCCTCTTTCAGCAGGATGATACTCAGAGAAGCGCCCGTTCCGCTGCCCGCCAGGGTGACAGTTTGAGCCTTTGGAGAAAGTCCGGGGAGGGGGGCCGCGCACAGCTGGAGCTGGAGCGTCTGACCGGCGTTCATAAGATACACATACTGATTCTCAAAGCTGGCAGTAGGAGCCGCGGGGATAACCATAGTAGTGTATCGCGCCATCCCGTCTATGAGCAGCTTGGCCCCTACCTGCGCGGGCTTGGTGAGATTCACGCGGTAAGAGAGCAGATAGACGCCTTTTTTATTCACCTGAAACATGGTGTTCTCTGGGTTGGCAGTAATATCCGCGGACATGACCTGGGCATCCGGCAGGGGGATCACAACACCGGAATAGGCCGGCACATTGAAGTCAGGCCCTTGGGTGTTGGCGGCGAAGGCCGCGGTAGCTGTGGGGTTGGGGCCGGTGACCCCGGTGGGTCCAATGGCTCCTGTGGGACCGGTAGCGCCAAAGAGATCACCTTTTTCTATGGTGGCGCCCCGCGGACCTGTGGCTCCGGTGGGACCGGCTGCGCCCGTAGCCCCGGCAGGTCCAGTGGGGCCGTCCGCTCCGGTGGCCCCGGCAGCTCCGTCAGGGCCGGCAGGGCCATCCGCTCCGGCGGCCCCGGCAGCTCCGTCAGGGCCGGTGGGACCAGCAGGTCCGTCAGGTCCGGCGGGGCCAGGAATGGTGGGGGCCTTCAAGGCAGCGGCCAGCTTGGAAGACAACATCATTTGCTGCTCTATGATGCCGGACAGCGTGTCCTTTACGCTCTGGTTGATCCGGAGCACCTCATCCTGCGAGGCCGCCTCATCCAGACCGGGCAGGGTCCCCAGGACGTATTGCAGCTTTTCGCCCTCGGCGTTGAGAATGTGGCTCAAGCTCAACTCCTCGGCGGCGATGGAAGCGATAATTTCGTTAAGACTTCCCTCGCGGCTCAGAGGAGGATCGTTTTTGGGAAATGTGGGCATTGACATAAAGCGTTCCTCCTTAACTCAACCGGACGACTCTCAGGGACGCCCCCACAGGAGCGGGCAGCAGCACCGTGCCAAGGGGATTATTGAAGATCTGCAAGGAAATTTCGTCGTTATCCTCCAAACGCAGCAGGACCTCGTTGGAAAGCCGGCTCAGGGACAATCCTGCGATCCCCCCCACAGCGGACCCTTCCTTTGGTGCGCTGTTGACCAGCAGCCGGGCGCCGGTGGTCAGGGCCTTGTCGGTATTGATGACGTACCCAACCTGATAGACCCCGGCAGCCTTCACGGTGAATTTAGTGTTGTCCGGGCTGATGGTGATGCTCTTGGCCTTCACCTGATCACTCGGCAGAGACACCAGGCCATTCACAGGGATCGCGGCCGCGTCGGTGTTAGCGGCATAGGCAAAGTCGATGATGACGGGTCCGGCGGGACCCGCGGGACCGGTGGGGCCCGTAGGACCGTCCGGGCCGAATAGATTTGCACCAGCAGGGCCTTCTGGCCCTGTCGCGCCGGTGGGGCCAGTTGCGCCGGTGGGACCGGCGGGGCCGGTTGCGCCAGTGGCTCCGGCAGCTCCAGTGGCTCCAGTTGGACCGGCAGCACCAGCGGCGCCAGTGGCTCCGGCAGCTCCAGCGGGGCCGGCAGGGCCGTCGGGCCCAGCGGGCCCCCGCAGGGGAGACGTCTTCAGCACCTCTTGCATTTTGGACTTCAGGAAGAGCTGGTTTTGCACAGCGGTCTTCAGCAGGTCCCGAACGCTCTCGTTAGCGGACAGCACATCTTCCACGGTAGCGGCAGGACCGCTGAGACCGGGCAGGGTGCCCAGAATATATTGCAGTTTCTCGCCCTCAGCGTTGAGGATGTTACTCAGGCCGAGTTCCTCCATGGCGATGGAGGAAAGAATCTGATTGACTGCGTTCTCCCGCTGGATCGGCGGGTCAATGTTGGGAAAGCTGGGCAGAGACATAAAACAATCTCCTTTCTGAATGAGGGCGCGCGATAGGAACGCACCGGCACAACAGCGGGAAAGGCTCCTTACCGGTGCGGCCCTCGGAACAGTTTATGTGTCTGCTGGCTGGCGGGTTCTTTCTGGAACTCCTCTGCTCAATTTGTCATAGACCTGACTCCGAGTCTCCGCATCGGTGATGCCCTCACCCAAAACCTGATTGACAGCAAAGGCGATATCGTTGGTATTTTGGACGATGGCGGCGTTGTTGTTGCGGATGGGCTGGCCGGATGCGCCGCTGCTGTACGAAAAAAAGAGTATTGGCAAGCCCAGGTATCACTGTGGCTGATTGTGGAGGGACGGCCCGAAAGGACCGTCCCTCTTTATAATTGAAATCTTAATTTTTTATGAATTGACACAACAAGAGCTTGCCGAAGCGGGTCGAAACAGGTATACTGTGAAAAAACGACAGTCCGGGAGGGACCCCTTTGGAAGAGAGATATATGAACATGCACCGGCGGCGGCCGGACTACCAGGACAAGCCCCCGCGCCGGCACACAGGGGCCAAACAGCCCCCGCCTTCCCGCAAGCCGGCCAAGCACAAACGGAGCGGAGCGGCGTCAGTGGCGATGGGCTTTTATAAGGCCCTGGTGGTCGTTTCTGCCCTCATTGTGGCGGTTTACATCGGATTTTCGCTGATGGTCAAGGCTCCGGAGCAGAAACCCTTCCCCCAGCCGTCTCAAAATGGGGGCCAGAACACCATGCCCCCAGGCGCCGGCAGCGGAAACACCGGCACGGCAAAGCCGGACGACCCCATGGCGCTGAACCGCCGGGACGGGGTATACACCATCCTCCTGGCAGCTACTGACAAGGACGGCACGCGTACCGATACCATGATGGTCATGTGCTACGACACAGTAAAGCAGACCGTGGGGGTGGTCTCCATCCCCCGGGACACTCTCATCGACCGGGGAAGCGGACACCACCCCAAGCTGGTATACGGCAAGGGGGGCGTGGAGCAGCGGGTGGAGGACATCTCCCAGATGCTGGGCATCCCCATCGACGGCTACGTCAAGGTGAATATCAAGGGCTTTATCACCCTGGTGGACTACCTGGGGGGTATCGACTTCTACGTCCCCTGCAACATGAATTATGACGACCCCTACCAGAATCTGAGCATCCACTACAAGGAGGGCCAGCGGAAGCTGAGCGGCCAGCAGGCGATGGAGGTGGCCCGCTTCCGTAAGAACAACGATGGCAGCGGCTACTCCGATGTGGGCCGCACCGAGACCCAGCAGAAACTGCTCGTCGCCCTGGCTAAGAAGGTGCTGGCCTGGGACAACCTCACCAAGATTAACGGCTTTGTGGAGATTTTCAACCAGAACGTTTCCACTGACCTGACGCTGGATAATATGATGTACTTTGCCGGCCAGGCCATCAACCTGGACCCCTCCTCCGCCGTGGAGACGGCCACCCTCCCCGGCCGGGGAGACGGGGTGTTCCGGGGCTATACCTGGTGTTTTGAGCTGGACCCCGAGGGGACTCTGGAGGTGGTGAACCGCCTTATCAACCCCTACGACCGGGACCTGACCCTGAAGGACATGAACCTCACCAAGGCCAAAAGCTATACTCAGGGATAAAAACAGTGCGGTCTCCGACATTAAGCCGGAGACCGCATTTTTGTTACTCTGTGCCCAGGGTCTGGATGAGCAGGTTGCGCAGGGAGATGGCGCTCTGCCGGTTCATGACAATGGAAGCCACTGTGTCGGCAGCGGGGGTAGCCACGTTCTCGATGCCCCCCTGGGCGTTGATGGTCATGGCGTTCTCCATATACTTATAGGAGATATCCAGGGTCACCTCCAGCAGCTGGCCGTCCTTGTCGGACACCTTGCGCAGGCCGAAGGCGTTGGCATATTCCGGTCTCATATTGTCGCAGCTCCTTTCTGTCTTACGTTCTCTTCAACGTCTTTCCGTTGAGGACGGCCTCTGCCAGCCGGTCCCCCTCGTAGCAGACTTTCAGGGAGAAGAAGGGGGCGTCCTGCCAAATCAGGTCCAGGAAGATGGCATCCCCCTCCCAGTGGGGAATTTTCAGCAGTTGGTCCCGGGGGAGCCACTCCAGCACCCCCTCGTCACAGTCCCGCAGCTGGCCGGTGAAGCCGTCGGCGGTAAACAGGTGCATATACTCGGTGGGCCACCGGTCGGAGACGAAGGTGACAATTCCCCGGTAGCGGTAGTCGGTGAGGACCAGGCCGGTCTCCTCCTCCACCTCCCGGAGCAGGCAGTCCTCGGGGCTCTCCTTGTCCAGAAACTTGCCCCCGATGCCAATCCACTTGTCCCTGTTCAGGTCGTTCTCCTTTTTAATCCGGTGGAGCATCAGGTATTCATCCCCCCGACGGATATAACACAGAGTTGTGTTTATCATCCCTCAATCAACTCCACTTCTACAGTAAACCGCTTACCGTCCCGCTCACAGACGAAGGACACCGCATCTCCGGGGCCCAGACCCAGCTTGATCCGGGTCAGGTCCTCAAAGCCGGCGATAGGTACGCCGTTCACCTCAAGGAGGATGTCCCCCTCAAGCAGGCCCTTGGTCCAGGCGTCGCTTTCCTCCTCTATCTCCAGCAGCTCCAGGCCGCCCCCCTCCAGCGGGATTCGGTTCACGCTGAAGCCAAATCTTCCGGTTTTGATCTCCTCCCCGGCGATGAGGTGGTCGGCCACATATTTCACCCGCCGGGAAGGGATGGCGAAGCCCAGGCCCTCGGCGGAGCCGTCCTCAGTGACAATCTTAATGGTGTTGATGCCCACCACCTGGCCGTACTGGTTCAGCAGAGGACCGCCGGAGTTGCCGTAGTTGATGGCGGCGGTGGTCTGGATCAGGCTCATGGTGACCTCCTCCACCTTCACCTCCCGGTCCAGAGAGGAGACGATGCCGTCGGTAAAGGTGGCCCGGTAGCCCAGGGAGTCCCCCAGGGCGGCCACCGGTTCCCCGATGCGCAGGACGTTGGAGTCGCCGAACTGGGCGGGGGTGAGACCGCTGGTCTCCACCTTCAGCACAGCCAGGTCCTCCACCGCATGGAAACCCACCAGGCTGGCGGGGAGAACCCGGTTGTTGTGGAACATGACCTTTACCTCTTTGGCCCCGGCCACTACATGGGCATTGGTGATGATATAGCCGTCCTCAGTGAGCACCACACCGCTGCCGGCGGAGCCGTAGCCCCCGTCGGTGGCGGCCTGAATGGATACGGCGGACAGGATGGCCCTGTCGTAAATCTGTGTGTAAGGCAGAACTGTGCCCCGGGCGGGCTGGAGCTCCACCGTCACGCCTGTGCCGGTCTCGGCCCGGGGTATGGAGGGGGGCGTGTCGTTCAGCTCCTCGTTGCGGGGCAGCTCCTCCCCCACGGAGGGGAAATTGTCCAAGTCCCAGCGCCGCATGATGGCCCGGTCCATAAAATACCGCTCCAGCAGGGCAGCGGACAGGCAGATTACCACAATCAGAGACAGCAGCCCCGCAAACCAGGGCCATTTCCACCGTCTCCGCCGGGCCCGCAGCACCGGCCGGACTGTCCTCTCCGGTATTTGGACGGCGGGGGGATTGGGCAGCGGGCAGTCAGGCCGCTCCCAGGAGCCGCCCTGCCACAGGCCGTTATTTTGATTATCCATCGCGGCACCTCCCATTTTATAAAGAACTCCCTCCCTGAGGGAGACAAATGTTACGCCAGCGTAAGCGTAAAGTGGAATTGGGTCACGCCGTCCTCACTGGTAACGGTGATGCTTTCCTTTAGGTTGCCCAGGATTGTCTTCACAATATACAACCCCAGGCCCACCCCCTCCCGGTCTATCGAGCGGGAGTAATCCGCCTTGTGAAACCGTTCAAAGAGCAGGGGCAGCTCATCGGGGGGGATGGTGGCCCCCAGGTTGCGGATGACAGTATGGGCCTTGCCGTCCTTTTTTGTAATTTGCACGGTGATGGCGGTGCCGGGGGCGGCGAATTTTGCCGCGTTGTCCAGCAGGTTGTAGCACACCTGGGTGATGGAGTCCGGGTCTCCCCAAACCATCAGCTTGTCCTCGGGCATCTGAACATCTACATCCAGCTGACGGTCGGTGATCTTGGTCTCCAGACTGATGAGCACCCGGGACATGACCTCGGTGAGATCGAAGGTCTCCTGAGCGGTGACGGTACTCTCAGCCAGGGCGTTGAGCCGGGACAGGTCCAGCATCCGCCGCACCAGCCGGCTGAGCCGCCGGGTCTCCGACACCACGATCTCCAGCGACTCCCGCTCCCGCTCCGGGGGGATGGTGCCGTCCAGAATCCCCTCAGCGAAGCCGGCGATGGTGGTCATGGGGGTTTTCAGCTCGTGAGAGACGTTGGCGATGAAGTCGGCCCGCTGGCTCTCCACCTTCTCCAGGGAGTTGGCCATGGAGTTGAAGGACTCGGCCAGGTCGCTCACCTCGTCGCACCGGTCCTCGTAGCCGGTAACCCGAACATCAAACTCCCCCTGGCCAAACTTTCGGGCGGCTTCGGCCATCTCAATCAGGGGCCGGGTCTGGTAGGCTGAGGTGAGGGTGCTGGCGATGACCGATATCAGAAAGACCACAACCGCTGAGAAGAAAAAGATGGTGGCGGTGGAGGCCCACATCTCCGACAGATTCGATGCGCTGGCCGCCACCAGTACCATCCCCTGGGTGACAACAAGGTGTCCAATCTGGTTGGTGACCGGGAGGGCGGAGGCGTACCGCCGCTCGGGATAAATTCCTCCCAGGCTGGTCATGCCATTGTAGGCGCCCTCACGCATCACCAGGTCAACCACATCTTCCGGCAGCTGGCCGACGTCGGTGTAGAACCGGCTGCCGTCGGTGGCAAAGAGAACGGTTCCGGCGCTGTCTGCCACAATAATGTGGGAATTGGAAATCATAGCGATAGAAGCCATATAGCTGCTGTAGAACTCGTCCTGGACATCCAGGGTGAGGTAGCGCCGGTAGTAGGTGGAGGTAAAGCTGGAGATATACCCCGCATTGCGGATCACCGAGTCCCGGGTCTCTCCGATGATATACCGGTAGGACAGCAGCATAAAGGCTCCGGCCAGCAGCGTGAAGGAGAGCAGCATGATGCTCACCATCATGGTCAGTTGACGCCGATATAAAGAGCGCATAGTTACCCCGCCGTTCCAAGCTCAAATTTATAGCCTACACCCCAGACGGTTTTCAGCCTCCACTGGTCGCTGATCCCCTCCAGCTTCTCCCGCAGGCGCTTGATGTGTACGTCCACCGTCCGGCTGTCTCCGAAGTAGTCAAAGCCCCACACCTCATCGAGGAGCTGATTCCGGGTGAACACCCGGTTGGGGGAGGAAGCCAGGTGGAACAGCAGCTCCAGCTCCTTGGGGGGCGTATCCACCCGCTGGCCGTCCACCAGCAGCTCGTAGGAGTCCAGGTTGATAATCAGCTTGTCAAAGGACAGCTTCTTCTCACCCGTCTCCTCCTCCGTGCCGGTGCGGCGCAGGACGGCGTGGATGCGGGCCAGGACCTCCTTCATCTCAAAGGGCTTGACGATATAGTCGTCCGCCCCCTGTTCCAGGCCGGACACCTTGTCCTCGGTCTCCCCCTTGGCGGTGAGCATAATCACAGGGGTCTTATCCCCCTCCCGGATTTTCTTCAGCACAGACCAGCCGTCCATAATGGGCAGCATCAGGTCCAGCAGCACCAGATCGGGCTGGAAGGAGCGGAACAGCTCCACCCCCTTACCCCCGTCCTTGGCCACCTGGGTCTCAAAGCCCTCCTTCTCCAAATAGAGATGGAGCAGCTCAGCGATGTTTACATCGTCCTCGACGATCAGGACCTTCTTTGGCATAAAAGGCACCTCGCTCTATATTTCATATGGGACGGACCCATATGGATTATCTTCTATATTATACCGCACAGAAAAAAGCTTGGGTGAATAATTTGTGAATTACGAATCTCTTCGTCCCTCCACATAGGAGTGATCCACCTGAATCACGGGAAAATAACGGTCAGACAGCTCCTTAACCCCTGTGCAAAGGCCGGCCCGAACCTGGCTGTCGGAAAGGCGGAAGCCGTAAGGCACCACCACGTCAAAGAGAATGTTGGTGTGAATGGGGCCGGCGGTAATGCGGAAGTCGTGGATGGAGAGACGCGGGTCAATTCCCTTGGCAATGGCGGTCACCTGGTCCCGAAGGGCCTGGGTGCGCTCATCCCGCACCACAGGGTCCATATGGATGGAGGTCTCGATGTGGTGTCTGGCCTTCAGCTCCCGCTCAATGTGGTCAATCACATCGTGAATCTCCAGAAAGTTGCCGTCGGCAGGCACCTCGGCGTGGAGGGACATCATAGCCCGGCCGGGGCCGTAGTCGTGGTAGACCAGGTCGTGAACGCCCAGGATGTAGTCGTGGCCCAGCACAATGCGGTCTATGTCGGCGGCCAGCTCCGGGTCCATGGGCCGGCCCAGCAGGGGATCAATGGTATCCTTGGCGGCTCCCCAGCCGGTGCGCAGGATGAACAGAGCCACCGCCAGCCCCAGCCAGCCGTCCAGGGGGAGGTGGAAAAAGTGACCGGCCAGCAGGCCCAGCAGCAAGGTGGTGGTGGCCACTGCGTCGGACAGGGAGTCGGCGGCGGTGGCGGCCAGGGCGGCGGAATGAATCCTTCGGGACAGTTCCCGGTTGAAGAAGAACATCCACAGCTTCACCCCGATGGAGACAGCCAGAATGCCCGCCGGCAGGAGGTTGAAGTCCACCGGCTCCGGGTGGAGCATCTTGCCCACCGAGGACTTTGCCAGCTCCAGCCCCACCAGCAGAATGAGCATGGACACCGCCAGCCCGGCCAGATACTCCATCCGTCCGTGGCCGAAGGGGTGCTCCTCATCCGCCTCCCTGCCCGCCAGCCGGAAGCCCACCAGGGTGACAACCGAAGAGGCCGCGTCAGACAGGTTGTTAAAGGCGTCAGCAGTGACGGCGATGGAAGCGGTAATCATCCCCGCCAGCAGCTTGCCCAGAAAGAGCAGCAGGTTCAGGGCAATCCCAATGCCCCCGGACAAGGTTCCACACCGCTGCCGGTTCTCCGGGTCCTGAAGGTCCCTTCCGCGAAGACAAAGCCTGATAAAAAAATCCACTGATAAAGCACCTCACAGTTAAGGAATTGAAAACCTCAAATCTTCAGCCTTTATAATCTTTTTATTTTCCCACATTGTATGTAATTTGTCAAGATATAGTCCGCAGAAACAAATGTATTATTATTTATGGTATGGACACTGACGGCCGGAAAAGGTCCAAAGTTCACAAAAAATTCATTTAGATGTCACGATTTAGCCGCATTCATATTTTATAGTGATATCGTAATCAAATGAATGAAATGTATCTCCTTTCTCTCTCCTTTACAACACACAGGCAAACCGCCCCGGCCGAAAGGTCAGGGGCGGTTTGCCGTTTTCTGCAAAAGGCAGGACCACCTGTAAAACAGGTGGTCCTGATTCTATTCAGATGCCTTGTCCCCGTCGCTCCCCAGTACCTCGTGGCAGAGGTCCAGGGCGGCCTGAAGCTGCTTGTAGGAGTTCTTGTCAATGATGGTTTCCACACCGGTCTCGTAGTTGGCCATCGTCTGGTGGACATTCACCAGATGCCGGCGCTCGCCCGCCGGCTTGTTGTTCCGGTGGACCATGTAGTAGGGCGTGTAGCGCACGTCAGTGAGGGAGGTATTTCCGTCAGGGTCCTTGGTGAGCTCCAGGTCCAGGATGACGGTGGTCTTGGTGGCCAGGTCCTTGCTGCGGTCGTCAAAATTCTGGTTGGAGATAAAGTTGCCCAGGGAGTAAATCACAAACCCCTCCCGCTGTGTGCCGTCCTCGCCGGTGACGGTAATGGTGTCGTAGGGCTGGAGGACGTGGGGGTGGCCCCCCAGCACCAGGTCGGCCCCCTGCTCTACCAGGAACTGGGCCACCTTCTCCTGGTGCCCGTTCTGCTTGGTGCGGTACTCAATACCCCAGTGGGTAATCACGGCGATGAGGTCGGTGTCCAGCGCCCGGGCGGCGGCCATATCCGCTTCCATCAGCTCGTAGTCGGGGTTGGAGACGCTGGTGTAGTAATCGGTATTGAAGATACTGGCGGCGTAGGGCTTGTCCTCAGGCAGGCGGTGGCCGTTGAGACCGTAGGTGTAGGCCAGGAAGGCCACTGAGATGCCCCCTACATCGGCCACATAAATACCCCGGTTATCATCCCGTTCCTCTTGGGAGCGGTAGGTACCCACATGGGGCAGGCCTACCTCGTCCAGCACGTCCAGGGTGCGGTCCAGGCCCTTGATCCCCTTGTCCAGACAGTGGTTGTTGGTGGTACAAACCAGGTCGAAGCCGGCGTCCTTGATGTTGTAGGCCAGCTCATCGGGGGAGTTAAACCGGGGGTAGCCCGAATACTCCGGACCGCCGGCCAGGGTGGTCTCCAGATTACCCACGGCGAAGTCGGCCAGGGCCAGCTGCTCCGCCGCCTCCTGGAGGACGTGGGTGTAGTCGTAGGAGTCGGTCTCCTTCACATAGCAGTCGTCAGTGAGGGGCATGTGGCTCATAATATCTCCTGCCACCATCAGGTGGGAGACAACGGGCTCCGGCTCCGGTTCAGGCTCAGGCTCGGGCTTAGGGGTGACGTCGGGCCGCTGCTGGGACTGGGACGGGGGCTGGGACACATCGGCGGACTGATTGGCGTCCACCGGCTGGGCCGGGGCACAGCCCGCCATCAGTAACAGGGTCAGGGCAAGGGAAAGAAAACGTCTCATACCGGCTGTTCCTCCATTTTCGCGTAAAGTATCTCCATCAGGTCGTAGCACAGGGCGTACATGCCCTTCTCGTTCATGTTCCGGCGGCCTCCGGTGGAGATGACCACGATGCCGTTTTGGGTCTCCGGGTTGTAGGTCATCAGGGAGTAGACCCCGTAGGCGCTGCCGGTGTGGTAGTAGAGAACGTCCTGGTCCAGCACGTTCTCCTGCCGGCGAAGGATGAGACATTGCTCAAAGGAGGAGTAGTCGGCCAGCTCCACCTGGAAGCGGGGGGTCTCCATATCGGCTACCGACTCCTCGGTGAGCAGGCGGGTCTCCTTGAATTTGCCGGGCATGGGCTCGGCCACCACCAACTCCGTCCCATTCTCCACGTCCTTGACTTCGGTGTAGCTGTAAATGGGCTGCTTATACACCCCGTCGTTCACCAGCACGGCCACCAGCTTGGCCATATCCACGGCGCTGGTGGTGTAGCCCCCAGGGAAGTAGGATGCGGTCTGGCCGATCTGGGTGGGGATGGACTGACCGGCGTGTTCGGCGGCGGAACGGCCGATGCTGCCGCCGCTGTAGAGGGTGGCCACTTCATTCACGTCCATCTTGCCCCCGCAGAAAGACGCCTTGGCCCCGATGGGCTCCAGAAGGCGGGTTTGCAGATAGTCGTCCATCAGCTGGTCGGCGGCCAGCTCCAGGGTGGTGCCCAGGATGCACATGCCGAAGTTGCTGTAGGACCAGCCGCCCCGGTTCCCCGGCTCCATGGAGCGCCAGGAGGACTTGCTCTGGAGGATACCCTTCAGCTTGGACAGCCCCCTGGTAGTGTCCAGATTTTTGATGGAGGAGGTGTGGGTCATAAAGGTGCGGGCGGTGGGCTGGTTCTTGCTGTAGGGGTTCACTGCCCCCGCACCCCAGTAGTCGCTGATGGGGGCGTCCAGGTCGATGAGACCGTCCTCCGCCATGGCCATAGCACACATGGCGATGACCACCTTGCTGATGGAAGCGATGCGGATTTTGGTGTCGGGGGTCATCTCCCGCTCATTTTTCACCGCCCAGCCCCAGGCGCCGGCCTGGCTGACCAGGCCGCGCTCCACGGTGGCCACCGTCACGCCGGCGGCCGAGTAGTTCTCCATCACCTGGGCCAGGGCCGCGTCAATATCCTCCTGGGTGAGGACGGGCATGGGCTCCGGTTTGGGCTCGGGTTCGATGGTGGGAACGGCGTCCTGCATGACCATGGAGCTGGCGTCCACGGGGGTGCTCTGGGAGGAGGAAACCCCGCTGCCGGAGCTGGAAACGCCAGGGGCGCAGGCGGTGAGGGCCAGGGCGGTGAGCAGTGCGCCCAGCCGGAAAAGCTTGTGTGGCATGGTGATGGCTCCTTCTATGTGGAAATTTTTGTATATTTCTGTCGCATTGCTTCTATTATAATAGATTCCGGGAAAAAAGTAAAGCCCGGGCGTCCCTTTTGGGGACGCCCGGACCTTTTTGTCTGTTTGAGAGAGTCCGGAACGGTCTTCTTAGAAGATACCCTGAGCCATCATGGCGTCGGCCACCTTCTGGAAGCCCACGATGTTGGCGCCGGCCACCAGGTCGTAGCCCAGGCCATAGCGCTCGGCCACTTCCACGGAGGAGTGGTAGATGTTCTTCATGATGCCCTTCAGCTTCTCGTCCACCTCTTCGGCGGTCCAGTACAGGCGCTCGGCGTTCTGGGCCATCTCCAGCTCGGAGACGGACACGCCGCCGGCGTTGACGGCCTTGGAGGGGGCGACCACCATGTGAGCCTGCTTCTTCAGGAACTCCAGAGCGTCGTTGGTGGTGGGCATGTTGGCCACCTCGATGTAGTACTTCACGCCGGAAGCGGCGATCTTCTCGGCCCAGTCCATGTTCACGTCGTTCTGGGTGGCGGCGGGCATGTAGATGTCCACGTCCTTCACGCCCCAGCACTTCTGACCGGGCACGAACTCGCAGCCGAACTTCTCGGCGTAGGGAGCGCAGTGCATGGGATCCTTGGCGCGCATCTCCAGGATGTAGTTCAGCTTCTCCTCGGTGTCCACGCCGTCGGGATCGTGGATGTAGCCGTCGGGGCCGGCGAAGTAGGTGACCTTGGCGCCCAGCTCAGCGGCCTTCTTCATGATGCCCCAGCCCACGTTGCCGTAGCCGGACATGGCGATCCGCTTGCCCTTGATGTCCTCGCCGTCGTGCTTCAGGGCCTCGACCAGATAATACACGGCGCCGTAGCCGGTGGCCTCGGGACGCATGATGGAACCGCCGGTGCACACGGCCTTGCCGGACAGAGCGCCGAACTCGGAGGCGCCCACGATGCGCCGATACTGGCCATACATATAGCCGATCTCACGGCCGCCGCAGCCCAGGTCGCCGGCGGGGCAGTCGATGTCCTGGCCGATGTGGCGGTACAGCTCGGTGATGAAGGCCTGGCAGAAGCGCATGACCTCGGCATCGCTCTTGCCCCGGGGGTCAAAGTCGGAGCCGCCCTTGGCGCCGCCGATGGGCAGGCCGGTCATGGCGTCCTTGAAGGCCTGCTCAAAGCCCAGGAACTTGATGATGGACAGGTTGACGGAGGGGTCGAAGCGGATGCCGCCCTTGTAGGGGCCCAGGGCGCCGTTGTACTGCACGCGGTAGCCGCGGTTGACCTGCCACACATGGTTGTCGTCCTCCCAGGTCACGCGGAACTCGATGACCCGCTCGGGCTCCACCATCCGCTCCAGCAGGGCGGCCTTCTCATATTCGGGGTGGGCGTTGATCACGGGCTCCAGAGAGGACAGGACCTCCTCCACGGTCTGCAGGAACTCGGGCTCGTTGGCGTTCTTGGTCTTGGTGGCGTTCAGGACTCTCTCGATGTACTGGTTCATAACAGCATTCCTCCTATAAATATATCCGGTGGTTTTGACGGAACTCCTTCGTTTTTGGGCAGGATTGGAGAAAACGCCCATAGAAAAGGCTCCGCTTTGCTACGATATGTATAGTATAGCATAAAATTGGAAGGAGTAAAGCATGGATTTTATGGGGGTCCCCACAACTAAATGATTGTAGTGCCCAGCGGGAGACACAAAAAACAGCCCTTTCCACAAAAAGAAACAGCTGTTTTTGTTCAATATGCAAGAAGTCAGTCAAAGGCCAGCCCCAGGTAGCCCACAGTGTCCCAGCTCCAAGCCTTTTCCAGCTCCGGGTCCAGCCATTTCAGCATCCCGAATTTCCCCAGGTTTTCGTTGACTCCCACGCAAAACTCCGCTGAACGGGGCCCCCGTATCTCCCACTGCTGGGCAGGGGCGATTCGGGGCAGGTCCGGGAAAACGTGGCGGTACGTGCCGGATGCCCCCAGGCACTCCTTGACAATGACCAGTTCATCATCCGCCCGCTCGGCGCACAGGCAGACGGGGCCCGCGGGGGTGTCCCCTACGAACAACCCGCCGTCCCCCAGGGCGCAGCACCCCGCCTGATAGGTCAGGGCATCCTCCGGGTAGGCGATGTGGGGGATATCCCGGAGAAGGGTCTCCCGCACCCGACCGTACTCCTCGGTTGAGACGGGGTGGAGGAGATTGGGGGGCGGCAGGGGAATTTCCTCCCGGCGCAGGCTGCTGCCCAGGATGCGGAAGCACTCCCGGAAGCCGTTGGCCCCAAAAAAGTTGTGGAGGGAGGGCTCCGCCGGGACGGTGGTGACGGCGGGGATAGCCAACGAGCGGAAATACTCATCCGCCCCGGCCAGCAGTTTGGCTGCCAGCCCCCGGCCCCGGCTGTCCGGATGGGTGGCTACGGCGTAGAGGTAGGCCGCCCGGTACTCCCCCTGTCCGGGGAGGACAAAGGTGGTGTCAAACCAGGCGGTCATGGACTTGACCGCCCCGTCCTCCTCCAGCACCACCACCCGGTCCGGGCGGTAATAGGTGTTGTAGAAATTGTCGATATACTGGTCGCTGTCCCCGAAGGCCAGCTTCCACAGCTCCCGCTGGGCGGGGATGTCCTCCGGGACGGAGGGGCGGACGGTGAGCATAGCAGAACCTCCTTAGTTGAAACGGCAAGGCCCCCTTGTGAAAGGGGGCTGGCATTCGCAAAGCGAATGACTGGGGGATTCCAACATACAATAAGCGTTGCCGTTTTACGGAATCCCCCCGCCACCGCCTCCTGCGGCGGCCCTCCCTCCTTTGATTAAGGGAGGCTTTTTAATAATCCGGGTAAATATCGCTCTTCTTGGGCATGATGAGGGCGCAGATCAGATAGGCCCAGAAGCCGAAGGTGCCGCAGAAAAAGGCGATGACCCAGCCCACCCGCACCAGGGTGGGGTCGATGTCGAAGTACTCCGCGATACCGCCGCACACACCGCACAGCATCTTATAGGGGCCCTCGGTCCGGTACAGTCTCTTGCTTCCCATAATAAATCGCTCCTTTTAAAAAGTATGTCGGGGTTGGTTTCTGAACTTATCATACGCCTTATGGATTGAAAATACCATAGGAAAAGAATGAAGAATTGATTAAAATTTCAGGGGGCGGAAATTCTTCCGCCCCCTGTGGTTATGTTATAAAATTCTGTTATCTGAGAGTGTATTCATATGTGGTTCCACCCAAGTCGAGAGAAACGGTGATCGGTTTCCCGGAAGTATTAACTTCGTCAGGGCACTCGATAATGCTGTGGGCCTTGCAAGTCTCAAGGGGAGTCGCGGCAACATAGCTGCCTACCCAGTCGAACCGGTTATCTCCGTCATTGACAACAGTAAAGCCGTTGTAGGAGTACTGTCCGTCGTAGAGCGCAGAGGCGGTAAACAGCTCGTCAATCCGAATATCGCGTTGCATGATATTTTTTACGTCCGCCGCCACATGGATATATACCTTACCACTCTCCGCTGCGTAGCTGGAGTATACGCCGCTAGTGTTGGGAGGAAGTACCTCATAGGTCAGTTCAACGTTTGTTAGGGTAAATTCGTAATCATTTGTGGTAATCTTGTCACCGATGGAAATGGTTTCCGCTTTGCTTCCGGAGGGCGTTCCGCTTGCGCTGGCGGCGGCACCTCCATTTCCGCTTTGGATAAACTCATACTGGTGGTCGTATCCCTCCAGTGTCCTTTCGCCGCTGTGGGTGCTCCAGTCATAGTCCGCAAAGCCGTCGTTGTAGGCAAACTGAACCTTTACGGTTTCATAGCGCTCAAGCATAGCGGGGGGCACGTCAGCCCAGAACAGAACCTCGCTCTCCGCGAATGGGCCCATATCGTTCCGTACATGGATATCTCCCGAGTAAGTATAGGTATCGTCAAAGACAATATTTACGATCGAATCAACGCTGAAGGAGGAAATAGTTTCGGCTCCGACATTTGTCATTGTCCCGGTGAGCCAAAAATATTGGTTGCTGTCGCTGTGGGTAGATACAGAGATATTCCCGCCGAGCTTGTCGCCGGAAGTAAATTCCCCGGTAGATAACTCAACATCTACGCCTTCCAGTGTTACGGTTTCTCCGATGGAAGCGGTAATAAACGCAGGGCCAGCTTTTGAGACATCAGGTTCCTCTGTCGGTTCGGACTGGGAACCCTCGGAAGAACTCGATCCTACCGAGGACGAATTGTTGCCGCTGGATTTGTCATCGCCGCCGGATTTTTCTCCTCCTCCGCCGCAGGCGGTCAGGGAGAGGGCCAGAGCGGCCGCAAGTGCAAGGGAAAGTAATTTTTTCAATCTGATAACCTCCATTTGAAATATTGTTCTGGGGAATACTGAAAGTATAGCGATTTAAATTTCGGTTTTCAATATGCCAGCTGCATAGTGTTGGGTATTTTTTAAAAAAATGACGGTTTTTGCAATTTTTAAAAAAGTTTTAAAAAACGGGCGGGCCATGGCCCCCGAGACAGGAAAACGCGCCGGAGGAGGGTCCTTCGGCGCATTTTTGCAGTTTGAAGCCCGGTCGGGCTATCAATATTTGTCAGTGTTCAACAACAGCCAGACCCTCCTGGCCAGCAGGGCGGCGGAGATGGTGAAAAAGACCTCCAGGGCGGTGGACACCATCATAGGGATGAGAAACAGCACAGCGCTGCCCGCCACGATGAGCCCCCAGCCCCGGAGGGGCCGTCTCCAGCGGGCGGGGTCCGTCCGGCGCAGGGACAGCAGGACGGTAAGGAGAGCCAGCATGAGGAGCACGCAGGCCCCGGCGGCCAGAGCCACATGGAGGGCGGCGTATTTTGGGAAGTAAGCGGGGAGGTAGGGGATGGCCACGGCGTAAGCCAGGGAGAGGACAGCACACACCGTCAGCAGGCGGACCACCACCCGTTCCCAGCGCAGCGGGAGGGTGTAGGCCAGCTTACTGAGCATGACGAAGAAGTAGCTCCCCGCTAAGATGCCCCAGTAGACAAATCCCCGGTAGTGATCCGGCCCGGTGACGGCAATCACTGAAAAGTTGGTGCCGAACCACTCCACGCTCCCGGCGAAGAGGAGGGTGTAGGCGGGGATGAGGAAACAGGCGAAGAAATCCAGCCAGAAATGGGAAGGCTTTTTGCTCATTTGTTCTCCACAGCGGCCACTAGGTCGCCCTTTTCGTTAAAGTATACCGCACGAATCTGACTTCCGGTAGACTTTGCAATATCGTCCAGCCGCAGCCCCTCTGAGATGGACGCCACCAGAGAGAAGGCCACCCCGTGACGGCGGGCCCGGCCGGTGCGGCCGATGCGGTGGATGTAGTACTCGTTCTCGTCGGGCACGTCGTAGTTAAACACGGCGTCTACGTCGTCGATATCCAGCCCCCGGGCGGCCACGTCGGTGGCGGCCAGCACCCGTATCTTGCCGTCCCGGAACTTTTGCAGGGTCTTCTCCCGGAGGGACTGGGTGATGTCCCCGTGGATAGCCTCGCAGGAGATGCCCCGCATCTCCAGCAGCCCGGCCAGCCGGTCGGTCATGTTCTTGGTGTTGCAGAAGGCAATCACCCGCTCGTAGTCCCCCATCTCCAGCAGACGGGCCATGATGTCCGCCTTTTCACCCCGGTCGGCGTCCAGCCGGTACTGGGCGATGTCGGGCCGGTTCTCCTGGTCGGCCTGGACGGTGATCTCCACCGGCTCCCGCTGGTAGACCCAGGAGATGTCCAGCACCTCCCGGGAGATGGTGGCGGAGAACATGCCCAGATTGCGCTTGTGGGGCATCTGGTCCAGAATGTGGGTCACGTCCCGGACGAAGCCCATGTCCAGCATCCGGTCGGCCTCGTCCAGCACCACCGTCTCCACCTTGTCCAGCCGGACGGTGCGCCGCTTCATGTGGTCCATCAGCCGCCCCGGGGTGGCTACCACGATCTGGGGCCGCTTTTTCAGCTGGTTGATCTGGGTGTTGATGGGCTGGCCGCCGTAGAGACACACCACCCGCACCCCCTCCTTGAAGGCGCACAGGTCCCGCAGCTCGTCCTGAATCTGAATCGCCAGCTCCCGGGTGGGGGCCAGCACAAGGCCGGTAACATCCGTGCTGGCGGAGTCGGTGTGCTCCACCATGGGGATGCCGAAGGCAAAGGTTTTTCCGGTTCCGGTGGGGGCCTTGGCGATAACATCCTTCCAGTCCATAAACCAGGGGATGGCCCCGGTCTGGATGGGGGTGGCTTCCACATAACCCTTCTTCTCAATGGCCCGCATCAGCTCCGGGGACAGGCCCATCTCATCGTAGCGGCCTATACCGCTGACAGTTTGTCCATTTATCTCCATAGTTATATCCCTCTCTATATGATCTGTCACCTTTATATTATACCTGTTTTTTCAGGCTTGTCTATCCCTTGGAAATTTTAAGCCTTGGTCATATACGCCGCGGCAGATTTAAGCATCAGCCGCTTGGTGCCCACGTTGTCAAAGGCAATCTCCACCAGGGCGTCGCCCCCCATGGCCTGGACGGAGAGCACCATCCCCCGGCCGAAGGCCTTGTGGTCCACCATGTCCCCCTTGGACAGCTGGATGGAGACCTTGGCTCCCCCTCCAAGAGAGCCGGCCGGCCGAGAGCCGGACTGAGAGGGCCGTCTCCCGGCCCCGCCCTCTCCACCACCCCCAAAGGGGGAGGTGGAGATGCGTCCGTCCCCATACCCCTGCCGTCCCGCCCCGTAGGCGGGCCGCTGGCCGTAGCCGCCGTATCCCGAGGTCCGGCTGGGCATCCCGCCCCAGTTCCCTCCGCCCAAATCGGACAGAAAGGTCTTCCCGGACCGCTCCAGGTGCTCCGGTGGGATCTCCTCTACAAACCGGGAGGGCCGGTTGGCGCTGGTGCGGCCGAAGAGCATCCGCTGATTGGCACAGGTGAGATACAGCTGTTCCTTGGCCCTGGTCATGGCCACATAGCACAGCCGGCGCTCCTCCTCCATCTCCTCCGTCTCGCCGATGGCCCGGATGCCGGGAAAGATACCCTCCTCCGCCCCTACCACGAAGACCACCGGGAACTCCAGCCCCTTGGCAGCGTGCATGGTCATCATAACCACACAGTCCTGGTTGGGGTCGTGGCTGTCGATGTCGGTGTACAGGGCAATCTCGTCCAGAAAGCCGTGGAGGGCGTCGGCCAGGCTCTCATTCTGGTCGGCCCGGTTCTCCAGATAGCTGTTGATGGAGGTGAGCAGCTCCCGCACGTTCTCCAGCCGGGTGCGGTCCTCCACGGTGTTCCTGCTCTCCAGCATAACGGCGTAGCCGGTGCGGACAAGCAGTTCCTCGTAAAACTCGGGCAGGGTGAGCTGATTTTCTGCCAGCAGCTGGTAGAGCTCCTGAATCAGTCTGGTAAACTCCCCCAGTTTTTTAGACGCCTTTTGCAGCTCGGGGTAGAGGGCAGCGTTGTCAATAACGGCATAGAAGGAGGATTCATCCCGGCGAGCCAGCTCCTGGGCGATCTCCACCGTTCTGGCCCCGATGCCCCGGGGGGGATTGTTGATGATCCGGGTCAGGCGCAGGTCGTCCTCCG
>CANSXE010000030.1 GCA_947650875.1 uncultured Bacillota bacterium | reverse complement strand
TCGAACCCCCGGCCCACTGCTTAGAAGGCAGTTGCTCTATCCACCTGAGCTACAGACGCATCTGGAGCGGGTGATGGGAATCGAACCCACGCGACCAGCTTGGAAGGCTGGGATTCTACCATTGAACTACACCCGCATGGCGCTCCCTCTCACATCAGCTAATGGATATTACCACATTTTTGCCGGTCTGTCAATGGTTTTCCTCGAAATGAGAGGGGCCGAAATAAAAATTTTTCAGCGGTGGCTAAATTACAAGTACCACCGGTAAAGGCAGTTGGATAAAACCAACTGCCTTTTTAGTATGCGAGCTTCTCAAATCCGTCAACACCATCAACACAGAGGGTAAATATGACGTGATTTCCGTTTAATATGCCCGCTGGTCGATAAATTCCCGGGTCAAATCCTCCGGGGTAAACAGCCGCTCCCGGGTGTAGTAGTGCTTGTCCGGGGTGCCGCCCTCTTTCAGAAGCTGAAAGACCTCCTCCACCAGGGGGGCCATCATAGGGTCACACTCCACCTCCAGGGAGATTTTGCCCTCCAAACAGTAAGTCAGTCCCTGGCAGGTGGCGTCGAAGGAGACGATGCGTACCCCCTCCGGGCCGCAGGTGTAGCCGCGCTCCTCCAGGGCCTGAATCGCGCCGAAGGCGGTGTTGTCGTTTTCGCAGTATACTGCATGGATTTCCGGGGGAGCGGGCTGGCTGTCCAGCCACTGGGCGGTTACCTCATAGGTCTTGGCCTGGATAAAGTCGCCGTTCAGCCGGGCCAGAAGGGTCCAGTTTTCGTGCCGGTCTATCGCCTTCTCCAGGGCGGCGGAACGCCCCAGCTGGGCGCTGGAGCCCAAGGTGCCCTGTATGTGGAGGATGTTCACCGGGCCCGCTGTGTTCCGAAAGGTCTCCTCCAGCCAGCCAACGGCCTGCTCCCCCTCCCATTGGAAATCAGAGCCGATGTGGGCGGCGTAGAGACTCTCGTCCTCCACCTGGATGGTCCGGTCCACCAGAATGACGGGGATGCCCGCCGCTTTGGCTTCCTCAAGCACCGAGTCCCAGCCGGTGACGCACAGGGGCATGAGGACAATGCACTCCACCTGCTGCTGGATAAATTTGCGGATGGCGGCAATTTGATTGTCCTGCTTCTGCTGGGCGTCCTCAAAGAGCAGGCGGTAGCCCGCTTCCTCGGTGAAAGTGGTGTGGATGGACTGGGAGTTGGCCACCCGGAAGCCGGACTCCGACCCCATCTGACTGACGCCAATCACAGTGAGGGCGGGAAGCTCCTCCTCGGGCAGCTGCTTTGGGGCGCAGCCGGCCGGCAGACAGAGGGCCAGCAGGAGGGCGAGCAGCTTTTTCATGGGGCGGTCTCCTCCTTCCTCCAGGGGATACGGATGCTGATGGTAGTGCCCGCCCCCGGCTGGCTGGAGATGGACAGGCCGTAGGACGGACCAAAGAACAGCTGCACCCGCTCGTGGACCGTAGACAGGCCAAAGCCTACCCGCTCCCCCTGTTCTATGGACCGGGTCAGCTGGGCCAGCCATTCCGGGGGAATGCCCACCCCGTCGTCAGTGACCTGGAGGAGGATGTCGTCCCCCTCGCCCCTGCCGGTGACATAGATGTGGCCCAGCCCCCGCTTCAGCTTGACGCCGTGGTACAGGGCGTTCTCCACCAGAGGCTGGAGGGTGAGCTTGGGAATCATCGCACTCCTCAGCTCAGGGGCGATGTTGACGGTGTAGCGCATGATGTCCTTATACCGGGCCTGTTGAATTTGCAGATAGCTGCATACATGCTCCTCCTCCTCGCGGAGGGTGATGATATCCTGGCCCCGGCTCAGGGAGTGGCGGAAGAACGCGGAGAGATTGGACACCATCTCCACCGCTTCCTCCGTCTTTTCCGCTTCGATGAGCCAGATGATGGTGTCCATGGTGTTGTAGAGGAAATGGGGGTTGACCTGGGCCTGAATCAGGGCCAGCTCGGTGCGGCGCAGGCGCTCCTGATTGTGGGCGGTCTCCTGAATCTGGCGGTTCAGCCGGCCCACCATCTGCTCAAAACCCTCGCTGAGGGTGCGCAGCTCATACTCCTCGGCCCGGATGGGCTCCCGCTCCTCCAGGTCACCGCTGCCAATTCCCTCCACCCGGGCGCACAGGGCGGCAATGGGCCCGGTGATGGACCGGCCCAGCCGGAGAGCCCGCCATGTGAGGAAGAGCACCAGCAGCCCGGTAACAGCGGCAATCAGCATAAAGTCCATCACCAGCTGGTAGTCGATTTGAGCCTGGAGGGCATGGAGCCGGGCCGCTTCAAAGTAGAGGTAGTTGTACATATACTCCTGGATGAGGGAGGTGAGGACGTAGATGTTGTTCTCCAGCTGGTGCTGGCGCTCGTCGTAGCTGTCTGTGTCCTGGAGCTGGGTTATTTTTTCTTCCAGGTTCTGACACAGGTTGAGCACGCTGGAGATAGCCGTGCGGCTGTCCTTTTCGGTGGTGGTGGACAACAGCTCCCGGGCCAGCTGCTGGGCGGCGTGGACCTCATCCAGGGGCAGGCCCTCGGAATACTGGCTGTCGATGACGTAGTAATACATCTTCAAATCAATGTTGGACTTGAAGTCCTGGTTGAATTCCGAAGCGGTGGTGACGTTGTAGAGCAGGCCCTTATACCGGCTGTTGTACCGGGCCAGCAGGGAGGAGGCGGCAGCCAGGATGAGGAAGGCCAGCAGGGCAAAGGTGAAAATCAGTCCCCGGAGCCGGCTGCGGACAGAGACCATCATGGTTTCCGCCCTCCTCCCGCCCGGTAGTCCCGGGGGGTGCAGCCCTGGGTCTTTTTAAAGAGGAAGGAGAAGTAATGGGGGTCCCGGTAGCCCACGGCGAAGGCGATTTCGCCGGAGCGCTTGTCGGTGGTGCGCAGCAGCTCCCGGGCCCGGTCCATCCGTTTGCCGGTGACATACTCGGTAAAGGTGACCCCCATCTCCTGGCTGAAGACGGCGGACAGGTAGTTGGCGCTGATGTTGATTTCCCGGGCCACCAGGTTGAGGGAGAGACTGTCGTCGGTAAAGTGGCCGTCGATGTAGTCCACGGCCTGGCCCAGCAGGGTGCCGTACTGGCTGCTGGAGGCCTTGTCCCGCAGGGTGGCCGCCTGGAAGAGAATGTCAGTCAGGCAGCGCTTCAGGTCGTTTTGGGTCACATTCCGGCCCGTCATGTCCAGGCACTCCAACAGGGAGAGAAACTCCTCCCGTCCCGTTCCCAGTCCGGCGGCGAATTCGGCGGCGGTGAAGCGGACACTGAGCATCAGATACTGGCAGAAGGGCTGAGAGCCCAGGGCCTGGGCCACGCTGTGGAGGTATTCGTCCACAAAGCTGGGAATCTCCTCGGCGGCGGCGGACTGGAGCACGCCCTGCCAGATGGAGGGGTTGACCTTGGCCGGGTCCAGGTCGGCCAGGTTGTCCCCGCCGTCCTGCTGGGCGAGGGAGCCCACTGTCTCGGCGGACAGGATGTGCTGCTGGGGCAGGATGTAGCGGCAGGCCCACAGGCGGGATACCTCCTCGAAGCACACCGGAAGGGAGCTGAGGCGCTGGGTGGGGGTGCCGATGGCCAGCGACCAGCTCTGGTCGGGGGCGCAGGACTCATACTGGTCCCGCACCGTGTCCAGGCACCGGCGGATGCAGCCGTCCATCTTGCCCTTGTCCGCCTTGATGAGCACCACGTAGGTGTTCAGATTCCACCGCAGGAGCAGGTACTCGGGGTACTTCATAAAGTGCTCCAGCAGAGCGTCCCGCACCCGGGCGGCGGGCTCGGAGTAGGGCGACCAGGCGTCGCCCCCCTTGGGCAGGATGGAAAACAGGGCAATGGTGTAGCACTGGGCCCGCAGGTCCAGGTCCAGCTTGGCGGCCTCCTCGTAAATCTGCTGAACGGTGAGCTGGCCCCCCACCACCCGCTCGAAGAAGCGGCGGCGGGCAAACTGTTCATACTCCTGGGCGTCGTGGTGGAACTGGGCCAGGTAGTTGTTCCCCTCAATCTTTTCCTTCAGCTCCCCCAGCACCCCCATCAGGCTGTTTTTGGTGATGGGCTTGAGGAGAAAACGCTCCACCCCGATGTCAATGGCCTGGCGGGCATACTCAAAGTCGTCATAGCCCGAGATAATCACGATTTTCACATTGGGGAACTCCCGCAGCACCAGCCGGCTCAGGTCCAGGCCGTCCATAAAGGGCATGCGGATGTCGGTGATGAGCACATCGGGCTTGGTCTGGCGGATGAGAGGCAGGGCCATCTCCCCGTCGCCGGCCTCGCCGGCAAATTCATAGCCGCATTGCGCCCAGGGCACCGTGTCCCGGAGGGTTTCGCGGATGGTGCTTTCATCTTCAACCAAAAATACACGCAGCATGGGAGACCTCCCTTTCCCTCGTTGGCGGTTGGCCAAGTGTGTCCTATTATACCGCAAATGGCCGGGCCAGGCAAGAAAAACCATTGCGGAGGGCGGGGGCATTTGAACGGTTTGCAGGCAGAAGACGGAATCCCCCCGCCCCCTGCGGGGGCACCCCCCTTTAGCAAGGGGGGCTTTTCGGCGCAATCCGGTTGGTTGTCCCTCCAAAGGCCCCCTTGCTAAAGGGGGCTGGCACCGCCGCAGGCGGTGACTGGGGGATTCTTTCGCAAAAGGCTTGCATTGTGCTGCCCGATGTGCTACAATGAATGCAGAAAGGCGCCTTTCTAACCTTTTGCTAAGCAAAAGGTTAGAAAGGCGCCTTTCTAACCTTTTGCTAAGCAAAAGGTTAAGGCGTTCAGAAAGAGAGGTACAAACTATGAGAAAACTGAAAAAAGCGTTTTCCCTGACTTTGGCGTTGGCGCTTTCCCTGTCCCTGGCTGTTCCCGCGATGGCGGCGGGAGAGACCACCATCCAGGATGATGGCGGATTCAGCTATACCTTATCCAAGCCGCTTGTGGGCACCCGTGTTGATGAGCAGAATAAGGTAACTTACTATCAAATCCCGGAAGGCACCATCATCTCACCTGTAGTCCCCGAAGGAACCGTAAAAGAGGTAGTAGAAGAGGATACGAGTTTGCCTTATGGCAATCTTGTCTACAAACTGCCCAATGGTGGAGGTGTTACGGCGTATGTTGTGGGCACCGTTGTTGGTAGTATTTACGGTGTTTACGATGCTCTGTGGTTTGGCGACCTGGAAGGTATGTCTACCCTTGATTTCCTTGATGAAGCTAAAGCCACTCCCACTCAGCCCTTGCCTGCTACTCCGCCCTTCAAGGGAGACAGAGGATATTGTTTAAGCCGTGGTTTTCGTGAAGACTACAACACTTTCGGTGGTTTCGATCGCCATACCTATCTCTTGTTTGAGATAGTACCGGATAACGGGAGCACCACACCGTCCCAGCCCCAGCAGCCGGCAGGGGAGACCGCCTCTCCCACCAATGACAAGCTGGAGGTAAACGGCGCGGCGGCCAACCCCACGGTGTACAAGATTAACGACAGCAACTACTTCAAAATCCGCGACGTTGCCGCCCTGCTGAATGGCACGGAAAAGCAGTTCGCCGTGGGCTACGACGGCGGGAAGAACGCCGTCACAGCCACCACCGGCCAGGGATATGACAAGCAGCCCGGCGACCTGGCAGGGGCCCCCGCCGGCGGCAGCCAGACCGCCGAACCCAGCAACGACGCCATCTATGTGGACGGTCAGAAAATCACCGCCGAGGTGTACAAGATCAACGGCTCCAACTACTTCAAGCTCCGCGACCTGGGCAAGGCCCTGGACTTCTATGTGGGTTGGTCCGCGGACCGCGGCGTATACATCGAAACCGACAAGCCCTACAGCGAGTAAACCGTTCACAGGCCCCCGGTGTAATGCCGGGGGTCTGTTTTTGGAAAGGATATGCTGACAGCATCGTATTGTTTTTTCCTGAATTTGTGCTATCATAAAATATCAGAGCGCACTGTGCGCCTATGAGAAGTGAAAGGAGAAACAAGGATGAAAAAAGCGGTATCCCTTCTGCTGGCCCTGGCGCTGAGCCTGGGGCTGACCATTCCCGCCCTGGCGGATCAGAGCACCACCACCCTGAACACAGCCTACAAGGATCTGGACCCCCGGACAGAAATCTATGCGGTGACCCAGACGCCGGGGCCGGACTACCCCTACTATGGAGCGAAAAATGAGCCCAACGGGGGTGTGTACTACGGCCGCACCTGTCAGGGCGGCACCCTGCCTGACGGCCGGTACGGTCTGATTAACCAGAGCCATATGGACGGTGAATCTGCGGTCTCCTTCTACTATGAGCTGAACGACACCTATAGCCTGGAGTACTGGTCCTATCTGTACGGACCTGCCATCCAGAGCGGGGACCGGGCTTTCCTGCTCTACCTTAACTTCAGCGAGGAAGCCGCGTCCTGCCCCAAGGTGACCAACGGAACATACGACTCCAAGCTGTATGAGATGTTTTCCTATCTAAATACCCTGAGCTGCCCCGTGCTTGTCCGAATCGGCGGCGAGATGAACGTCTGGGGCAACGCGGTCAAGCCGGCGGACTTTATCGCCGCCTACCGGCATGTGGTAGACATCGCCCGCAGCCAGGCGCCCAGGGCGGCGATGGTCTTCTCCCCCAACTTCAGCAGCCCCCACCGGGTGGATATGGACACCTTCTACCCCGGCGACCAGTATGTGGACTGGATCGGCGTCTCCCTGTACTACAACCGCTGGAGCAACAACGGCGACACCCAACGGGATGAGTTCTACGGCGTGGGCGCCTATGGCGACGCCCTGCTCAACGTTCAGCAGGTTGTAAATATGTCCCGGATGCACAAAAAGCCCCTGATTGTCACCGAGGGCGGCTCCGCCAACAAGTTCCAGGGCACTGAAAACTCCGCCTGGGCGGCCGACCGGATGGCCCGGGCCTATGCCTTCCTGCCCATGGTCTACCCTGAGATCAAGTGCATCATCAGCTCTGACTACGGTGAGGATTGGAGCAATACCTACTACACCTTCTATAACAACCCCACCGTTGCCGCCGCTTACCGGCAGGCTGTAAGCTCCAATCCCACCTATACCCACAGCTTGCATGACACCGGCTCCTACTACACCAAGCTGTCCGCCTACTCCGGCAAGTGGGAGGGCACCATGGAGCTGGCCGCCTACAGCTGGGCCTCTGACAAGCTGAGCGCCACCTGGTCGGTGGACGGCCAGGTTATGGCCACCGCCGCCGACTACCCCTACTCCTTCCGTCTGGATACTGCCGCCCTGTCTTCCGGGAGCCACACGGTAGCCGTCACCTTCAGCAACGGGGCCGCCAAGAGCTATACCTTCCAGATCACCGCCCCCGCCATCCTGGCCGACAACAACGCCCAGGTGGACGGCTGGGCCAAGTCTCAGGTGAACGAAGCCATCTCCAGCGGCCTGGTGGCCGGCGGACTGGGGGAGGACTACCGGGTGAACATCACCCGGGCTCAGTTTGCCGCCACAACGGTGAAGCTGTATGAAGCGATGAGCGGAGAGAAGGCCGCTCCCGCCGCCGAAAATCCCTTTACCGACACCAGCGATCCTGTGATTCTCCAGGCGGCTGAGCTGGGCTTTGTCTACGGGATAACCGGGGATACCTTCGCCCCCGGCAGCCTGGTAACCCGGGAACAGGCGGCTGCCATGCTGTCCAGAGTGTATACCAAGCTGGGCGGCGAGATTCCCCGGGTGACCGCCACCTCCTTTACGGACGACGGCGGCATTTCCAGCTACGCGAAGAGCTCCGTCGCCTTTATGGCCGAAAAGGGCATTGTCAGCGGCAAAGGGGAAAACCGGTTTGACCCCGGCGGCAGCGCCAGCGTACAGGAGGCCCTGTCCATCGCCCTGCGTATGTATAAAAGCTTAAAGTAACCTATAACAAGAGGGCCGCCCCCGGCAGGGACGGCCCTCTTGCTTGTTTACAGCGGGTGGAATATGGGCTGCATCTGTTCAAAGGTACAGAACTCCCGAAAGCCGATGTCCTTTAACACAGCCTGCACCTCCGGGATGTGGTCCCCCAGCTGGTCCGGGGCGTGGGCGTCGGAGCCGATGGTGAGGATGCGGCCGCCCAGCTGATGGTACAGCTCCAGAATTTCTCTGGAGGGGGTCAGGTCGGGCAGGCCGTAGCGGAAGGAGGAGGTATTCACCTCGATGCCCTTCCCCTCCCCGATGGCCCGGCGGAGGATTTTTTTAATCAGGGGGAGCACCTTTCTGTCCGGATAGGGGCCGAGACGGTCATACCGTTTCATCATGTCCAGGTGAGCCAGCACCGAGTAGTGCCGGAAGCGGCCCATGATGTTGAAAATGGCCCGGTAGTAGGCGGTGTGAACCTCCTCCTGGGACTTTCCCGCCTGAAATTCCTGGTTCCAGAATTCCTGGTTTCCGATCTGGTGATTGCTCAGAAGGATAAAATCGAAGCCGCCGCTCTGAGCGTCCGTCTCATATTGGGGGATGGTCTCCAGCTGGACGCCAAACTCAATGCCCCGCCGAATGGTAATTCGGCCCTGGTATTTGGCCTGGAGCCGCTCCAGTTCGTTAAAATAGGCTGGATAATTACAGTTTGTATCGGTTTTCGCGCCGTAATCCACGTGCTCGGTGAAGCAAATCTCGTCCAGTCCCAGGGCGAGGGCCCGCAGGACCATGTCCTCCATGGGGGCCTGGGAGTCGTCGCTGAAGGTACTGTGCATGTGGTAGTCGGCGATGCGGCATTGGTCTGTCATGGCGGGCTCCTGTTCAAATTCCAATCATGTAGTTGATAAAGGCGGGGATGTCTCTGGGGTCGGAGAGGGAGATGCGCACCCCGTCCCGACCGGGCTCCATGCTCTGGAAGAGCTGGCGGAGGGCGCTGTCCTCCTTCAGGTCGTGCTGGCTGTTGTCGGGCAGGTGGAGCAGCACCCGGCCCCGGCTGCGGGCCACCAGGCTGAGAAAACGCTCCATATTGGGGATGGAATGGATTTTAAGCATAGTTAAGCTCCTTTCTTGACGGCGCGCAGCAGCAGCTCGTGGGCGGCTGCCATGGCGGCCAGGGCGGCAAAGATGTAGAGCGGGAAGAGAGCCACCGAGATGTGGGCGGCAATGAGACCGAACAGGGGGGGCATCAGGCAGTTGCCCACATAGGCGCTGGCCATCTGCACACCAATGACGGCCTGGGACCGCTCCGCACCGAAGTGGTCCGGGGTGGAGTGGATGATGCAGGGGTAGATGGGGGCGCAGCCCAGCCCGATGAGCACCAGTCCGGCCAGTGCGCCAACCTCGCCCAGAGGGAGGAGGAATGCGGCCGCGCCCAGGGCAATAATCCCCTGGCCCAGGCGGATCATCTGGGAGTCGGTGAGTTTGATGGTAAGAAAGCCGCTGAGCAGCCGGCCCACGGTAATCCCGATGAAGAACAGTCCCGCGAAGCGGGCGGCCGTCTCAGCCGGCACCCCCTTGTGGAGGACCAGATAGCTGCTGGCCCACAGGGCGGTGGTCTGTTCCACGGTGCTGTAGCAGAAGAAGGCTGCCATGACGAACCCGGCGCCGGGGAGCCGGACGATCTGACTCAGAGTGAGCGTCCGCTCTGAGCCGTCCGCCGGCGCCGGGCCGTCGGAGCGGGTTTTCCAAAGGGGAAGGCTGAGGAACAGAATCAGGGTCAGGACAATCTGAAGACAGCCCACATAGCGGTAGCCCGCCTGCCAGCCGGCGCCGCCGGTGAGGGCCCAGCCCATGATGTAGGGGCCTGCTGCGGCGCCCAGGCCCCACATGCAGTGCAGCCAGCTCATGTGGCGGCTGGCGTAGTGGAGGGCCACATAGTTGTTCAGCGCGGCGTCCACGCTGCCCGCCCCCAGGCCGTAGGGGACGGCCCACAGGCACAGCAGCCAGAAGCTGCGGGTGGCGGAGAAGCCGAACAGGGCCGCTGCCGTCATGGCCACGCTGATGGCCGTCACCTTTCCGGCCCCCAGGCGCCTGGTGAGCCGGTCGCTCTGGAGACTGGATATCACAGTGCCCAGAGAGATGATGGTGGAGACTACCCCCGCATAGGAGACGGGGACCCCGAAGGGGCCGTACATAGAGGGCCAGGCCGCGCCCAACAGGCCGTCGGGCAGGCCGAGACTGATAAAGGACAGGTAAATAACCGCCAGCAGCAGATGAAGCATCTTGTATTCCTCCCTGATTTCTGCTATGATAATACCATTAAAAAGGCCGGACTGTTAGAATTAAAAAACCAGAATCATAGTACAAAACCGTCAAAGGGGGAGAGACAGTGTGGCACTGAGCGAATGTATCTCTGTTGTGGACGAGCAGGGGCGGGAACTGCTGGCACACGGCACGGCGCTTTTTCCGGCGGCCTGCTATCACGACGACCTGGAGGAGCTGGCGGTGCCCTGGCACTGGCACGATGAGATCGAGACCACCGTGGTGGAGGGCGGGGACGCCATCATCTCGGTGGGCGGGGAGACCTGTCGGGTGAAGCCGGGGGACGGCTACTTTATCAATACCGGGGCCCTCCATGGGATGTGGGCCGCCGGGGCGGGGGCGTGCTGTCTGCGGGCGGTGCTGTACCACCCCAGGCTGGTGGGGGGCAGCATGGACAGCATCTTCTGGCAGGGCTACCTCCAGCCCCTTCTCTCAGATCCGGGGCGGCAGTATATCCACCTTCATCAGGAGGTCCCCTGGGAGCGGGAGGCCCTCCAGGCCGTCCAGCGGGCTTGGCAGGCCTGCGTGGACGAGCCGCCGGGCTATGAATTTCAGGTGCGGGACGCCCTGTCCCGGGAGGTGTTCCTGCTGGCGGACAACTGCCCGGCAGCCCGGAGGAGCCCCTCGGAGAAGGCCCTGCGGGACGAGCAGCGGATGAAGGCGATGCTCCAGTACATCCAGGAGAACTACGGCGAGGAATTGACCACCGAAAAAATCGCTCGGAGCGCAGCCATCAGCGACAGCGAGTGTCTGCGGTGCTTCCGGGCTATGGTGGGCACCACCCCCATCCAGTATGTAAAGCAGCTGCGGGTGCAGAAGGCGGCGGAGCTGCTGGCGGGCACCGACCGGAAAATTGCCGACATCGGCGCCCTGTGCGGCTTTCAGGAGATGAGCTACTTTGCCAAAACCTTCCGCGCCCTGAAGGGCCGCACCCCCAGCGCCTACCGGGCGGAGAAGCGGGCCGCAGGATTAAGGAAACTTTAATTTGTTTTTCCGGGAAATTGTGGTATACTGAACCCATGGAACACAGGCCGCCCTCCGGGCGGACTTGGAAAGGATGGACAGCTTTGGGAAAAAACTATGACGTCTGGGTGGCGGGGGCCGGCTACGCCGGCGCGGTGTCCGCCCGGGCTCTGGCGGAGAAGGGGAAAAAGGTGCTGGTGCTGGAGCGCCGGGACCACATCGGCGGCAACGCCTACGACTGCCTGGACGACCACGGGGTCCTCATCCACAAATACGGCCCCCACATCTTCCATACCAACGATAAAAAGGTCTTCGACTTCCTGTCCCGGTTTACCCGGTGGCGGGACTACCAGCACCGGGTTGTGGCCAACATCCCCGACCCGGAGGGAGAGGGGCGGCCCGGCTGGCGGCTGCAATACCCCGTCCCCTTCAACCTCACCTCTCTGGAGGAAGCTTTCGGCCCTGAGAAGGGAAAAGCCCTGGGGGACAAGCTCGTTTCCGTCTACGGGGCGGAGAAAAAGGTGACCATTCTGGAGCTGCGGCAGAACCCCGACCCTGAGATCGCCGCCCTGGCGGATTACGTCTATGAACACGTCTTCGTCCACTACACCATGAAGCAGTGGGGCCAGAAGCCCGAGGACATCGACCCCAACACCACCGCCCGGGTGCCGGTGTTCCTCTCCCGGGACGACCGGTATTTTCAGGACGAGTTTCAGGGCATGCCCCTGGAGGGCTACACCAAAATGTTCGAGAAGATGCTGGACCACCCCAATATCGAGGTCCTTCTCAATACCGACGTTCGGCAGTACCTGTCTCTGGAGGAGTATGACATCTTCCTCCGGGGGGCCGGAGTGCCCCTGCCGGTTCCCCTGATCTACACCGGCCCCCTGGACGAGTTCTTTGGTCTGTGCTACGGCCGCCTGCCCTACCGGACCCTGGACTTCGTCTTTGAGACCTGGCAGGACCGGGATTACAGCGCCCCCGGCATGCCCTATCCCGACCCGGACCACCCCCTCCGGGGCGGCGGCTTCTACCAGACCCACGGCACTGTCAACTACACGGTGGACCGGGACTACACCCGGATCACCGAATTCAAGCACCTCACCGGCCAGGACCTGCCCGGCGTGACCACCATCGTGAAGGAGTACTCCCGGGCCTACACCGGAGCCGAGGGGGAGACCCCCTACTACGCCATCATCAACCCCGAAAACAACGCCCTCTACGCCAAATACAAGGCGGAGGCGGACAAAAAGCAGCAGCTCCACCTGCTGGGCCGGCTGGCGGAGTACAAGTACTACAACATGGACGCCATCGCCGCCCGGGCCCTGGAATTGGCGGAGCGGCTGTAAATTGCGGACATGTGTAGGGCGCGACGACCTCGGCGCGCCGTCCCACTCTACGGTAATGCGGTGGGATTTGCCGTAGGGACGCTTCATGAAGCGTCCGCAAAACATGGATACGGTATCTTATAATATAAGGCGGACGCATCGTGATGCGTCCCTACAGAAAATTTAAAACAGGAGAATCAAACCGATGGACAAGCTAATCACCTTCGCCGTCCCCTGCTACAACTCGGCGGCGTATATGGAGCACTGTGTGGATACGCTCCTTCAGGGCGGGGACGACATTGAAATCATCCTGGTGGATGACGGCTCCACCAAGGACGACACCCCCGCCATCTGTGACCGGTACGCAGAACAGTACCCCGAAATTGTCCGTGCCATCCACCAGGAGAACGGCGGCCACGGCGAGGGGGTGAATCAGGGCATCCGCAACGCCCGGGGCATCTACTACAAGGTGGTGGACTCCGACGACTGGGTGGACGTGGACGCCCTCCACCAGGTGCTGGACAAGCTGCGCCAGTTCGTCCGGGACAACAAGCTGGTGGACCTGATGATTGCCAACTACGTCTATGAGCATGTGGAGGACAACACCCAGCGGGCGGTGAACTACCGAAATGTGTTCCCCGTGGGCCGGGTGTTCAACTGGAAGCACATCGGCCACTTCAAGCCGGGGCAGTATCTGCTGATGCACAGCGTCATCTACCGCACCCAGATTCTGCGGGACTGCCAGCTGGAGCTGCCCAAGCACACCTTCTATGTGGACAACATCTTTGTGTACCAGCCCCTGCCCCATGTGCGCAACCTCTATTATATGGATGTGGACCTGTACCGCTACTTCATCGGCCGGGCGGACCAGTCCGTCAACGAGAGCGTGATGATGGGCCGGGTGGACCAGCAGCTGCGGGTGAACTACCACATGATCGACTGCTGGAATCTCCGCTTTGTGGCCAAACAGAACAAAAAGCTGGCCCGGTATATGTACAACTATCTGGCCATTATGATGACCATTTCCTCTATTTTCCTCACCATGGAGGGCAGCCCCGAGTCGTTGGGCAAGCGGACCCGGCTGTGGGAGTATCTGCGGACGGTGGACAAGGGACTCTACACTAAGATGCGCTACTTTGCCATCCCCGCCGCCACCAACCTGCCCACCCTCCCCGGGCGGAAGCTGTCAGTGGCCCTGTACCGGCTGGCCCGGAAGATTTACAAGTTCAACTAAAGCCGGCCCAGGGCTAGGCCGATGGAGATACCGGACAGAAGGAACGCCCGTTCCCGGCAGATGGACACTGTGTCCTGCTGGAAGGTCAGCCGTTTGACACAGTCCTCCGTCTCGGGACTGATTGTGCTCAGTCGGGCGGTGAGCTCCTCCGTCAGGACCTCCGCTTCTGAAAACTGAGGTCCGGTCTCCAGCAAAAAACGGGAGACCAGATTTTCTTCCGCGTACTGCATGAGAACGCCCAGTAAGATTTCCATTGTGATTCCCCCTGATATAGTTCACGACCGTTTGAGCATATATTAATTATATGTGCTCATTTGGTCGTTGTCAAGAGGAGATTGTAAAATGTCCGTCTTTTCGGAGCGATTGATTGAGTTGAGAGACGGCCGCAATTTATCCCAGAAAGAGGTTGCGGCGGAATTTGGCGTTGTTGTCCGCGCCTATCAGCGGTATGAATACGGAGAGCGGGAGCCACAGCTGTCAACGCTGATTCGCATGGCGGATTTTTACGGTGTCTCCATCGACTACCTGGCCGGGCGGACGGATACGCCCTGAGCAAAATCCCCTGTCTTATCGTCTTGACAAGACAGGGGCGGGCAGGTATAATAAAAACAGAAGGGCGCTTGCCACTTTTGCGGTCAGCCCACCTTAATGATCAACGAGAACCGTTGACCGCTCGGGTACCAGCCGGGCGGTCAACAAACATTTATGGCTGACAGGTACAGGAGTATTGCCGTACCCGCCAAAAAACAGATTGCTTTGAAAATCCGTTTTTTCCACATCCGTTTCCACCTCCCCCCATTTTGAATTTGCGCAGGGGTGATAACGGTGGACTGACCGCCTTATATGTAACAAGCGTCCTTATACCTAATAATACTTAATTTTATCCCTTTTGTCAAATTTTTACGCCGCCCGCCGGGCGGCGTTTTTTTATGAAAATAGGCATTGATTTCAGGAAACCCAAGTGCTAAACTAACGAATGGATGCGCCGGATTTTTAGCGCGTAAACTGGAGTGTGAGGGTGTGGGAAGTATGGACGGAAAGAAGAAGTTTTATCTGAAATGGCCTGTTAACCTGATTGTCTATATCCTGCTGGTAATTCTGCTGCGGATCTTTGCCATTCCGGTAATTCTTTTGATTATGTGGTGGAACAAAAAGCAGCAGCCCGACGGGCCTGAGGAGGGCTACTGTATGGAGCGGAACCGGAAGGGGCTGGCCAAGCTGTTCTGGGCGCTGCTGTGGCTGTTCTTTGGCTTTGCCGGGGGCGTATGCTTCTACATGCAGATGCAGCAGGACCGGTCCCTCTGGGAGGTGAAGGACTGGGCCTTTACTGTTTTCTCCGCGGTTCTCTGTCTGGGCGGTACCGCCCTGGGCCTGATCGAGGCCTATACCGACCTGCGGGACGCCTTCTGCCCGGAAAAGAGCAAGCTGGCCAAATCCATCCGCTCCCAGCTGCCCTATCCCGACGAGGCCCCGCCTGTGGCGGAGCTGTTTGCCATGGTGGACAGGGATATTAAGGAGAACGGCCAGTGGTTCGACCGGGTGGCCGTCGGCAAGGAGTGGTTCTTTGGGGACGAAGTGACCTCCATCGCCCGCATCCGGGGCGTGTTCCCCCGGGATGAAATCAAGGTCCGCTACACCAATGGCCGCCGGCAGTCCGCCCGCATTCTGGAGCTGTACATCGTGGACGACCGCCGGCAGATTCAGGCCAGCTCCCTGCGCAAGCCCGCAGAGCTCCAGGCCGTGGTGGACTGCCTGCGTCTCCGGGTGCCCGAGGCCTTTTTTGACGACTACAAGAACATGTCTGACTTTACCGGCCAGTCGGAGGAGGAGTGGCAGGCGACCAACCGCTCTTATCTGCGCCGCCGGGACCAGCGGATGGCCCGGCAGGAGGACCGGGAGCGGGACAATGCCGGAAGCAACGCCGATTTTGTCCTCATCGACCGGCAGGGCAGGCGGACCTCCCGCTTCGACCGGAAGGCGGTGGAGGACCAGCTCACCGGTCTCAACGGCCAGGGGGCCAACTTTGCCCTGGAGCCGGTGGAGCTCCTCCCCATGCCGGGGCTGAACGGGGTGGGCTTCTCCCGGCTGGAGTGCGGCATTACCAACCAGGGGCTGACCCTGATTGCGGTGCTCCGCATGGCGGGGGGGACCTATCAGGCCTTTGCCAGGCCGGTGAGCGAGCAGGAGGCCTGGACTGCCTTCGCCAATCTGCTGGAGCGGAAGCAGACCCCTGATTTTTCCAATCTCTCCCGGTGGCAGCCTGTTCAGGAGATGGAACAGCCCCGCCCTCAGGTCCGGGCCAGGCTGTCTATCAGCGACCGCACCGGCGCCACCCGGGACTACGACTCCTTTACCCGCCGGGATGTGGAGCTGGCCGGGGAGGGGCTGGCCAGCGGAAAATATACCGTGGTGGCCCTCTTTGCCGGGTCCCGGTATCTGTACTTAAAGGCGGGGGATCAGTCCGACGGCCGGGTCACCGCCAACGCCAGCCGCCCCGACCCGGATAAGCTGCGGGTGTTCGAGACCAAATGCACCGACCGCCAGGCCCGGGAGTGGCTGCTTCAGATGTCCGAGGGCGCCTTCGACCCGGATTTTTCCCAGTGGAAGGATATTACAAAAAAACTGGAAAAGGAAACCAGGAAATAAAAAGGAGCGGATTATCATGGGCAAGTATTTCAGCGACGCGGTAGACAACGCCATTGAAGCCATCTACTACACCTACGACCGGGAAAAGGCTGCGGCAGCCGTCCAGCCCCTGGCTGACGCGGCCAACGCCGGGGACGGCGACGCGGCCTACATTCTGTCCCGGTGTGTCTCCGGGCCCCAGTACAGCTGGGACTACCATCCCTTCCAGGCCAACGACGAGGCGGTGGAGCATCTCATCCGCCAGAGCATCGTCCAGGGCAGCGCCATGGGCGTGCTGGGGGCCATGCGGTGCGGGATGCTCACCCCGGAGATGGAGGAGGCCATGAAGGCCCATTACCCCAACCTCCAGGCGGTGTGGAACGCCGTATATGAGAAGGCCCAGGCGGGGTGTTTGTTTGCCATGAATATGATTGGCAACACCTATTTCTGGCTGGATATTGTGCGCATCGAGAACAAGGGCCCCCAGGACTTCCCCAGCAAGGCGGCCTTTGGCCAGTGGCTGCGGGAGAACGAGCTGAAGTGCCTGCCCTGGTTTGAGAGGGCCTTTGAGGGCGGCATGGGCTTTGCCGGGCGGAATATGTACAACCTGTATTTCGACGGCGAGGAGGGAATCATGGAGCCCGACAAGTCCAAGGCGGAAGCCATTGCCCGCCGGGGCGCCGAGCTGGGCTACCCCGACTGGCAGGAGCGGTACGCCGGCTTTGTCATCAAGGACGAGAGCCGCACCCAGGAGGCCCTGGACCTGTACTTCGCCGCCGCCAAGCAGGGCCAGTTGTCCAGCTGGTACTACATCGGCAAGACCTTCCAGGAGGGCAAGCTGGTGCCCAAGGACTGCGTGCAGGCGATGAAGTGCTACGAGCTGGGCCTTCAGGACCCGGAGCAGATCGGCTGCGCCAACCGGGCCGGCGAGCTGCTGTTCCTGGGGAAGGGCGGCGTCCCCCAGGACTATGCCCGGGCCGTCCAGCTCTTTGAGCAGGCCCACGGCCATAAGAACACCTGGGGCAACGACATGCTGGGCACCTGCTACCTCTTCGGCTACGGCTGTCAGAAAGACCCCCAGCGGGCGCTGATGCTCTTCCAGGAGGTGGACTACAGCACCAACCTCCTCAACTACGGCCTGGGCACCATCTATACCCAGGGCCTGGGGGCGCCGGAGGACATCAAGAAGGGCGTGGAGTACTTCCAGAAGTGTAAAAATTACACCCCCGCCCAGGAGGCCCTTCTGAAATTCAAAAAGACCCTCTTTGGCAAGTGGGTCCGCAGATAAGTAAAAACGTCCCGCTCTCTAATCCGGAGAGCGGGACGTTTTTGCAGAGGGCGGGGCGGGGGTTTCGGTGACCTGGGGGCGGCTTTGGACGAAGGTGATTGCCAGCAGAACCGCGATGAAGAGGATGAGAAAGGCCAGCTCCCGTTTTTTTGACTTGTCCACTCTTCCCCGGGCCCTCAGCGGGTAGAGCCAGGCGGGGAGGTAGACCGCCCCCGCCCCCAGAAAAAGGAGGGCGGACAGGGCTGTGATCAGATGGTATATAACGCTGTGCCACAGCTGTCCGGCGGCAAATTCGTAGTCCCAAAAGCAGCCGCTGGCGTTTTGAATGATATAGGGGATAGACCGCCCGCTGTTGGAGCTGTAGAGAAAGGTCACCGGCTCCGGTCCGGCCCAGGCTAAAAATCCCTCCTGGTCAAACCTGAAATTTTCCGGGATGCGGAGATAGCCGGAGTGGTCCTCCAGATAGATGTTGTAGCGGTGTTCCAGGCGGGCGCCGCCGTACCGGCTCTGGGTCCGGCGGTAGGTGAGCTGCCTGACGGACTCCACCGGGGCGGTGATCTCCTTCAGCTCGCCGCGGGGGACGGGCAGGTCCTTGAAGGTTTGAACAAGGGTGGGGCAGAGGAAGAAGGCGATGAGCAGGGATGGCAGGAGGATGAGCACAAACTGCCGCCGGGGGGAGACGGGGGTTTTCTTCCGCCAGAGGAGGTATTTTTTTAAAAAGTGCGCAAAGAGCAGGCCGGTAATGCCCAAAAACCAAAGGGCGAATAACAGGAGAAAGAAAATCTTTGCACCCATAAAAGTTTCCCCTTTTTATTTTTAGGATAGCACAGGAGGAGGAAAAAAGTCAACGGCCCCGGTTTGTTCTTGACATACCTCGAAAATCGAGGTATAATATACCTAGAGATTCGAGGTAATGTGTGGGACCCGCTGTCCTTGGCGGGTCACCGGAAAATCAAATGACCCGGCTCCCCTGGCCGGGTCCCACAGGAAGGGTGGTAAAGATGAAATTTGACAAGGGCCTGATGGCGGGGAGCGGGACGATGCTGATTCTGTCCCTGCTGGAAGGGGGCGACATGTACGGCTACCAGATGATTGAGGAGCTGTCCCGCCGGTCCAACGACCTGTTCCAGATGAAGGAGGGCACCCTGTACCCTATCCTCCACGCCCTGGAGAAGGACAAGTGCCTGTCCTCCTACCAGCAGGAGGCCCCCACCGGGCGGGTGCGGAAGTACTACAGGCTCACCCGGAAGGGGAAGAAGCTGCTGGACGACAAGCGGGCGGAGTGGGAGACCTTCCACCAGGGGGTGGACAGTGTGCTGTCGGGCGGGGCAAACGCCCTGGCGTGAGGGAGCCGGACCATGAGAGAAAATATGGCGCTGCTGCGCTGGCTGGAGACGGCGGTGTCGGGCATCCGCTTCAAGCCCGACCGGCTGGCCGTCCGGGCGGAGCTGTACGCCCATCTGGAAGACAAGGCCCTGGACCTCCAGCGGATTTTTCCTGATATGGACCCCGACGAGACCCGGGACCGGGCCCTGTCCACCATGGGGGATGCGGAGGAGCTGAAAAAAGAGCTGGCCCGGGTCCACCGCCCTTGGCTGGGGTATCTGTGGCGGGCCAGCCGGTGGCTGGTGTGGGGACTGATGGCGCTGTGTCTGGTTTTACTGGTGAACTGGCATGTGGAGGGCAGGGCGGACGACCTGTGGAACAGCTGGGAGAGACTGGCCGAGGGCTGGGAGTGGTCTGAAACGCTGTTCAGAGAGGAGGACCCCACCGGGGAGCGGGTGGCCCTGCTGGCCCCGGCGGCGGAGACGAAAATGGGCCCGGGGATGCTCTCTGTGCCTAAGGCGGCCCTTTGGCACCATCAGCCCCATCAGGGTGAATATATTCTCTATGCCCAGGTCCGAATCACTTGGGACCGGCCCTGGGACGCCAGCTGGACGCCCTTCAGCTACATCGCAGCGGAGGACGACCGGGGAAAGAAGCTGTCTATTTCCAGCACCAGCTGGGGCCGGGAGGCGGGGTTGTCCTGGCGGCAGTATAATTATTGCGTGTGGGGCTGGCCCCCGGACGCCAAGTGGATCAAGCTCATCTACCTGTCCGGCTCCGGCGTGGGCCCGGAGCTGATTGTGGACCTGACCCGGGAGGTGGAACCGTGAAAAAATGGATGAACTGCAAGCTTCCCCGGGGCTGGAAAATCGTCCGCAACCTGGCCGCGGCCCTCCTGCTGGCGGCGCTGGCGCTGCTGCTGTGGGGCTGGCCCGCCTGGATGGCCGACGGGGCCTACCGCCGTCTGGAGACCAAACTGCTGCTGGCCCCCTCCCAGACTGTCCTAACCAACCGGGCGGCGGACGGCAGCTTTACCGCCTACCTGTCCCAGGGGGAGGACTGGATCGCTGTGGGCCGGGTTACGGCGGTGAGCTATGGTGGGCTGCCCTTCCCCAAGGCGGAGCCCTGCATCAACCATCTGTTCCCCAAGGCGGGGCTCGTAGTGGCCGCCCTGTCCGGCCCCGGCGAGGGCGGGACGCTGACGGTGGCCGTGTGGGGCGCGCCGGAGGAGGCCGTGTCCGGCACACTGGAGCTGAACCTGATCGACGTGGACGGCGGCGTGTGGCCCACGCCCGCTGAGGAGACCTTCACCGCCCAGGCGGTCCGGGAGGAGAACGGCTGGTTTTTCTTCCAATTTTCCCCCCACGAGGACCATCCGGGGCGGGAGCTCTGCGCGATTGACGCCCTGTGGGAGTGGGGAGCCCGGGTGCGCCGCGGCTTTGTGGGGGAGCATCCCTACCGCCTGACCCTGGCCGACGACCGGGGGAGGGAGGTCCTGGCCCGGAGCGGCACCCTGCCGCCCAACCAGTGCCTGAACGATTGGTAAGGCCGGAGAGGAGGAGACCATGAGAACAGAGAACTGGCTGGACACGGCGGTCTCCGGCATCCGATTCGGCCCCGACCGGCGGGCGGTGCGGGCCGAGCTGGAGGGCCACATCGAGGACAGGATGGCCGGCCTGCGGCGCGTCTTCCCCGATATCCCGGCCGAGGAAGCCCGGGACCGGGCTCTGTCCGCCATGGGAGACCTGGAGGAGCTGAAAAAAGAGCTGGCCAGAGTGCACCGGCCCTGGCTGGGGTATCTGTGGCGGGCCAGTCAGGTCCTGCTGGCGGTAATGGTGCTGCTGACGGCCTGGAACTGGGAGGGGATCGGCCGGGTGTTCTCCAGCGGAAGCGCCACTAACTACAGGGAACAGCGGGAGGAATACCGGAAACGCTTTCCCGACAGCCTGGAGGAGTCTGCTCCGGGGTGGGACCGGGTGCTGGCCGTGGGCGCGGGGACCGGTCCGGTGACGGCGGGGGACTATTCCTTCTCTGTCCGGCGGGCCTCCTTGTTTCGGATTGAGCAGGAGGACGGAGGTTGTTACTACATGGTCCATTTTACCCTGCGTGGGACGGGGGGCGCGCCCTGGGCTCTGCCGGCGGAAGACCTGAGCCGGTGGGTACAGGTACGGGACAGCCGGGGACGGCTCTACCGGGGGCGGGAAAATCGCGACCCCGAGGGCAGGTCCCAGACCGGCTGCGGCTGGACGGAGCACGGCCTGACCTGGCGGGAGTATGAGGGGGTGGTCTTTCTGTACCAGCCGGGGGAAGGGATCATTGACCCGTCGGAGACGGGGGAGTTTCAGGTGGAGTTTGACAACGGAATGACCCGATTTTCCATCCCCATCCGGTGGCGGGAGACGGCGCTATGAGAAAGAAACTTTTGATGATCTGGCGGAGACGGCCCCGGTTCAGCCGCAGGGGCCGGGTGGGGGTGAACCTGCTGCCCAACCAGTGCCTGACCGCCCGGTGACAAGAGAGGAGACAGCACATGAATTTTGACAGCGTCCTGAGCCGCTGGCTGGACACGGCGGTCTCCGGCATCCGGTTCGGCCTGGACCGGAAGGAGGTGCGGGCCGAGCTGGAGGGACATATCGAGGACAAAATGGCCGACCTGCGGCGCGTCTTCCCGGACATTCCCCCCGACGAAGCCCGGGACCGGGCTCTGTCCTCTATGGGGAACCCGGAGGAGCTGAAAGAGGAGCTGGCCCGGGTCCACAGGCCCTGGCTGGGCTGGCTGTGGACGGCCAGCCGGTATCTGCTCTGTCTGGTGATGCTGGTCAACTTGCTGGTAGGTTATTCTAATAGCGGGAACATAGAGGAGGGCTCCATCCGGGGGAGCACCAGCTACGGGACAGTCCACCGAATCCGGGGCGGGGAGAAGGCGGAGCTGGGACAGTACACCTTTCAGATTACAGGGGCGGCCTGCCTGGAGTACCCGAACCGGCTGGACCGGGAGGACAAGCTCCAGGTGGTCCTGCGGGCCTCCTCACCGCGGTTCTGGGAGCGGATCAACCCCAGGGCCATTGTGGACAACGTGACCGTTGTGGGGCCTGACGGGACCCGGTATGCGGCGGACAGCAACAAATATCATGACGGGCTGAAAAAACCGGACCCTGCCGTCTGGGCCAACATGTTTTCGGAGTGGGGCATCGGCTGGAGGGAGGTGGCCTTCTTCCTGCCGGCGGAGGGCTGGCAGCCCGGGGACCGGGTGACGCTGGAGCTGGACAGCGAGGTGGGCAGGATTGTGCTGTCCACAGCCGTGACGGAAAGGGTGGAGATGTCATGAAAAAGTGGTGGAAGAAGTTGAAACGGCGGCTGGAGAGCATCAGCCGGGGGGATCAGACTGTATTTTATCTGACGTGGAGTGTGCTGCTCAGCTTCGGCATCTGGATGCGGCTGGGGTGCCCCCTGCCCTCAAAGGAGATGGAGTTCCGCCGCATGGAGCGCACCCACCTGCTGCCCCGGAGTGAAATTGTGCTTTCCTATGGGACAAGGAGCGGAGATGGCCTGCAAGTGTCCAGAGAGGACGGGTCGGTGCTTGCCTTGGATGGGACAGAGCTGTATCTGCGGGGCCGCTGGATGGCGGGGGTGTTGGAGGACAAGGCGGTGGTGGCCTGTCTCAGCGGAAACGGGCGGTATATCCGCAGTTTCCATCTGAATTCCGGCCCCTCCCTGGTGCCCCTTCTGTGGCGCGGCGAGTATCTGGACAATGTCGGCTACTGGGTCGCCCACGGGCCGGGGAAGACGCCGGAGGGGAACCCCGCCTATGTCTACAACTACCACAATTTTGCGCCCTTTCTTTTGCTGAATGCTCCGGAAGAAGTGTCCAGTGCGGAGATTACGGTCCGACTGGAGGGGGAGGAGTGCTCCGGCGGTGGATGGCAGCTGAAGGACGGTATTTGGCTGTTAGGGATCGAACGGGAGCAGCAGCTTGACAAGTGGGCGACAGGTGGGACTGCGTACATCCTGCGGCTGTTCCGGGAGGACGGCTCCCTGCTGCTGGAGAGGGAGGGCGTTCTGTGAGGAGAGGCCCCCGTGCGGGGGTCTCTCCGTGTTTTTGAAAAATCCACAAACCATCCTCCGCAAATTCCGGAAAATCCGCCAAAATTTTTTTAAAAACCCCCTTGACACACACGGCTGTGTGTTGTATGATAACGGGGCGTCTGTAAGGGCGCAGTTGCGATGATGCGGGAGATTGCTCCGAAAGGAGGTAACTTCCGCGGAGTATGTCCGACTATCGGGCGGCTGAGCGAGTCCGTACACGGCGTATATCGCCCGGTACGGAGAAAACCGGCCTGTCTATGCGCCGGTTTTTTCGTGGCCTGGAGTGATACGCACGAAAGCGTGTGCATCCAATCGCTCACCGACGAAGGAGGAGCAAGACCCATTACTCAACTTCGTATTTTAAGGAGGAAACAAACACATGGCAGCTCAGAAAGAAATGATCCGCATCCGCCTGAAGGCCTATGACCACCAGCTCATCGACCAGAGCGCCGAGAAGATCGTGGAGACCGCCAAGCGCACCGGCGCCAACGTCTCCGGTCCCATCCCCCTGCCCACTAAGAAAGAGGTCGTCACCATCCTGCGGGCCGTCCACAAGTATAAGGACAGCCGGGAGCAGTTCGAGCGCCGCATCCACAAGCGTCTCATCGACGTGGTGAAGCCCTCTCCCAAGACCGTGGAGGCCCTGATGAGCCTGGAGCTCCCCGCCGGCGTGGAGATTGAGATCAAGCTGTAATTTTCCCGGGTAGGGACGCATCATGATGCGTCCGCAATATGTCCGGCGGGGCGGACGCTTCGTGAAGCGTCCCTGCAGGCCGGAAACCAACCTTTGTGTACCCGCGGCCTGTCGCCAATCGAGACAGGCGGGTCAAGTCGCCGGAGCAATGGTCCCAGCCCAATGGGAGCCAACTCCGCCGACCAATAACCTTTATTAGGAGGAAACATCCCAATGGAGAAAGCGATCATCGGCAAAAAGATCGGCATGACCCAGATCTTCGATGAAGCCGGCCGGGTGGTGCCCGTCACCCTGATCCAGGCCGGCCCCTGCACCGTGGTGCAGAAGAAGACCGCCGAGAAGGATGGCTACGAGGCCATTCAGCTGGGTTATCAGGAAATTCCCGAGCGCAAGCTCACCAAGCCTGAGCTGGGCCACCAGAAGAAGGCCGGCCTCACCGAGTACAAGAAGGTCCTCAAGGAGTTCCCGCTGAAGGACTGCTCCAAGTACGAGGTGGGCGACGTGCTCACCGCCAACGTCTTCGCCGCCGGCGACTACGTTGACGTGACCGGCACCAGCAAGGGCCACGGCTTCCAGGGCGTTGTCAAGCGCCACGGCGCGGCCGTCAAGCGCAACACCCACGGCGGCGGCCCTGTCCACCGCCACCAGGGCTCTCTGGGCCCCGGCACCACCCCTGGCCACATCGCCAAGGGCCGCGACGGCGCCGGCCAGATGGGCAACGTGCAGGTCACCGTCGTCAAGCTGGACGTGGTCCAGGTAGACGAGGAGCTGGGCCTGATCGCCGTTCGGGGCGCCATTCCCGGCCCCAAGGGCGGTATCGTCTATGTGAAGAACACCGTTAAGACCATCCTGGAGAAGCACGCCACCGAGGGCGGCCGTGTCAACCCGCAGAAGGCTTCCGCCCGTGTCAACCCGCAGAAGGCTTCCGCCCGCAACAAGTAAGGAAAGGAGAGATTGAGTTATGCCTAAAGCGAACCTTTATGATATGGCTGGTAAGCAGATCGGCGAGATCGAGCTCTCCGAGGCCATCTTCGGCATTGAGCCCAACCAGGCCGTGGTCCATGAGGCCGTCAAGAGCCACCTGGGCAACTGCCGTCAGGGCACCCAGAGCGCTCTGACCCGCGCGGAAGTCTCCGGCGGCGGCAAGAAGCCCTGGCGTCAGAAGGGCACCGGCCACGCCCGTCAGGGCTCCACCCGGGCCCCCCAGTGGACCC
>CANSXE010000029.1 GCA_947650875.1 uncultured Bacillota bacterium | reverse complement strand
CTCCCCCCCCCACCCCGGGCTTATTTGGCGGGCAATGTTTGTTGGGGTTGCAGGGGCCACCCCCATCATTGGGGGGCGGGGGGGGGGGGGTGGGTGCGGCGGCGGGCTGTTCGGTGAAGCCCTCCGCAGGGGCGGTCTCTTCGGCGGCGGGCGCCCCCTCTTTAGGGGCGCCGGGCGCGGTGAGCAGATTTAAAACATGAGCGGTTTTATTGCCTTTTGCATTTTTCTTACTGGTTGCCATATCAGATCCTCTTTTCTGAAATGTCAGGAGTTAGAAAAGGTAGGGCCGCACATCCGGGAAATTTCATTGATGAGCAGCCGGAAGTCCCGGGCTACCTTGGAATCCGGAGCGTAGGAAAGAACGCTCTCGCCGTGAGCGGGGGCCTCGGCCACCGCTACTCCGGAGCGAATGCGGGACTGGAACACCTTGGTGTCAAGCTGCCGGGCGATTTGCTCGGCCATGTCCAGCACCTCACGGTTAAGGGTGAAGCGCTGGTTGAACTTATTCAGCACAATACCCAGCACCCGCAGGCGGGAGTTATAGCACCGGCGGACTGTGTCGATGGTCTCCCGAATCTGGGAGACGCCCAGCAGGCTGAGAATTTCAGGCGCCATGGGGATTACCAGGCCGTCAGCAGCCACATAGGCGTTCACCGTCAGCACGTTGAGGGCGGGCGGAGTGTCGATGATGATATAGTCATAGTCGTCCTCGACCTCGGCCAGACAATTTTTCAGCAAAAATTCCCGGCCAGGCCGGTTGAACTCCAGCTCAGCGGCGGACAACAGAATATTAGAGGGCAGAATGTCTCCGCAGTCAGACGCTAAAATGACGTCGCGAATGTTTTGAGAGCCCTTCAGAACGTCATAGACGGTGGCGCAGTTTTCGATGTCCAGCCCAAGGCAGAAGCCCAGACTTCCCTGAGGGTCCAGGTCAACGCCCAGAACCCGGGCGCCCTTGTTGTGCAGGCCGTCCATCAGGGCGCTGGACGTGGTGGTTTTGCCCACGCCGCCCTTCTGGTTGGTAATGGTAATGATAGTGGACAAGCGATCTCCTCCAGTAAAATCTTTCTTTGGGAGCTATTAACTTAATCATACTACATGCCGATAAAAAAGTACAGAGTATTTTTGCGTTCATTTTAAAAAATAAAACACTAATGGAAATAAGACGGAAGGAGCGATTATTATGGCGTCTCTTAGCAGTGTAAGCAGTGGCAGCAATACCGTAAGCAGCTTGATGAACAGTGCCAATATGATTAGCGGCCTGGCCAGCGGTCTGGATACGGAAAGCATGATTGAAGGTCTGGTAAAAAGTTACCAGCTCAAGATCAGCCAGCTAAACCAGAAGGTGACCAAGACGGAGTGGAAGCAGGATGCCTACCGCAGCATTATCCAGAAAATGGTGGGTTTCTCCAGCAAGTATACCTCCTATACCTCCAACACAAACCTGATGTCCCCCAGCTTTTTTAACAGCGCAGTGAAGGTGCTCACCAAGGGAAAGTTTTCTGACAAGGTGTCTGCCAGCGGCAAGACCAGCAGCGACATCTCCCTTGACGCGGTGCATCAGATGGCCAAGGCCGCCCAGTACCGCACCAAGAGCAATCTGACTACCAGCGAGTCAGGCGTCATCCAGGCCGACAAAGGGGTCGACCTGTCTGTCGACGCGGCCAAGGATATGGAGCTGTCCAACCTGAAGGGCACCCTGTCGCTGACCTACGGCTCCAAGACGGTCACCATCAGCTTCAACGAATCCACCGACGTGGATGCCATGAAGGACATCCGGGCCAAACTGGCCAAGGATCAGGGCGTTAACGCGGAGGACGTGCAGGATGTTGACGTGCTGGCCGAGCTCATCAACCAGAAGCTGGCCGATGAGAAGATCGTATTCAACAACGGCAACAGCGAAGCCGCCAGCGAGCGCATTGAGGCCGTTGCAAACCCCAATGGTATGATTGGCTTCAACGAGGTGAAGGGCAAGAACGGCCTGTATATCTCCGGGGCCAGCGGCAACGTTGCCGCGCAGCTGGGTCTGAGCGAGGACGACCTGAAGGACGCCAAGGAGAAGCAGATTACCACCATCAATACCAATAATATCGGGAGCGCGAGCGGCGAGAAGGGCCTGACCCGGGAGCTGAACGCCTTTGAGTATCTGGCGGAAAAGAACGGCACATTGATGAACTTGACCCTGGACGGCTCAACCAAGCAGATCTCCATGCCCAGGGTCGGATACGAGAAGAAAGAGGTCGAGGCCGAGGACGGCACCAAGACCACCCAGGAAATCTATTATATCAACGGCAAAGAGGTAGCCAAGGATGAGCTGGCCGCCAAATACACCGAAGCCCTCCAGAGCGAGGTCAATAAGGCGTTTAAGGGCAAGGTTACAGTGGAGAACAAGGCCACCGACGGCACACTCCAGCTGGAGTTCAAGGCGAGGGACGAGGGTTCCGACCTGATGATCAACAGCGATGTGGGCAATGCTTTGGGTATCGGCAATACCGCCACCTCCTACCTGAACACCAGCAAGACTCTGAAGGATCTGATGGGCGATGACCTGAAGAATGTGAAAATTGCCACGGACGAGAATGGGCACCCGTTGCTGGACGACAAGGGCAAGGTGCAGTACGATTTTGTCCTCAACGGCGTGAAGATCGGCACCTATACCGAGGATACCAAGCTGTCCACAATTATGTCCGACATCAACTCCAACAAGGAGGCCGGTGTGCAGGTGGGCTACTCTCAGTCCACGCAGAGCTTCACCTTTACCGCCAAGGAGACCGGCGCGGACAGCCAGATTGAGATGGGTGAGGGCCTGGCAGAGGCCATCTTTGGCTCGACCAAGATTGAGGACAGGGGCGACAGCAGCTTTGCCGACTCCTATGGCCTTAGCTGGCTGCAGGACGGCGAGAGCGCGAGGATCACGTTCTCGGTGCCCGGGAGCGGTCAGAGAGAGATGAGCATCACAAAGGACACTACCATTGATGATGTCGTTGACAACCTGAATAAGTCTATTATGGGTACGGACAACACCTTTGCCTATAACAAATATACAGGACAGATCGAGGCAAAGGACAAGAAGAGCGGCGCGGTGGCCGAGCTCAATATAACAGATCCGTGGGGCGACGCTGTCAAATTTGACAAGAGCAAAGCGCCCTCCATCGACTACACTGCCGGCCAGGACGCCAAGTTTACCATCACCGTCAACGGCGAGCAGAAGACTTTGACCCGCAGCTCCAACAGCGTGAACATCGACGGGCTGACCATCAACATGAAAGAGGAGTTTGACGGCTCTTATAACGAGGACGGTACCCAGAATGTGGATGCCGCCGGCAAGCCGGTGTACAAGAACAGCGTCACCTTCGAGAGCAAGACCGACTCCGACAAGATCATTGACGCCATCAAGAGCATGGTGGAGGACTACAACACCATGATGAGCGAGATCAAGTCCGCTTATTCTACCATGCCCTATCAGAATTCCAGCGGCGCCTTCGCCAACTACGAGCCCCTCACTGACGAGGATCGGGAGGGCATGTCTGAGAGCGCCATCGAGCGCTACGAGGAGAAGGCCAAGCAGGGCATCCTCTTCGGCGACCGGAATCTGTCCGCCCTGTATACCAAGATGAATCAGGCGTTCTCCTTTGCCAACAAGGAGGATGTGGATACGCTGAAGGATATGGGCATCAGCATTGGCTACAGCGTCAGCGACGGCACTCAGTCCGTCCAGATTGATGAGGATAAGCTGCGCGCTATGCTGGACAGCGACCCCGACCGGGTGGCCGACCTGTTTACCAAGACTGACGGCGTTATGGACCGGATGAAGACCCAGCTGGACTACTACTCCAAGACCACCGGCGAGCCGAAGGGCGTTCTGATTCAGCAGGCCGGCAGCCCCCTGAGCTCTCTGTCTCTGATGAATAACCAGTGGCAGAAGGAGATCGACAACTACAGCAATCAGATTGAGAAGTGGCAGAGTAAACTGACCAGCCAGGTTGAGAAATATACCAGTCAGTTTGCCCGTCTGGAGCAGCTGATTCAGCAGATGAACTCCCAGAGCTCTACCTTGGCTGGCATGATGGGCGGCTAAGTCCGCCGGAAAGGACGATCCAAAACATGGACGCAAGAGGCTATCAGCAGTATAAACAGCAGTCCATCAATTCCATGACCCCCGGGGAGCTGCTTCTGCTTCTCTACGATGAGCTTGTCAAACGGAGCACCTTGGCTTCCATTGCATTGGATAAGCAGGATTGGCCCACCTTTGAGGCGGCGCTGGACCGTTGTACCGACATCGTAGACTACCTGGACGAAACCCTGGACCGGCAGTATCCCATCAGCCATGATTTAAGCCGTATGTACGACTATTTTACCTATGAGATGGGCCGGATTAAGATGGGTCGGAACAAGAAGGAGCTGGATCGGCTGCGCCCCATGCTGACCGATATGCGAGACGCGTTTCGTGCTGCGGAGAAGAATAATGGCATTGCCCGGGAGATGCAGGCATGAATAAAGGCGATTGGATGGATTTAACCGTTTTAGAACGGAAGAGGTACAATTGTCTGTCTGAAGTAATGGACCTGAGTCAACAGATGGGCGAGGCTCTGGACCGCAACGACAGCGTGTCCATGCGAATGCTGGTGGCGATGCGTCAGGAACCGCTGCTTCAGCTTGAGGAGCTGAAGCAGGCCGTTGAAGCAAAGGAGACCAGTTTGCTCCCGCAGGAGCGGGAGCGGGTCTCCGCGCTGCGGGAGGGTGCCGCCCCGAAAGGGGAGGAGGAGACCATCTACCATAATCAGGTGGGCTCTGTCCGCCGTTTGCTGGAGCGAGTTATTGCGTTGGATGAGCGGCTGAACCGCCGTCTGGCTGGAGGAAAATCCTTTTATTCCCGAGGAAAATAAAAGGTTCCCCCTGTTTTCCAGGGGGAACTTTTTATGACAGAAGGTTGGGAGAGATGGCCCAGAGAGGACCGCCGCTGCTCCGGTTGGGGGAAAGCTCCTCCAGAATCAAGTCCAGATCCCAGGTGGTCAGGCTGCGCTCCAGGCTGGCCGGGTCGGCAACCAAGACGCTGCCGTCCAAGGTGAGCCCCCGCAGAACGATAAAGTGTCCGCCGTTAGTGAAGTGGCCCGGGCCCATCATAGCCACCAGAAGCTGGCCGGTGGCCAGGTAGTGGATTATGGCGTCTGTATCTTCTGTTGAGAGGGATGTACAGGTCAGGCCGAAATGTTCCGCTGTGCCGGAGACAATGGACCAGTAGGAGCCGCGCTTTTTGGCCCAGTAGCCCCCGTCTGCACAGAGCTGCGCCATTTGAGCAGGGTCCATAGGGGTGTCGGTAAGGGTGGACACCACCATAGCCATGGCGACCGGCCCGCAGCCGTACCGGCCGATGGTGTCAGAGCCATAAGGCATATCCGCCCAGGGCTCAGCTGTTTGGTCATAATAGGCCAGCTCCTGATTGCCGCCGGTGAGATATTGCCTGTCATCCCTGGTGACCAGAGCGGTGATAAGGTAGTCGGCCTGAGACCTGGGAGGGGGCGTGATTGCTTCACCGTCCACCAGCTGGACTTCCCCCTGATCTTCCGAGGGCTCGGGTTCCCGGGTGAGGTACTCATTCAGGCGCTGAAGTCCCACTTGGACCTGCGCCACCCCCTCCTCCACGGCGGTGTTGACCCGCTGGCTCAGGCTGTTCCAGGCCAGTTCTCCAAATTCACCTGCCCGCTGAACAGCGGCCCGGACAGGGGCAGTAATGGCGTTATATATATCGGGGGCCTGAAAGGAGCAGACCCAAAGCTCCACCCCCCCGATGCAGACGACCGCCAGCAGGAGTACGGGGAGAAGATAGCGCTTCCATTTTCCCGGCTTCTCTGAATTTTTCACTGTTACCCCCTGAAATTTGTAATTGAGCTCTTTTCAACTGCTCTGAAAACGATTATACTACAAATGGCAAATTTTTTGAAGAAAAAATTATTGTCAGATATGTAGGCAAGGAGCCGTGTCGGGATGCCAGAGATTCGCATGGAAAAAGTTTCAAAAATTTATAAAACCGAGGACAAACGAAAACATTACGCAGTGCGTGATTTGGAGCTCACTGTGCAGCAGGGGGAATTTGTCTTCCTGATCGGCAGCAGCGGAGCGGGAAAGAGCACAATGCTGAAGTTGATCGGAGGTGAAATATCTCCGGATGAGGGCGCTGTGTATGTAGACAACGGGAATATTGCCCGCTTTTTTGGACCGTGGAAGGTGCGGCTGGCCCGTACTTATGGAATTGTCAGCCAGCAGACCCTGCTGATCCGAAAGCGGACCATTATGGAGAACCTGATGGTGGCCGCCCGGGCCAACGGAATGCAGCGTAAAAGCAAGGCCGCTGCGGAGAAGGCTTTGGGTCTGGTGGGATTGCCCAGGGTGGGGGACTGCTTTCCGGCGCAGCTGTCTATCGGTGAGGTGCGCCGGGTGGAGCTGGCACGGGCACTGATCAGCAGCCCTCCAGTGCTGCTGCTGGACGAGCTGACCGCCAATCTGGATGACGATACCATCTGGGATATCATGCATCTGCTGAATGAACTGAACAGCAGGGGAACCACCATCATTATGGCAACCCACGCCAGCCAGTATGTTAATATTATGCGCCGCAGAGTAGTTACCTTGGTGGACGGCAAGCTGGCAGGCGACGTTCAACACGGGAAATATGGAGATATTGTTTGATATTGCCGCAAAAACAGCAATTATTTTTTGGGAATCTCATGTAAACAGGAACATTAAGGAAAATCACCAAAAATCTTGACTTTTTCTTGCGTCTCAGAAAAAAATAGTGTATAATAGACTTCAAGATGCCCACGTCGCGCGTGCGCGGGAATAAAATGGGAGGAATACAGCATGAACTTCAAGAATATGTCCATTAGAAAGAGCCTGATCATAGGCTTCGGCACAACGATTTTGGTTTCTGTCGGTATCATTATTGCTGCCCTGATTATGATGAACTCGCAGAAGGGTGCCTACCAGGACATCATTGATCACTATGTAAAAACAAATCAGCTGGTTTCCGACTGCCGGATTGATTACAACATTGCCGCACGCACTCTGCGTGATGTGGCGCTCTCTGGCAAGATGGAGGGACTTACTACTGTCTCCAGCAAGTTGAATGAGCTGGAGACTTTGATGAAGGATATGCAGGATGCCTATCCTAAGGAGCTGGGTGACCGCAGCCGGCTGGATGACTTTGTAAATGCCCTGAACTCCTGGAAGGAAGAGGCCGGGAAGATTGCCGAAACGGTCAAAACAGACAGGACCAAGGCGGCGGAGATGATCATCAGTGAGTGTACTCCTGCACTGGACACCGCCGCCGATGCCGGCACAAAGCTGGCGGAGGATCTGCAGGCCAAGCAGGATGATATCATTGTGAAGCAGAACCGTACATCTACCATCGGCCTTGTCGTTATTGTTGCGGTTATGGTTGTTGCTACTCTTGCGGTGTTGGTGATGGCCACCAAGATCATCCGGAGTATTGTAGAGCCCAGCAGCCAGGTCCGCAACGCTCTGATGGGCTTTAGCCAGGGCAATCTGGAGATTCCTGTTACCTTCGACGGCCGGAACGAGCTGGGCGATATGTGTGATGCCCTGCGTACCAGCCAGACTGTTTTGAGCGAATGTATCGGTGATACCTGCTATCTGCTGGAAGAGATGGGCAGTGGTAACTTTGATGTGCGCACCAAGAATGAGAAGGTATATGTGGGTTCCCTGAACCGCATTCTTTCCTCTCTGCGTGTTATCAACAGCGGTATGAGCTCCGACCTGCTCCAGATCAGCCAGAGCTCCGATCAGGTGGCTGCCGGCTCCGATCAGGTATCCAACAGCGCCCAGTCCCTGGCACAGGGCGCCACCGAGCAGGCCAGCGCCGTGCAGGAGCTGTCTGCCACCATCGCCGATATTTCGGAGAATGCCAAGAAGACTTCCCAGGCTGCTGAACAGGCCGGCCACCATGTCAACGAGGCTGCTGGCCAGCTGAACATGAGTATGGAGTATGTCAAGCAGCTGAATGCCGCTATGGAAAATATTTCTACTTCCTCTCAGGAGATTGGCAAAATTATTGCTACCATTGAGAACATCGCTTTCCAGACCAACATTTTGGCTTTGAACGCCGCTGTTGAGGCTGCTCGGGCTGGTTCTGCCGGTAAGGGATTTGCCGTGGTCGCCGACGAGGTGCGCAATCTTGCCACCAAGTCTGACGAGGCTGCTAAGGCCACCAAGGACTTGATTGATGGCTCCATTTCCGCCGTTGACGAGGGCCGTGAGGCTGTGAACAAGGTTACTGATGCGCTCACCCGCACCACTGAGACCGCTGGCAATGTGACCACGATGATGACCACCGTTGTGGATGCTGTGGAGAACCAGACTCAGGCTATTATGCAGGTCACCGAGGGGATCGACCAGATTTCCGCTGTGGTGCAGACCAACTCTGCCACCAGCGAGGAGTCTGCCGCCGCCAGCGAGGAGCTGTCCAGTCAGGCCGCTCTGATGAAGGAGCTGCTGTCCCGCTTTAAGCTGCGTCAGGACAGCAGTGTCCAGACCTCTTACAGTGTTCCCACTGTGTCTTCCAGCTGGGGAGACAGCGATGACGGGCGCTCCGGTGCCGATTCCAATCCTTTTGCCGGTGTTAAGTATTAATCGGGCGCCATAGCGCGTCCTGTAAGGGATATGGCGCCCCGGTTTCGGGGCGCCATATTCGTAACTGCATGTGATGAAATGACCATGGGAGGTACAGCTGGATGGCGAAAAGGAAGCCCCAGGACAGCGAACTGATTTTTGCGCTGGATATCGGGACCCGCAGCATCATCGGCGTTGCGGGCCGGGTGGTAGACGAGCGCTTTCAGGTGCTGGCCATTGAGAAGGAGGAGCACGGAAAGCGGGCTATGCTGGATGGCCAGATCGAGGACATTGCCCAGGTAGCCAAAGTGGCCCGCCGGGTGACCAACCGTTTGGAGGAGAAGCTGGACTGTACCCTGGAACGGGTATGTGTGGCTGCTGCCGGCCGCGCCCTGCGTACCGAGCAGGGCAGTTTTGTGATGGAGTATCCCGAAGTCACCCGCATTACGAATGATGCGATCAGCCGGCTGGAGAGCGGCGCGGTAGCTGCGGCTGAGTCGGTATTAGGCCAGGGGCAGGAGGGGGAGCGGCGGTTCTATCTGGTGGGCTACACGGTGGCCGGATACCATCTGGACCACTACCCCATGTCCACTCTGCGCAACCATAACGGACAGCTGCTGGAGGCCACTGTAGTGGCCACATTCCTGCCCCGTGAGGTGGTGGAGAGCCTTTACTCGGTTATGGAGGGCGCCGGTCTGGAGGTGGCCAGTCTGACGCTGGAGCCCATTGCCGCCCTCAATGCCGCCATTCCTGCTGATTTGCGTCTGCTCAACCTGGTGCTGGCCGATATCGGGGCGGGCACCACTGATATTGCGGTCTGCCGGGACGGCGCTGTGGTGGGCTATACCATGGCTACCATTGCCGGTGATGAGATTACAGAGGAGCTGATGCGCCGTTTCCTGATCCCCTTTGCTACGGCGGAAAAGATGAAGACCCGGCTGGATGAGGAGCGTATTACCTATCGGGATGTGTTGGGACTGGAGCAGACCGTTTCCGGCGCCCAGGTGCGGGAGACCATCCAACAGCCTGCCCATATTTTGGCCCAAGAGATTGCCCAGCGGGTAACTACCCTCAATGGCGGCGCGCCCTCCGCCCTGTTCTTGGCGGGCGGCGGCAGCAAGCTGGAGGGTATCCGTGAGATGGTGGCCGAGGCGCTGGATATGGAAGAAAACCGGGTGGCGCTGGCGGGCAATAACTATGATATTACTGCTTTTTCCGATCAGTATGAGTTGAACGACCCCGAGCTGGCTACTCCCCTGGGGATTGCGGTGTCCGCCGGTTTGGGACTGATTAGTGACAGCTACCGGATTATGCTCAACGGAAAGCCGGCCAAACTATTCCGAAGCGGCGCGCTGACGGTATTGGAGCTGCTTATGATGAACGGCTATACCTCTACTGACCTGCTGGGCCGAACGGGTAAGAACCTGAGCATTACAGTGGACGGCCAGCGGATGCTGTTCCGGGGGGAGCCTGCGCAGCCCTGTGTTCTGAAGCTTAACGGGACGGAGTCCGCTCCCTCCGCGGTGGTCTACGCCGGCGACAGCATTGAGTTTTCCCCGGCGGTGTCCGGCGCACCTGCCCAGCGGACGCTGAAGGACTTGCTGGGAGCGGACTTTACCGGCGGCGTTACGGTGAATGGCCGACTGGCGGATCTGGATACCCGATTGACGACCGGCGACCAGATTGCAACTTCCAGCCGGCCCGTTCGCCCGGCCTCTCCGCCTGTGCAAAAAGAGACAGTGCCGGAGACGCCAAGGGAGAAGCCGCCTAAAGCAGAGATGCCTGTCCGGATGAGCGAGCCCAGAACGGAGAGACCGCAGGTGCCGCAGGTGAACATGGTAAAGCCCGAACCGGCCCGGCCGGAGCCACCAAAGGCGGAGAAGCCGGAGACCCCTGCGGAGAAGAAGCCGGAGCAGGTACACAGCTCCTCTGCCGTATCTCCCAATCCCTGGGAGAAGACGCCAGAACCGGCTGCAGTTGTTCAGCCGGCTCCAGGTCCGGCCCTGCAGGTGATGCTGAACGGCAAGGCGTTGGTCCTGCCGGCCAAGCCGGAGGGGGGCCCTTACTATGTGATGGACCTTTTAGAGCACTCGGGTATTGATTTTGAGCATCTGGACCGGGGGGTGGAGTTGCAGGTAAATGGGCAGGAGTGCGCATTTAGCCAAGAACTGCGCTCCCGGGATGATATAATAATCCGGTATTTGGAAACATAATTGGAGTGACTTGTTATGAAAAAAGCAAAGAAGGAAAAGACAGAAAAGGCCGGGAAGAAGGGCGGCAAAAAGAAAATACTTCTCATTCCTGTTATTCTGCTACTGGTGGCCGCGATTGCGGCGGCGGCCGTGTTCGTTGTGCTGCCCCGCTTTGGCATCAATCTGTTGGGCGGCGGCGACAGCGGCGACAGCAGCAGCTTGGAGGAACCCCTGCCCAAGAAGGGCGTAGAGACCTACGCCGTAGGGGAGGACACGGCCACAGCCCTGGATACCATACTGCTTGAGGGCGAGGGAGAACTGATTGCTCTCCGAAGCCCCGGAAAGACAAAGGGAGATAGCTCCGGTGAAGCAGATGTAAGATATACTTACATCTATGAGCTGACCAACCCCGCCGAGGTGATGAATCGCTACCTGGATACTATGCTGGGGGGCGAGGAGGGCTTTTCCCTCACTGATGAGAAATATCTGATTCTTGACGAGCGGCCGGAGCTGCAAGACGCTGAGGGAGTGCTGATCCTGGCCCGTGCCTCGGTGGAGGAGGGGCGTGTCTTCCAACTGGTAATCGGCTGGTCTCAGGCCAGCGCCAACCTGGCCGTCCGGGTTTCTACAGCGGAGGGCAAGGTTACCAAGCCGGAGCCGGAGAAGAAGCCGGAGCCCAGCAGCGTCAGTGAGCAGATGGAAAATCTGCGGAGTATGACGCCTGGGCAGCTGGGACTGCCTGGCGACTCCATGGACGCCTACACAATTTTCCCTGTGGACGGTTTTGTCAAGGTAGACGGTAAGGAGTGCCGCCGCTTCAACATCTACAATACAGAAAATCCAGGCTCTATCCTGGGGACATACCTGCTCAGTACAGATCAGCAGCATATCTATATGCTGGACCCGGTCACCAATACGGTGAGCACCATCCGCTGAGTGAGAAACCGTCTGGCAGCCCTTAAGAAACGAGGAAAATTAGCCGATATTCTGATCGGAGCGATTTCCCATTATATTTGGAAGGGAGGGACATAGATGGACGGTTTGAGCGCGGCTCAGTTTCAGACCAATTACGCTTTTGGCCTTATGAAAATGGCCATGCGGGATGCTGAAGCTCAGGCCCAAGAGATGATCGAAATGCTGTCCGATATGCCCGCGCCCGCCCAGTACGGCTTTGATGTGTGGGCGTGACACGATCGGATCGTTCCAACAAACCAGAAGCGGCGTGAGAGGTCTTTCTCACGCCGCTTTGTGTGTTCAGAGAGGAGTGCAGCAATGGAAACGCTTTTTTCAGGTTGGGATGCCCCCATGGTCCGGGCCTGTCTCCAGGGCCGCATGGGCCGCGTCCAGACCCTGGGGGCGGACAGCGCCCTGGCGTCGATAGGGGATTTCTGCTTCCTGGCCGGGGAGCCTGTCCCGGAGCTGGTGGAGCGGACCGACGCCCCCATCCTGGTCCCGGGGAGCGCCGGATGGGAGGAGCTGATCCGAAGGATGCTGGGGGAGCGGGCTGTTCCCTTCACCCGCTATGCCGTCCACTGCCGGCCGGAGGACCTTCAGAAAGACAAGCTGATTCACTTTACAAGGTCTTTGCCCCAAGGTTATAGAATACAGCCCGTTGGAAGGGAGATATACTTTACTCTCGTGGAGGAGGAGTGGGCCTGGGACCTGTGCGGCTGCTTTGCGGACGTGGAGGAGTTTCTGGAACAGGGGCTGGGATTCGTGGTCACCCGGGGCGGTCTGCTGGTGGCTGGAGCCTGCTCCTACGCCGTCTGTGACGGGGCCATCGAAATTGAGATTGACACCCGCCCGGATTTTCGCCGTATGGGGCTGGCCAAGGCCTGTGGAGCACGGCTGATTCTGGAGTGTCTGGCCCGGGGGATATACCCCGGCTGGGATGCCCACAACGAACAGTCCCTGGCCCTGGCGGAAAAGCTGGGCTACCGGCTGGACCACCCCTATACCGCCTTTTGGGTGGAGGAAAAGGTGCGGTGTCAAAGGGAGCCGAACATAAATTGAAAGAAAAAAGCCAAACTGCCACTTGACAGGACGGAAAAACGGAGGTACAATTAAGACACCCCTCTGGGGTGGGGTATTGAAAATACCCGGAAAGTCAGGTGAAAAAATGGCAAAACAGAAATTCAACATCACAGGCATGACCTGCTCCGCCTGCTCCGCCCATGTAGAGAAGGCGGTGAACCGGTTGGAGGGAGTAAAGGCCGCTTCGGTCAATCTGCTGGCCAACTCCATGACGGCGGAATTTGACGAAGAAGTCCTATCCGCTCAGGATATTATCCAGGCAGTAATACAATCTGGATACGGGGCATCCCTGCCGGAGAAGGCGGGGACAAAGGCCCGGGAGACCCTCAAGGAGGACGTCATGGCCCAGGAACTGGCCGGAATGAAGCGGCGGATGGTCTGGTCCTTCGCGTTCCTCATCCCCCTGTTCTATATCTCCATGGGCCACATGATGGGCGCGCCCCTGCCCGCCTTTCTGGTGGGGCATGAAAACGCTGTGGCCTTTGGGCTGACCCAGCTGCTCCTCACCCTGCCCATTATGTACCTCAACGACAAGTATTACAAGGTGGGCTTTAAAACCTTGTGGAATCGGGCGCCCAACATGGATTCCCTCATCGCTGTGGGCTCCGCCGCCGCCGTGGTCTATGGCGTCTTTGCCATCTATCAGATGGGGTGGGGCCTGGGCCGCGGGGACATGGACCTGGTGGCCAAATACCACATGGACCTGTACTTTGAGTCGGCGGGCATGATTCTCACCCTTATCACCCTGGGGAAATTTCTGGAGACCCGCTCCAAGGGCAAGACGGGGGAGGCCATCAGCCGCCTGATGGATCTGGCTCCCAAGACGGCCACAGTGGTCCGGGAGGGCGCTGAGGTGGAGATTCCCGTGGAGGAGGTCCAGGTGGGGGACCGGGTGGTGGTCCGGCCCGGCCAGTCCATTCCGGTGGACGGCGTCATTGTGGAGGGCCAGTCCGCCGTGGACGAGTCCGCCCTCACCGGCGAGTCCCTCCCCGTGGACAAGGGCCCGGGGGACAAGGTAGCCGCCGCTTCCATCAACAAGTCGGGCTTTTTCACCTTCCAGGCCAGCCGGGTGGGGGAGGACACCACCCTGGCCCAGATGATCCGCCTGGTGGAGGAGGCCAGTGCGTCGAAAGCCCCCATCGCAAAGCTGGCTGATAAGGTGTCCGGTATTTTCGTCCCGGTGGTCATGGGCATCGCCCTGTTCGCCGCTCTGGCCTGGCTGGCCACCGGTCACACAGCCACCCAGGCCCTCACCGCCGGCGTAGCTGTGCTGGTGATTTCCTGTCCCTGCGCCTTGGGTTTGGCCACCCCCGTGGCCATCATGGTGGGCACTGGCAAGGGGGCGGAGAACGGTATTTTAATCAAATCCGCCGAAGCCCTGGAGCTGCTCCACACGGTGGATACCGTCGTTCTGGACAAGACGGGCACCCTCACCCAGGGCAAGCCGGTGGTCACTGACATCATCCCCGCCCCGGGAAACAGCGAAGAGGGCCTGCTCTGCACCGCTTTCTGCCTGGAGGGCCCCTCTGAGCACCCCTTAGCCACTGCTATCGTGGAGGAGGCCGAGCGGCGAGATATTCCGGTCACCTCGGTGGGCGGATTTACCGCCGTCCATGGCCGGGGCGTCCGGGCTGAGTTGGATAAGCACACCTATATTGGCGGCAACCGGGCCATGGTGGAGGAGGCAGGCATCAACCTGGGCGAGTGGGCCGCAAAGGCGGACGAATTGGCCGCCCAGGGCAAGACCCCTCTCTACTTTGGGGATGAAACAGACAAAAAATTACTGGGTATTATCGCTGTGGCCGACACGCCCAAGCCTTCCAGCAGGGATGCAGTAGCCGCCTTTAAGGAGCTGGGCCTGGAGGTGGTTATGCTCACCGGGGACAACCGGCGCACCGCCGGCGCCATCGGCAAAGAACTGGGGGTCACTCAGGTGATGGCCGAGGTGCTCCCCCAGGATAAGGAGCGGAAGATTGCCGCCCTCCAGGCCGAGGGCAAAAAAGTCGCCATGGTGGGGGACGGCATCAACGATGCCCCCGCCCTGGCCCGGGCGGACGTGGGCCTGGCCATCGGCGCGGGCACCGATGTGGCCATCGAGAGCGCCGACATTGTGCTGATGAAGTCCGACCTGCTGGATGTGGCAGCCGCCGTGGAGCTGTCCAGGGCCACCATCCGGAACATCAAGGAAAACCTGTTCTGGGCCTTTTTCTACAACTCCCTGGGCATCCCCCTGGCGGCGGGTGTGTTCTATGCCGCCTTGGGCTGGCAGCTCAACCCCATGTTTGCCGCCGCCGCCATGAGTCTCAGCTCGGTCACGGTGGTGACCAACGCCCTGCGCCTGCGCTTTTTCAAGAGCAAATTCCGGTCTGACACTCCGGCAGGCCCCGTCTGCAGCGGGACCTGCCCCCTGGAGTTGAAGGATAAACCAAATCAAGGAGGAGCTAAACCTATGAATAAGACCATGAAAATCGAGGGCATGATGTGTGCCCACTGCACCGGCCGGGTGGAGAAGGCCCTGTCCGCCATCGACGGGGTGACCGCCGTGGAGATGAGCCTGGAGGGCAAGTCCGCCACCCTGACCCTCAGCAAGGACGTGGACAACCAGGTCCTCACCGACGCCGTGACCCAGGCGGGCTATGAGGTGGTGTCCGTCCAGTGAAGGCCGATCCCGCCCAGGTCAACCGCCTGCTGAAAACCGCCCGGGGCCAGATCGACGGCATCCTCAAAATGGTGGAGGAGGACCGGTACTGCCTGGACGTCTCCAGCCAGATCATGGCCGCCCAGTCCATTTTGAAAAAGGCCAACCGGATGGTCCTCCGGGCCCACATGGACTGCTGCGTCCGGGAGGCCGTATCCTCCGGCGACCCCGGCCCCAAGCTGGAGGAGCTGGCCGCCCTGCTGGATAAGCTGGCAGAATAATGAAACCGCCCGCCGGGAAGCAGTTGCTTTTCGGCGGGCGGTGATTTATAATACCATCAGAAAGGCGGGTGTACAACGTGACAGAGCTGGAACTGAGAAAGAGAGCTGCGGAGATCGCGGCCCGGTTTTGGGATAAAGCCATATCGGATGAGGAGATTATCCGGCAAATTCGGGAGGAGCCGGAGCTCCTCCATACCAAGTGCCTGTCGGGGGCAAACCTGTTCCTGGAGGCGGTATGCAGAGACCGGTTTTCCGTGGCCCGGGCCCTCCGGAAGATGGGGGCCGACATCCATTGGACCTGCGAGGCCAGCATGATCCATGGGAACGCCCTGGGGGTGGCCCGCACCCCTGAGCAGGCGGAGGAGCTTCTGGAATGGGGAGTGGAAATCGAACGGAACCTGTCCCCCCTGATTTCCAAGCTCTTCAAGAACCCCGCCATCGTGGCGGCGGAGCGCAACGACACCACCATGCTGCTGTACTGGCTGGAGAAGGAGAAGGAGTTATTCGCGGACGACCCGGAGTATGTGGGGGAGGTCTTTTACGCGGCCATCAATATGGTGTCCACGATAAACCAGTACAACATGCTCGCCTGTGTCATCGCCAATGACGAGCTGTTCGGCATCCTAAAGGAAATTTATTCCCAGGTGGACGATATAAAATCGGTTCAACTGTATCTCAGCGCATTAAGGCACATCAAGGATGAGGACCTGGAGCCCAGGAAAAAGGAGCTGCGAAAAATATTAAACGCAAGGAAAAAGAACTTATAATGTATACACCCGCCGGAGAGCATTTGCTTTTCGGCGGGCGCTTTAATTTTCAAACAGATTTTGTTTCAGGGCTTTTATACTCAAGCAGGTCAGCAATTTCACAGTTCAGCACATAGCAGACCTTTGCGATAAAATCCAGATCGACCCGCTCAACATGATTTTGATAATATCGGTCGATTACCTCGTATTTGATCCCGGTGAGGGTTTTCAAGCGATTTCTGGTGATACCACGATTGTCTAGCATTTCCGCTAATTTGACGTTGACACTTCCGTATTCATCTACTTGGTAGCTAATGATACTCCTTACACCATCCATCGTCCCACCCCCTTTTTAAGCGTATTTTACCACCGGATTCCCCTATTGACATTTACCATATTAAAGGATATCCTTGTATAGGGTCAATAAACGATTAAGAGGAGAAAATATGGATAGCGATTATGATAGAAAGAATCATTTATCACAGCATCCGCGTTTGGTGGAGACCAAAGTAAGCTGGACGATTGAGGATGAGCTGATTAACGCGGTAATTACGGCGGCGGTGTGGTCAGAGGAACGAAAGCCCGGAACGTGGCAGAAGATGATAAATGCACTCCATCGGGGCGCGGAAAAGACGGAGCAGGGCACCGTCAATGCCTTCCTGTTTCGGGCGATGGTGGACCGCCTACTGGAGGAATTCCATGCCCTGGACACATAAACCGCCCCTTTTATGGCATACTAAGCCAAAAGGGGGCGGTTTTTTGCGCTCAAAATGGAAATATGCTCTGGCCGGAGGGGCAGCAGGAATCGCCAACGGCTTCTTCGGCGGCGGAGGTGGTTCCGTATTTGTGCCCCTGCTGACGGGCTACTGCAAGCTGGACCAGCGCAAGGCCTTCGCCACGTCGGTGGCGGTGATTCTGCCCCTGTGCGCCCTGTCGGTGGCGGTCTACCTGTTCCGGGGCGGGCTGGATGTGATGGCGGCCCTGCCCTACCTGATCGGCGGGACGGTGGGCGGCTGGGCCGGCGGGAAGTGGTTCCGGGGGATGAAAATGCCCTGGCTGAAGCGGGCCTTCGGCCTGCTGCTGATCTATGGAGGGGTGAGGAGTTTTCTGTGAAGGACTGGATTCTGCCGCTGATTGTGGGTGCGGCCACGGGGGTGCTGTCCGGCTTCGGCGTGGGGGGCGGCACCCTGCTGCTGGTCTATATGACCGCCTTCGCCGGGGTGGAGCAGCGTCTGGCCCAGGGAATCAATTTGCTGTATTTTCTTCCCGCCGGACTGATGGCCCTGCCCGCCCATGTAAAGAACGGCTATATCGAAAAGCCGGTGCTCCTCCCTGCCATCGGAGCGGGACTGGCCTGTGCCGCCCTGGCCGCCTGGACGGCCACCGCCGTGGACGTGTCCCTGCTGAAAAAATGCTTCGGCGGGTTTCTCATTGCGGTGGGGCTAATGGAGCTGTTTGGAAAGACAAAGGACTGACACGCCCATACTGGCCGGTGTCAGTCCTCTATTTTTATCGTCTGTGGGCGATGATCCAACGTAAAAGGGCCTCATAGTCCATTGAGCCGTCGGCAAGGGCGAGCCCTGTCGAAGCGACCTCCTCATTGGTGCAGTCCAGCCGAATCCCGTTGACCTCCAGAAAGGTGAGCATCACATACATCCCAATGCGCTTGTTTCCGTCTACAAAAGCGTGGTTGGAGATCAAAGTATAGCCCAGCCGGGCTCCTTTTTCTTCCTTAGTTGGGTAAAATTCCCGGTCTCCAAAGCCGGCAAAGGCGCTTTCCAGAGCGGATTCAAGGAGAGCCTCGTCCCGCACGCCGATGCTCCCGCCTGTCTCCTCCGCGATCAGCCGGTGGAGGAGAAGTACCTTCTCTTTAGAAAATTTAATCATTTGGCCAGCTCCAGAAAAGCGGGCCGGAATTTCTTCAGAATGCGGGCGGCCACAAAGTCGATTTTTTCGTCATCCGTCATATCAATAACCGGGGAGCTGTCCAGATCAATCAGCATATATTTTGGCCGGTCGTCCTGAAAAATGACCGCCTGTCCCTGTTTTTCCGCGATATGGGTCACGCGGGCAAAGTTTTGCTTTGCCTCAGATACTGAAATTACAGTGTTTGCTTCTGCGGACATATAAAGCCCCCCTTTGATACTATTATAGACCGAAACAGGCGGAAGTCAACTGGAAAGAGGGAAAAATCAGGGCGGCCCGAACCGGGCCGCCCTGCGCGGGGGAACGCTTCCAGATCAAAAATTGAATCAGTTCCAGAAATCGGTCCTTTCCTTCAGGCCGATGGAAGCGGCCTTGAAGGCGGGGTCCTTGCCGGCGGCCCGCTGGTCGGTGTAGTCCTTCAGGGCCTTCATGGCGGTGCCGCCCAGGATAACGATAACGGGCAGGTTGATGATGGCCATAAAGCCCATGAGCACGTCGGCGATGGCCCACACCAGACCGAACTCCAGCTGCGCGCCCACAAACACCAGCAGGACAGCGATGATGTTGAAGATGGTCTTGCCGGTCTGACCCACCTTGCGGCCGGCGATGTAGTTCATGCAGCCCTCGCAGTAATACAGGTTGCCCAGCAGGGTGGTGAAGGCAAAGAGCAGCAGGGCGAAGGTGATGAAGTAGGGGCCCACGCTGCCGAAGGTGTCGGCCAGGGCGGCCTGGACAAAGGGGGCGCCCTGCAGCTCCTTGGAGGGGACGATGCCGGTGGACAGGGCCATGAGGGCGGTGGCGGTACAGATCAGGATGGTGTCGATGAACACAGACAGCATCTGGACCAGGCCCTGCTTCACGGGATGGGACACATCAGCCGCGGCGGCGGCGTTGGGGGCGGAGCCGATACCGGCCTCGTTGGAGTACAGGCCGCGCTTGATGCCCTGCATCACGCAGGAGCCCATAAAGCCGCCGAAGATGGCCTGGAAATCAAAGGCGTTGACAAAGATGTGGCCCAGGACGGCGGGGATGTTGGCGATGTTCATGATGACCACCACCAGAGCCACCAGGATGTAGATGACGCCCATGATGGGCACCATCACGCCGGTGACCTTGACAATCCGCTTGCCGCCGCCGAAGACGCACAGGGCCACCAGGGCGGCCAGAATGGCGGCGCCCACCAGGGCGACCACGCTGAACTTCATGCCAAACAGGTAGATGTATCCGGCAGCCTCATAGAAGGCGTAGCTGGTAAAGCTGTCCATCAGGTTGAAGGAACAGACCATGTTGAAGCCGCCGGCGTAGGTGGCGATAAGGATCACGGCGAAGATGACGCCCAGCCCGCGGCTGTGGAGGGCGGCCTCAATGTAGTAGGACGGGCCGCCGTAGCTGCCGCCCTGGGGGTCCTTCTTCTTGTAAATCTGGGCGAGAGTGCTCTCCACAAAGGCGGAGGCGCCGCCGATGATGGCGATAAGCCACATCCAGAATACCGCGCCGTAGCCGCCGGAGGCAATGGCGGTGGCCACGCCCACGATGTTGCCGGTGCCCACGCGGCTGGCGGTGGACACCATCAGGGCCTGGAAGGCGGAGACGGAGTTGCTGTCCTTGGGCTTCTCGGTCACCACCCGGATGGACTCGGGGAGCAGCCGCAGCTGCACCAGCTTGCCCCGGAAGGTGAAGTATAGGCCGACGGCCAGCAGCATGATAATCAGGATATAGCTGTACATGTATCCGTTAATAGTGTCAATCAGGCCGGAAAACGCTTCTAACATAAATGTACCCTCTCTCTTTTAAAAAGTTTCACTTGCGGAGACCGGATGCCGGGTATACCGGTCCAGAATGTGGAGCTTTTCGGTGCGGGAGATATACTCCAGCACCTTTTGACCCGCCGCGCTGTTGCCCTTGCTGTCCAGGCTGGGGCCGTAGACCCCGATGCCCATCTCTCCCGGGACAACTGACAGGATGCCGCCTCCCACGCCGCTCTTGCTGGGAAGCCCCACCCGCACGGCAAACTCGCCGCTGCCGTCGTACATGCCGCAGGTCAGCATCATGGTCAGGGTTGTGCGTACCACCTCCTCCTTTAAAAGTCTGCGCCCGGTCTCCGGCTGAACGCCGCCGTTGGCCAGCACCTGCCCCAGGTTGGACAGGCTCTCCGCCGTGACGCTCAGGGAGCAGAGCTGGGTGTATAACAGCAGCGTCTCATCCACGTTCCCGTCGATCAGCCCCTTGCTTTGCAGCAGGTAGGCCAGGGAGCGGTTTCGGGCGCTGTGGGACCACTCGGATTTGAACACGTCTTCGTCCATAGTGATGTACTTATCGCTGCACAGCCCCCGGACGGATGACAGCATGTGATCCAGTCCCAGGGGGAGCAACAGCTCCACAATGGCGATGGCCCCGGAGTTGACCAGGGGGTTAAAGGGGATGTCCTCGTTGTCTGAAATGCGGGACATGGCATTAAAGGAGGCGCCCGAGGGCTCCATCTTGGTCTTGTGGAACACTGCGTCGAAGCCGTAGTGCTCCAGGGCCATGGCCAGGTTGATGACCTTGGAGATGCTCTGAATGGTGAACCGCCGCTGCCAGTAGCCGCAGTGGTACTCCTCCCCTCCGATGGTCCTTACGCAGATGCCCAGCTCCCGCCCGTCGGCCTTGCTCAGCTCCGGGATGTAGCTGGCCACCTCCCCCTTTCCGGTGTAGGGCTTGCCAAATTCCAGCGCCTGCTTCAGCAGGGCCTCGTCCATAACAAAACACTTCCTTTCGTACGTTTCCTGGAAAAGCGCCCGCACGATCTCCGGCGGCAGGGCCGCCGGGCAAAATGACCGGTCATTTTGAGCACTTTCTACTACCGCGGCGCTGTACGGCCTGCGGTCTTTGTCGATATTATAGCATAATAATCTCCCTTTGGATAGTCTCTGTTTTATATAACCGATATTCTAAAAAGTATTAACAGAGGATTTATTTATTGTGCACAATGGCGGGGAAATGTGGTACAATAGGGCAGGAAAGTGTTGGAACAAAAACGGGAGGTTTTCTGGCATGAACCTGGAACATCTGGAGTATTTTATGACGGTAGCGCAGACGGGCTCCATCAACCGGGCGGCCCAGTCCCTGTTCATCTCCCAGCCCCGTCTGGGCAAAATCATCCGCGACCTGGAGCAGAATGTGGGCGCGCCGCTGTTTACGCGCTCCAACCACGGCGTCACCCTCACCCCCGAGGGGATCGAGTTCCAGCGGCGGGCCCAGCGGGTGCTGGGAGAGCTGGCGGGCATGTTCAACCGCCCCACCGCCGACGATTTGCAGGACATATCCCTGTCGGTGTCCATGACCAAGTACTCCCATATTATGGAGAGCTTCATTCAGACGGTGCTCCAGCACAAGGACCTCCCCGCCTATGCCCACCGCCTTCAGGAGGGGGACCCCATCGACGTGATGGAGGACGTATACAACCACCGGGCGGACGTGGGGGTGCTCCACTTCGGCCAGGGCCAGCGGAAAAACATGCTGGCCCTCTTTCGGGACAGGCAGCTGATCTACCACCCCCTGGCCCATATGACCCCCCACATCCTCATCTCCCAGCGGCACCCCCTCCTTCTGGCGGGGAAGGCAGTGACACTGGAGAATCTGGCGGGCTACGGCTTTGTCCGCTACGAGGGCCAGTTTGAGGATTTTACTTATGAGCTGTTCTCCCAGGGGGCCCACTTCGACCTGAGCATCAACCCCAAAATGGTCTATATCGTCACCAGGGCCTCCCTGCTTCATCTGCTGGCCAAGACGGACTTTTACTCCATCGGCATCCAGGACTTTACCATGCAGCAGTCCTCCTATCAGGTGCTGTCCATCCCCATCGAGGACTGCCGGGGCCTGCTGGAGTTCGGCTACGTCCTCCCGGAGGGCATCCGGCTCAACTGCATCGCCCGGGAATTTCTTACTGATTTAAAGGAGCGGCTGTCCGAGTAGACAGCAGGCGGCCCCGGCGGGGCCGCCTTTTTCCTTTGATTGGTGTAATTTTAGCCGAGAGCCTTGAGAAAGTCCGTCAGGGAGGGGAACTCCAGGGAGAAATCCCAGGCCCCCTCGCCGTGAAAGGCGAACCAGACCGGAGATTGCTCCTGTGCCAGGTCCAGACAAAAGGGGTCGCCAAACCGGCTGGCTATGACCAGATAGCTGGCGGGCCAATCCGCGATCGGCTCGCCGGTCAGCCCGTTGCGGGAATAGCCCGCCTGGCCGTCGGCCAGATTGTGTGCGCCGTAGACCTCCACCGGGCCGTAGCCCTTGATTTTCAGGTCGGCGGATAGGGGAGAGGCTTTTTCCAGAAAATCCAGATAGTCAGGGGGGAGGGGCCACTGTCCGGCGATGCGGGCCAGGTCCGCCGGGTCGGCCTGGACAAGCCAGTTGGAGGGATGGGCAGGGTCCTGTCCGGCGCTCCTCTTTTTCAGCAGCTTTTTCTCCAGCCGGGCATAGAGCTTCTCCAGAGCGGTTTGGGGGGCCAGCAGACAGGGGTGGCAGACCGGCGCGGGGTATCCCGCCCCGTCCGGGCAGCCGTCCGCCCGCCATTGGAGGATGGCGTTGCAGTCAATATCACACTCCCGCCACGCCCGGGGCTCGATGGGCCGGTTCAGGTCGAAGGGCTGGCCGGACAGCCGGGCCAGATTCCGAACCATCAGCGCCTTATGCTCCAGTGTAAAGCCGGGAGAGGTGAGACAGTCGGTAAAATAGAGGTAAGCGTCCTTCCCGGCCGTTTTGGCGTACCCCTCAATGCCCCAATAGCGTTTGCCCTCCTGGCCGTCCTGGATGCAGGCGCGGAAAAAGGGGGCATAGTCCGTCTCACCCTCCTGAATCAGCTCCACCAGAACACCTGCCGCATAGGATACCGGCCAGACCTCGCTCCGGCCGACAAAATCCATCAGGCCCGCCAGAACCCGCCTTCGGTCCTCCGGGGAGACCTTAGCGGCAATCTTCCGCAGCGTGTCGATGGCGTCGCAGGCCGGCGCGGGCTGAGGGGCGGCCATGAGCAGGTCAATCTGCTTATCGATTCGGTCCATAAACTTCCCTCAGATCTGCGTAATATCATAGGGGGTGGTCTGGTAGACGTAGTAGTTCAGCCAGTTGGTGTAGAACAGCTGTCCGGCGGAGCGCCAGCGGACGATGGGGGAGCGGGACGGGTCGTCGTCGGGGAAGTAGTTCATGGGCACATGGATGGGCAGGCCCTTGTCCACGTCCCGGAAGTACTCCCGGGACAGGGTGTCCGGGTCGTACTCCGGGTGCCCGGTGATGAAGAAGCGCCGGTTGTCCTCGCTCTTTACGGCGAAGACCCCCGCCTCCTCCGAGACGGCCAGCAGCTCCAGCTCGGGAATTTTGCGGATATCCTCCTCGTGATTCTCGGTGTGCCGGGAGTGGGGGATGTAAAACACGTCGTCAAACCCCCGGAACAGGGGAGACTGCTTTTTCAGGGCGGTGTGGGGGAAGACGCCGAACAGCTTTTCATCCAGGGAGTACTTGGGGATGCCGTAGTGGTAAAACAGCCCCGCCTGCGCCCCCCAGCAGACGTGGAGGGTGGAGTGGACATGGGTGGTGGTCCAGTCCATAATCCGGCACAGCTCCGGCCAGTAGTCCACGTCGGTAAAGTCATAGTTCTCCACCGGGGCGCCGGTGATAATCATGCCGTCGTACTTCCGGTCCTTGATCTTATCAAATGTAGTATAGAAGGAGGACAGGTGGTCAGCATCGGTGTTCTGAGAGGTATGGCTGGCCATCTGGAGCAGTTCCACCTCCACTTGGAGAGGGGAGTTGGACAGCTTGCGCAGCAGCTGGGTCTCGGTAACAATCTTGGTGGGCATCAGGTTGAGCAGCAGAAGGCTCAGCGGGCGCATGTCCTGATGGATGGCCCGATACTCAGTCATGACAAAGATATTTTCGCCCTCCAGAGTGGCCCTGGCGGGCAGGGAGTCGGGAATTTTGATTGGCATTAGGGGTCCCTCCTGTGGAATGATTTCGGATATATAAAGGGTAACACATGCACTGTCTTTCTGCAAGAGGAAATCCTGCGGCCATGTGTCCGCTGCCGGTGGATTTTCCGGCGAAAACCCGGGATTTATCGCCAAAAAAGGGGGAGCTTGGAAAAAAATAAAAAATTTTGAAAAAACCTCTTGACAAAGGGAAATTCAGGTGGTATTATGCCCAAGCTGTCCGCGAGAGCGGGGCATCTGAAACGGCTGAGCCGAGTGGGGAACGAAAAAAACTTTGAAAAAAGTCGAAAAAAGTTCTTGACAAAGGCTGGGAGATGTGGTAAGATGTGAAACCGTTGCGACAGCAACCGCCGCCCTGAGAGCTGCGAATGAGAGAACGAAAAAAGTTTAAAAAACTTAAAAAAGTTCTTGACAAAAGCTTGAGAGTGTGGTAAGATCAAAGCCCGCCGCTGATGAGCGGTGTGTACCTTGTAAATTAAACAACGTGACAAACACGAAGCACCAGAAGGATTGGTTGTTTCAAGTAAGTTTCGAAAGAAGCTTGTTGGACAACGTCAATTATTTCTTTGAAGCTAAGGTTTTAGTTTCAATAAGATTGATTTAAGCGGTTTCGGCCGTTTAGATACCATTTTATTGAGAGTTTGATCCTGGCTCAGGATGAACGCTGGCG
>CANSXE010000028.1 GCA_947650875.1 uncultured Bacillota bacterium | reverse complement strand
ACGCCCCGGGCGGTGAGCTTGGCGGCCAGCACCTCGGCGGCGGCCTCGGTGTTGCCGTACATGGAGGCGTAGACGATCATAACGCCCTTCTCCTCCGGCTCGTAGGTGGCCCAGTGGGTGTACTTGTCGATGATGTAGCCCAGGTCCTTGCGCCACACCGGACCGTGGAGGGGACACAGGTACTTGATGTTCTCCAGGCCCACAATGCTGGCGGCCTTGTTCAGCAGGGCCACCACCTGGGGGCCGTACTTGCCCACGATGTTGGTGTAGTACCGCCGGGCGTCGTCGATCCACTCCCGGTCAAAGTCGAACTCGTCGGCGAAGAGCTTGCCGTCCAGGGAGCGGAAGGAGCCGAAGGCGTCGGCGGAGAAGAGCACGCCGTTGGTGGTGTCGAAGGTGACCATGGCCTCGGGCCAGTGGACCATGGGGGCGTAGACAAAGGCCACGGTGTGCTTGCCGAAGCACTTGGTGTCCCCCTCGGCCACCTCCTCAATGGCGCTGGGGTCCAGGCCGAAGCCGAACTGATTGAGGAGGGTCACCGCCTTGGGGGTGGTGATGATCTTCACCTTGGGCCAGCGCAGGAGAATCTCCTCGATGGAGGCGGCGTGGTCGGGCTCCACGTGGTTGATGACCAGGTAGTCCAGGGGGCGGCCGTTGAGGACGGCCTTCACGTTGGCGATGAACTGCCGGCCCACCGCCCAGTCGGCGGTGTCGAAGAGGACGGTCTTCTCGTCCAGCAGGACGTAGGCGTTGTAGGATACGCCGTGGTACAGGGGGTGGATGTTCTCAAACAGGGCCAGCCGGTGCTCGTCCGCGCCTACCCAGTACAGGTCGTCGGTGACCATGCGGTAATTATACATAGAGGTTTCCTCCTTTATATTTTCATGCTGGGGTTTATTTTCGGCCCCCTTGCCAAAGGGGGCTGGCACCGCCGCAGGCGGTGACTGGGGGATTCCGTTTGATAGACGCGTTTCCTGTTTACGGAATCCCCCCGCCATGCTTCGCATGGCCCTCCCCCATTGTTAAAGGGGGGCTTTAGGACGCGGAGCTATTTACGCCTCGATCTCAATAAACTGGTCCACGGCCTCGCCGCAGTGGGGGCAGGTCCAGCCCTCGGGCAGGTCCTTGAAGGCGGTGCCGGGCTTCACCTCGTTCTCCGGGTCGCCCTGCATGGGGTCGTACTCGTGGCCGCAGCCGTTGCAGATGTACAGCTTCCGGGGCTGGTAGACCTTCTTGGGGGCCATGCGCTTCATCTTGGTCATGGGCGGGGCGGGGAGCTTCTCGCCGGTGTCCAGGGCCTTGGTGAGCAGGGGCAGAATCTCCAGCACGTCGCCCACAATGCCGTAGTCGCAATTCTTGAAAATTTTGGCGTTGGGGTTGGTGTTGATGGCCACAATGCAGGAGGCGTCCTTAATGCCCTTCAAATGCTGGATGGCCCCGGAGATGCCGCAGGCGATGTACAGGTTGCCCTTGAACTTCTGGCCGGACATGCCCACATACCGGTTGATGGGCACGTATTTCAGCGTCTCGGCCACGGGCCGGCTGGAGCCCACGGCCGCCCCGGCGGCGCGGGCCAGGTCCTCAATGAGCTTCATGTTCTTCTTCTCCCCGATGCCCTGTCCGGCGGAGACCACCCGCTCAGCCTGAGTGATGGGGGTGTCCATGGGGATGCCCACGGTGAAGTCGTGGCCGTCCTTTTTCAGGTTGGCGACAAGGGTCTCCACTTTCTCCTGGGCGGTGCCGTCCTTGAGGATGAGCCGCTTCCGGGCGCCCGTCTCGGGGCCGCGAGGGCCGGCCGCGGCGGCGGAGGGGGCCTCCTTGGCCGCCTTGCCCAGGATGTGGGAGGCGATGACCACCCGCTGGATCTCGTTGGTGCCCTCATAGATGGTGGTGATCTTGGCGTCCCGGTAGAACCGCTCCACCTCCATGCCCTTCAGGTAGCCGGAGCCGCCGAAGATCTGGAGGGCGTCGTTGGTGACCTCCAGGGCGATGTCGGAGGCGTACTGCTTGGCCATGGCGGACTCCATGCCGTAGGGGACGTGGGCCTGCTTCAGCTCGGCGGCGGAGTAGACCAGGAACCGGGCGCAGCGCAGCTTGGTGGCCATGTCGGCAATCTTAAAGGCCACGTTCTGCTGCTGGCAGATGGGCTTGCCGAACTGAACCCGCTCCTTGGAGTACTCCACAGCGGCCTCATAGGCCCCTTGAGCGATGCCCAGGGCCTGGGCCGCGATGCCGATGCGGCCGCCGTCCAGGGTGGACATGGCAATCTTGAAGCCCTGGCCCTCCTTGCCCAGCAGGTTCTCCTTGGGAATCTTCACATTGTTGAAATTCAGCTGGCAGGTGGCGGAGGAGCGGATGCCCATTTTGTCGTAGTGCTCCTCAAAGGTGAAGCCCTCCCAGCCCTTTTCCACAATAAAGGCGGAGATACCCCGGGTGCCGATGCCGGGGGTGGTGACGGCAAATACCACATAGGTGCTGGCCTCGCCGCCGTTGGTGATGAAAATTTTCTCGCCGTTGAGGAGGTAGTGATCCCCCATGTCCTCGGCGGTGGTCTCGGTGCCGCCGGCGTCGGAGCCGGCGTTGGGCTCGGTGAGACCGAAGGCCCCCAGCTTCTTGCCGGAGCACAGGTCGGGCAGGTACTTTTTCTTCTGCTCCTCGGTGCCGAAGGCGTAGATGGGGTAGGTGCCCAGGGAGGTGTGGGCGGACAGGATGACCCCCGCGCCGCCGTCCACCCGGGCCAGCTCCTCCACGGCGATGGCGTAGCTCAGGGCGTCCGACCCGGCCCCGCCGTACTTCTTCTCATAGGGCAGGCCCATCAGGCCCAGCTCCCCCATCTTCTTCACGGCCTCGGTGGGGAACTGGTTGTTTTTGTCCAGCATGAAGGCAATGGGCTTGATCTCCGCCTCGGCAAACTCCCTTACCTTGGCCCGCAGCTCCTCATGCTCCTGTGTGGTTTGATACAGCATACAGATATTTCCTCCTTTATGTTATTGTTCCTGGAAAATTGCGCTCAATGGCGTTTTTCGAAACTCCTCGTCCAGCACCCGCTGGATGCGGGACAGCTCCCGACACAGGCTACAGTCCCCGCTGGGTCGGTTTTCGCAACGGTAGCCCGGTCTCTGGCAGCGATTGATGTGGACAGGCTCTTCCAGCGCGGAGAACACATCACCCAGATACAGCCCCTCGCAGGGGCGCTGGAGGGCGTAGCCCCCGCTGCTCCCCCGGCGGCTGCACACCAGTCCGGCAGCGTGGAGCTGCTTTAAAACCTTCAGTGTAATGGCCTTGGGCATGTGCTCCCGCTGGGCAATGGCAGCGGCGGACAGCTGTCCCTCCTGATGCAGCGCCCGCAGGATACGCAGGGCGTAGTCCATCTCTCGTGTCATCAGCAAACTGTTTTCCTCCAGTCAAAACAGTACCTTTTTGGTACATTATAGCACACTAATGTAATATGTCAATACTTTAGAGAAATAAATTATTTTTTGTCTCTTTTGCCGAAGGCACTGAGTTGATTGTCTCCTTAAACGCTCTCTCCAACTATGAAAATTTAGAGTATGTTCTGGACATGGATACGGTGCGAATCATCAAAGGCGGAAACCCAACAGACAGCAGGAGGGCCTGCCGATACTATGTAAAATCGGCAGGGGTATCCACATCTTGCAGTTCTCTAAAAGACTCCACTTCCACCAAGCGAACCTGGTGGAGATAGTCCCGTATAATCTTTCCGCCGCCTCGGTCACCGGTTAGAACAAGCAGTTTTGGAAAGAATACTGCAGGAAAAATCACAGGATTGCCATGTTTCCCCTGCCAGCTCAAGGCGCAGATATAATCCGGGGATGCACAAAACTGCTCCAATAGTTTCTCCACACTCTTTCTCTTCAACCAAGGCTGGTCACATACAGCGAAGAGAACGCCGTCCATCTCCAAAAGTTCAGACAGCCCAAGTCGGACGGAGACAGACTGTCCTTCCTCTGCCCTAAGGTTTTGAATCGGCACGTATCCCAGCTCTTCAGCCAGCTTCAATATTTCAGGGTAGGCGCTGACCACTGCCGACCGTTCAAACAGTGTCCGTGGAAGCGCATCAAAGGCTCGTAGAATCATAGGGACATCATCTACCTTTTCCAAAAGCTTATTGGTCCCAAACCGCCTGGAAAAGCCTGAGGCCATCAACACTGCACCGATTTTCATTGATGGTCTCGGTCAGAATTAGTGACCATGATGCAGTTATCTATAACGAAAAAACACATAATAATCCCTCCTGAATTTTATATGGACACGATCCTCTCACCCTTTTTAATGTGCCATTACAATTGAAAATAACAAATGCTTCTCTAATTGAAGATAGAATATACAAACTGTTTTTATTTTTCGCTGCCGTACTATCTCTTATATTTTTTCTGTGTAAATGCCAAAAAATCCTTTACATAAGAAGAGAGCGTATATTCCCGCCGATACGCCAAATAGAGACTGCGGGAATTTTGCCCAGGCAGATCAAATTTTAATACCCGCTTTTCTTCCACAAAGTTCTGGGCTGCCCGCTCAGAGATAAGAGAAACTCCTAATCCTCCCGCCACAAGGTTCTTGATAGCTTCTTGATCGTTGACTCTGGCTACTACATGGAGATGCTTTTCGTCGATCCCCATGCTGTCGAGAAAACGGTCTGCAGTTTTACTGCTCTCGCTGGATGTTTCCCGCAGAATAATAGGCTGTCTCAGCAACTCCTCTATGGGGGTGGCAGGGTAATCAGCCATGGACAGATAGGCTTCGGTCACTGGCGTAATCAGAACAATACGGTCTTTATAAAAAGGAATACAGATAAGTCTGTCATCGTCTCTCATACCCACAAGACCCACGTCAAATAAACCTTCTGCCAATCCATCCGACACGCTCTTGCTGTTGCCCTGTTGCACGGTAAAATAAATTTCTGGGTAGAGCTGCCCAAATTCAGGCAGAAGTTGGGGCAGAATATAGGCGGAGGGAATGGTAGAAGCGCCTAAGCGGATTATTTTCCTGCTGTCTTGGGCGCACATCTCCATAATCTGCCGTTGGAGCTCCAGAATGTCGACGGCTCGCCGGTATACGGCGTGCCCCAAGGAAGTAAGCTCCAAACTTTTGGTCGTTCGTAGTATAAGCTGTTTACCCAATTCCTCCTCAAGGGCCTGAACATGAGAACTGACTGTAGGTTGAGAAAGGTAGAGCTTTACTGAGGCCTCGGTAAAGCTGCTGTACTGTACCACAGCGGCAAAAGAACGCAGATGTTTAAGTTCCACGGCACACCTCTGTTAATGCAGCCAATGCTCGATTCACATCCTCCAGGATATTAAAAAAGCCAAAGGAGAAACGAATTGAGCCAATGGGATAGCTGCCCAGTGTTTTGTGGGCGGCAGGGGAACAGTGCAGTCCCACTCGAGTCTGAATACCAAAGTTCTCATCCAGCCTAAAGGCCGCCTGAGACAACTCCGTCCCCAAGGTCTGAATAGACACCACCCCCACCCGTTCCACACCGCTCTCCCCTGCCAGCACCTGAATCAGACGCTTCTCTTCCAGGGGACGCAACCCCTCCCGGAACTGCCGGAGCAGAGCCCACTCGTGTGCCCGGATTGATTCCAGCCCGACATCTTTCAAAAATATCAACCCCTGGCGCAGGCCTAGTATTCCAGGGAGATTCAATGTGCCAGATTCGAAACGGTCCGGGAGAAAATCAGGAACCTCCTCCGCATGGCTGAGACTGCCTGTTCCTCCGGACAAGAGCGGCTCCAGCTCTGCGGACAGACTGTCCGTCAATATAAAGCCTCCCACCCCCTGCGGACCCATCAGCCCCTTATGGCCAGTAAAGGCCAATGCGTCAATGTGCATTGCACCCATATCTAGGTCCAGCACCCCGGCCGTCTGGGCACTGTCCACAAAGAAGCGTAAGCCCTGTTTTTTGCAAAACTGTCCCACCTGGGCAATGGGCAGCACCGTGCCACACACATTACTGGCGTGGGTCATGACTACCAGACGAGTTTCCGGACGCAGACAGCCTTCCAGAGCGCCGGTATCCAGCCAGCCTTGCCCATCGCAGGGGATTCGTGTAAAGGACACCCCCATCCGTTCCAGCTGGACCAGAGGACGCATTACCGCGTTGTGCTCCATAGAGGAGGTAAGCACATGATCCCCAGGGCGCAGGAGACCTTTGAGCAGGACATTTAAGCTCTCAGTGACATTTTTTGTGAAAATAACGTTTCGGCAGTCTGGGCCGTGAAACAGCTCACACAGCAGCTCCCTGGTCTCCAGAACCTGCTCCTCCACGCCGTAGGCCGTCCCGTAGCAGCCTCGGTTTATGTTGGCCCCGATGCCCGTCATGTAGTCATAGACTGCCTGAGCCACAGTGGGAGGTTTCGGAAAAGTGGTAGCGGCGTTGTCCAGATAAAGTCTCTCCATAGAGCAGTATCCTCCAATCAAGTCGTAAAAATATCATATCACATATTTATTATAAAATCAAATGAATAATTCTATTTTTTCTATAAATAGAATTGGACATACCCCAAATGAAATATTATAATGAAATTACATAAAAGTCTGCAAAACCTGCCAAGAGTTGTCAAGGACCAAAAGCAGAAAAATTAGAAAAAATGAGACCACCAAAATAGGTATAGCAAAGCAAGCCATCGAATTCCGGAGGTCGCAGAATGGAGAGTTTATAATGAATTAGAGCTTTTCTAAATAAACCGTAGCAGTATCGTAATATATCTCAAGAACTTGTTTTCTACAGCAGTCATATAGACGTAGTATTGTTGGTCCTTGGAGCGTGGTGTCAGGCCAATTTCCTCTCATTTTAACAGCTTTTGCAACAATGCAGAAAAAGACATGGCTGACTGCCATGCCTTCTACCGTAAATATATTGTAATAGGAGCGTGAAGGAATTGATAGATACCAAAAAAGAGCGCCTTGTCATTGTGACCGCGGGACTCATCACCGGCGTGATCGCGGCGGGGCTGACAAAATTGGGTAACCCGGCCAACATGGGTTTCTGTATCGCCTGCTTCCTCCGGGACATCTCCGGGGCACTGGGTCTCCACCAGGCAGCGGCGGTGCAGTACATACGGCCCGAGATTCCCGGCCTGGTGCTGGGAAGTCTGGCCGCGGCCCTGTGGAAAAGGGAGTTTTCCCCCCGGGGCGGCAGCGCCCCGGTCACCCGGTTTGTGCTGGGCTTCTTTGTGATGATCGGCTGTCTGATGTTTCTGGGCTGTCCCTTCCGTATGATTCTGCGGCTGGCCGGGGGCGACGGCAACGCCCTCTTCGGCTTCGTTGGGTTTGCCGCCGGAATCCTGGCCGGGGTGTTCTTCCTCAGCCGGGGCTACTCCCTAAAGCGCACCTACCGCCAACCCGCCGGGGAGGGCGGCGCACTGCCCGCCATCATGGTGATCCTGCTGGTTCTACTGGTGTCCGCCCCCGGCTTTATCCACTTCACCGAGACAGGCGGAGGTCCCGGCGGCAGCCACGCCGCAATCCTCGTCAGCTTAGTCGCCGGACTGGCGGTGGGTGCGCTGGCCCAGCGCACCCGGATGTGTATGGTGGGCGGCATCCGGGACCTGATCCTGTTCCGGGAGCCTAAGCTGATTCTGGGCTTTGGGGCTATTTTTGCCGCCACCCTCCTTGGAAATCTGTATCTCGGTGTTTTTCACCCCGGTTTCGCCGAGCAGCCTGTGGCCCACACCGACGGCCTGTGGAACGCCTTGGGCATGTTTTTGGCGGGGTACGGCTGCGTCCTGCTGGGGGGCTGTCCTCTGCGGCAGCTGGTCCTGTCCGGTGAGGGCAACACCGACAGTGCCACCGCCGTACTTGGCCTGATGGTGGGGGCGGCCTTCGCCCACAACTTCGGCCTGGCCTCCAGCGGCGCGGGCCCCACCGGCACAGGCAAGCTCGCTGTCCTGACCGGCGTGGCGGTGGTGTCCGTCATCGCCTGTGCCAACACTTTTGGGAAAAAACAATAAGGAGGAATCTCTCTCATGGAAAAATTAGACGCCAGGGGGCTCTCCTGCCCGGAGCCGGTTATCATGATCCGTAAGGCCATGCAGTCCGGGGGAGCGGCTTATGAGATGGTGGTGGACAACCCCGTCTCCCGGGAGAATGTCACCCGCTACGCCCAACACGAGGGGTATACTGTGTCCGTCACCGAGGGGGACGGGGAGTATACCCTGACCATGACCAAATGACCTGCATTGCCACCTTCTACTCCCACTTCGGGGCCGTTCGGTTCAAGCGGACCTGTCAGTCCCTGGGCTGGCCCGCCCGGCTGATGCCCGTTCCCCGGGACCTGAGCAGCAGCTGCGGCACCTGCGTGCGCTACGAGGGTGAGGTCCCGGAGTCCGTCCCGGAGGAGACGGAGCAGATTGTCGCGGTGGAAACGGCGGGGTACCGCCCCCTCTACCAGGCAGAGAACAGCTGAGGTGAAATATGGAAACGGAAGTAAAACTGACCAAGCTGGCCAGCTGCGCCGGCTGCGGAGCCAAGGTGGGGGCCGGGACGCTGGTCCAAATGCTGGAGGGCTTCCGGACCCACTCCGACCCCCGGCTGATTGTGGGCTACGACAAGAGCGACGACGCCTGCGTCTACGTGCTGGACAGGGAGACCGCCCTGGTCCAGACCACCGATTTTTTCCCCCCTATCGTGGACGACTCCTATCTGTTCGGCCAGATCGCCGCCGCCAACGCCCTCAGTGACGTATACGCCATGGGGGGCGAGCCCAAGCTGGCCTTGAATCTCCTGTGTCTCGCAGACAGGATGGAGCCGCATACCGTCCAGGAAATTTTGCGGGGCGGCTATGACAAGGTCTATGAGGCGGGGGCCATCATCGCCGGGGGACACACCATCCAGGGGGCAGAGCCTATCTACGGTCTGGCGGTCACCGGCTTTGTCCATCCGGACAGGGTGCTCACCAACGCCGCCGCCCGGCCGGGGGACGTGCTCCTCCTGACCAAGCCCCTGGGGGTTGGCATTCTCACCACCGCCGCCAAGGCCGGCCTGGTGGAACAGGCGGTACTGGATCGGCTCTACCGCCAGATGTCGGCGCTGAACAAAACGGCCCGGGACATCATGGTAAAGTACCCCGTCCACAGCTGCACTGACGTCACCGGCTTCGCCCTGCTGGGCCACAGCTATGAGATGGCCCAGGGCAGCGGCTGCTCCATCCGCCTGAACACGGCGGGCATCCCCTTCCACCCCGAGACGTATGAGATGGCAGAGATGGGCTTCATCCCCGCCGGGGCCTACCGCAACCGGGACTACGCCGGCGCAGGGGTAAAAAAAGGCCCGGGAGTCACCCGGGCCATGGAGGATATCTGCTACGACCCCCAGACCAGCGGCGGGCTGCTCATCGCCCTGCCGGAGGGGGCCGCGGAGGAATGCCTGTCAGAGCTGCGAGAACGCATCCCCCAGGCGGCTGTTGTGGGCCGCGTGGAAGAGCGAGGGGAGTATGCGGTCTATTTGGACTGACCGCCCAGGGCCAACAGGGCCTCCAGCACGCCGCCCCCCACGGCCAGCGCCTTGTCGCTGGCACAGCAGCAGTGCTCTAGCTTACACCGGGGGTCAATATCCCCGGCCTTCATTCCCTTATACACTGGTGTGCCCTCGGGCAGAATGCCCCGGAGGATGCCGGTGAGAGTGCACACCATGGGCTGGCCGTCCACCGTGGCGGCGGTCTCCCCCTCCTTGACTTGGTCACCGATCCTCCGCAGGGGGTGAAACACCCCGTCCGCCGGGGCTCGGAGGACCCGCTCTCCGGCAAAGCCGCCGATCAGGCCGGGAATACCCGTGTTGGGCTGGGCGGAGCCGGTGTAGAACACGCGGCCCAGATAGTGCCCCCGCATGGTCTCCACCACGGCGTGACAGTCCTCTCCCACTGTAAAGCCGGGACCAACCCCAATCACCACCCGGGCGTCTGTGATACGGGTACCCAAGTTCTCTTTTGCCAAAATGGCGTCCACGACCCCGTCGGGCTTTAAAGTCGAGATACAGTGCCCCTCCGGGTCGGCCAGCACGGGGACAATCCTCTGCTCCAGCAGCGCCAGCACCTGAGCGGGTGTCTCCGCCCGCTTTGCCGTCACGCCCTCTACCGCCGTCTCCCCGTCGGAGATCGCCTGGGAGAAGCACACCGTCCGCCGGATGGCGGTGGGACACTCCAAATCGGTCATCACCACCTGAATTCGGGCCCGAAACAAACGCAGCGCAATCCCGGTTGCAATGTCACCGGCTCCGCGAATGACTACCAGCATAATACATGACCTCCCTCCTGCTCTAATGCCCCAACTGTCACAGGGCAGGAGAGCAGGCCCTTCAATGTTTGAGCCCCAGACAGGCGCCAGGCCGTATCCGCCTGATTGATGTAAACTCTGTCGTGCAGGCCCTCCGCCAGCAGTACCGCCGCCGCCATCTCCGGGGTGGCAGGGGCGGTGACAGAGACTCCGGCCAGATCCGCATACAGCTCCGGGCGGTGTGCCGCCTGGAGAATGGGCTGCCCAAACCCGCTGGCCCCCACGACCAAAATAGTCTGATTTGCCCGGGCGGGAATTACCGGCTCATGAGGGGTATGAGCCTTAAGGGGACGGCCGGCAGAGCCATCCCCTTCTACCAACACATAATCCGCCAAGTCAACAAGCCGGTTTATGGGGAAATTTAAAGCAGTCAGCTTCCCCGTTCCGGAAAGCTGAGTCCCCGCCACGACCAGACCGTGGGCAGTTAAGGCGTTTTTCAGTTCTTCCTCTGAGGGGGTCTCTAAATTCACAAGACCAGGAAAGGGATAAATCTTTGTGGTGGTACACAACAGCACGGTATGTCCCTGGCCAGCCAACCTCTTCCCCAGGACCCGCAGGAGAGACGTCTTCCCTCCTCCGCCGATCACAGCGGTAATCCCTCGGCAGATTTCCAACGCCTGTTCCAGCTCCATAGCGGCCCTCCTTTTTTACTATTATAGTTCAGGAGAGACAAAAAAACAAGTTGAAGATCACAAGATCGCAAAATCACGTTGACAGAATAATATCTTTTAATATATTTATATTGTTATAACAATAATTTACTGAACGGAGAAACGGGAGTGGAATCTTGGGCCAAGCTGATTTACATTTGCCCGCTTTTCAGCAGTCCTCAGGGAAGCCCGGCAGAATAACTGTAATACAGTAACAGATAAGAGGTAATTATGGAAGTATTTCATCTGCTTGAGCGGATATTATCCGCCGGAGAAAATACGGTTCTCGTGACTATCGAGACCAGCAGCGGCTCTGTCCCCCGCAGCGCAGGGGCCAGAATGCTGGTAACAGCCCAGGGCAGAGCGGCGGGCACCATTGGCGGCGGTGCGGTGGAGTACCGCAGCGAACAGATCGCCCTGGAAGTCCTGCAAACAGGCCAGAACCGTGTGGAGAACTTCCAACTTCGGCCCAACGAGGTACAAGATCTGGGCATGGTCTGCGGCGGCGAGGTACAGGTCAGCTTTCGGTATCTCCCGAGCGGCGACAAAGCGGCCATCGCCTGGGCCAGACAGGAGACGGAACGGCTTCTGCCGCCGGTAAGGGTGTACATCTTTGGGGGCGGTCATGTCTCACAGGCCCTTGTCCCCGTTCTGAAGGCGGTGGATTTCCGGTGTGTGGTGCTGGAGGACCGGGAGGACTTCTGCCGGTCCGAGCTGTTTCCCGGCGCAGAGGAAATTCGGCTAATCCACAACGATGACCCCACTGCCTACAGGGAAATCACCGCCGAGGACTATGTGGTGGTCATGACCCGGGGACACAAGGACGACCTCGCCGTCCAGGCCCAGGCGCTGAAAACCCCGGCCAGATATATCGGTGTCATCGGCAGTCGGAGAAAAACAGTGGCGGTGTTCGCCAAGCTGCGGGAGATGGGCTATACCGACAATGACCTGGCCCGGATCACCACCCCCATCGGCCTGGATATCAAGGCCGAGACCCCGGCAGAAATCGCGGTGAGCGTTGCCGCTCAGCTCATTCTGATACGTGCAGAGAATGGGAGGGGTCGAACATGATAGACGCATACGGCCGTACGGTGGACTATCTGCGCCTGTCGGTAACCGACCTGTGCAACTACCGATGTCAATACTGTATGCCTGTGGAAGGGGTGCGCAAGCTTTGCCACGAGGATATCCTATCCGTGGAGGAGTGTGTGGAGATTGTACAGGCAGCCGCCCGCTGCGGTGTAACAAAGGTGCGCATCACCGGCGGGGAGCCCCTGGTGCGCCGGGGGATTCTGGACATCTGCCGGGGCATTGCCGCCATCCCGGAGGTCCGGGAGCTGTGTCTGACCACCAACGGCGCCCTGCTGCCAGAGCTGGCCGCCCCCCTCCGGGAGACTGGAGTCCAGCGGCTGAACATCAGCCTGGATACCCTGCGCCCCGAGCGGTTTCGTGCCATGACCCGGGGCGGGGAGCTGAACCAGGCGCTGGACGGCATCGCAGCCGCGGAACGCGCTGGGTTTTCCGATTTGAAGCTGAACACTGTCCTGATCGGCGGCTTCAACGACGATGAGCTGGAGGACTTTCTGGCTTTGACGATGGAGCACCCCTGGGAGCTGCGATTCATTGAGCTGATGCCCATGGGTCCCTGCGCCCATTGGAACAGGGAATGCTTCCTCCCATGCCGCACAGTTCTGGAGCGTTTTCCTGCCTTGGAGCCCATAGAGACCCGGGGCGTGGCCCTGCGGTACCGCCTGCCGGCGGCAAAGGGAACGGTGGGCCTTATCTCCCCCCTCAGTCACACCTTCTGTTCTCAGTGCCGCCGCATTCGGGTGACCTCAGACGGCAAATTGAAGAGCTGTCTCCACAGCCAGGAGGAGATTCCCCTGCGGGGTCTCCACGGACAGGCGCTGGAGGAGACCATCCACCGGGGTATCCTGAGCAAGCCCCAGGAGCACCACCTGACAGAGCGGTCCAGCGACACCCCCCGGAACATGAATCAGATCGGAGGTTAGCACATGGAAGAACTGACCCACTTTAACGAACAGGGCCGGGCCAAAATGGTGGATGTAACCGGTAAAACTGTCACCTGCCGCACCGCCGTGGCCAAGGGCGAGATACATATGTCCCGGGAGACCCTTGGGCGAATCAGGGCCGGGACCATCAAAAAGGGGGACGTGCTGGCGGTGGCCCAGGTGGCGGGCATCCAGGCGGCTAAGCACACCTGGGAGCTCATCCCCATGTGCCACCCCCTGCCCCTCACGGGGATTGACATTTCCTTTGTCCTGTTGGAGGAGCCCTTCCGGGTGGAGATCACCGCTGCCGTCACCTGCACCGGGGTCACCGGGGTGGAGATGGAGGCCCTTACCGCTGTCTCCGCCGCCGCCCTGACCATATACGACATGTGCAAAGCAATTCAGAAGGATATGCGGATTGAACACATCCGCCTGCTGTCCAAGTCCGGCGGCAAGAGCGGAGACTACAACATTGAGGAGTGAGCGCCGTGGCAGAGGTCATTTCTGTCAACATCAGTGAGAAAAAGGGGGAGCAGAAGCACCCTGTACGGGAAATTCAGCTCAAGCTCCGCCATGGCATTGTGGGGGATGCCCACGCCGGGGATTGGCACCGGCAGGTCAGCCTGCTTGCCGAGGAGAGCATCGACTCTATGCGCGCCGCCTGCCCCGTCCCGCTGGGCAGCGGAATGTTTGCCGAGAACATCAACACCCGGGGCATCGACCTGAAGAGTCTCCCGGTGGGGACCCGCCTGCGGATGGGAGAGACGGAGCTGGAGGTCACCCAGATCGGCAAGGAGTGCCACAGCGACTGCGCCATCAAACGGGCGGCAGGGAAATGTGTCATGCCCACCGAGGGCATCTTTGCCGTGGTGGTCAAAGAGGGAATTGTACGGGCCGGAGATGAAATCGAGGTGCTGACATGAAGCTCATCAAAACCGAGGACGCTGTGGGCCACGTCCTGTGCCACGACATGACCCAGATTATCAAGGACCGGTATAAGGACGCCCGGTTCCGCAAGGGCCATGTGGTCACCCAGGCAGACATCCCTGTGCTGCTGTCCATGGGCAAGGAGCACCTGTATGTCTGGGAGATGGTTCCCGGAATGCTCCACGAGGACGAGGGGGCCGCACGGCTGGCAGCGCTGTGCCACAACGAAAATATGACCCTCTCCGACCCCAAGGAGGGGAAAATTGAGGTTTTCGCAGACTGTGACGGCCTGTTTCAGGTAGACAGCCGGCGACTTACCGCCGTCAATTCGGTGGGGGACGTGATGATCGCCACCCGCCACGGGAACACGGCGGTCCACAAAGGGGACAAGCTGGCGGGCACCCGGGTGATTCCCCTGACGGTCCCGGAGGAAGTTCTTCAAAAAGCGGAGGAGGCCGCCGGAGCAAGGCCCTTGCTCTCCCTCCGGCCCTGGAAGCTGAAAACTGCCGCCGTCGTCGTCACCGGGAACGAGGTGAAGGCGGGGCGCATTCAAGACACCTTCTCCCCCGTGGTGGTGGAAAAACTGGCCGGCTATGGAGTGGAGACCCGCTCCATAGTGCAGTCAGGAGACGAGGTGGAGACGGTAGCCGACGCTGTCAACGCGGCCCGGGCCAGCGGAGTGGACATGATCCTCTGTACCGGGGGCATGAGCGTGGACCCGGACGACAGCACCCCCGGCGGCATCCGGGCAACAGGAGCCAATATTGTCTCCTACGGCGCGCCTGTCCTGCCCGGGGCCATGTTCCTGCTGGGCTATTATGAGGACGGCACCCCCGTCATGGGGCTGCCCGGCTGTGTCATGTACGCCGGGGCCATCGTCTTTGACCTGGTACTGCCCCGAATCGTGGCGGGTGTGCCCGTCACCCGGGCTGATCTGGCCGGGATGGGTGAGGGCGGCCTGTGCCTGGGCTGCAAGCCCTGCCGGTATCCCCTCTGCCCCTTTGGAAAGTGAGGGCCCTGTGAAAAAAATATGGCCCGTCATCCTGCTTTTGCTCCTGACCGCCTGTGCCTCAAAGCCCGAGGAGACGGAGCTCCACATATTTGCCGCCTCCTCCATGACGGAGGCCCTGGACGAATTCATTGAGGCCTACAACGCGGTGGACCCCAACGTGACTATCATTCCCACCTACGACTCCTCAGGCACCCTGCTCACCCAGATTCAGGAGGGGGCGAACTGCGACCTGTTCATCTCCGCCTCCCCCAAACAGATGGATGCCCTGGACGAGACCGGCTCCCTGCTGGAGGGAACCCGGGTGGACCTTCTGGAGAACAAGGTGACCTTGGCCGTCCCCCAGGGCAACCCCAAGGGGGTCGAGGGCTTTGACCAGCTGGCCCAGCTGCTGGAGTCCGGGGACGTACTGCTGGCTGTGGGCAACAGCGACGTGCCGGTGGGCCAGTACACCCAAAAAATCTTCGCTTACTACAGCTTGGACGAGACGTCTTTAGCCGGAGCGCTCACCTACGGTTCCAACGTGAAGGAGGTCACCACCCAGGTGTCCGAAGGGACGGTGGACTGCGGCATCATCTACGCCACTGACGCCCTCTCCGCCGGGCTGATGGTGGTGGACAGCGCCACGGAGAAGATGTGCGGCCGGGTCATCTACCCCGCTGCCGTCCTGGCCGACAGCAAGCACCCGGAGGAGACCAGGGTTTTCCTGGAGTGGCTCCAGGGCAATTCCCCCCGGGACAATGCTGTCAGGAAAATGTTTGAGACAGTTGGTTTCTCTCCCATAAGATGATAAAATGCTCTGGAAAGAAGGACAATTATGGACTGGTATCCGTTGTTCAACTCTCTGCGCATCGCGGCCATCTCCACGGTGATCGTGTTCTTTCTAGGAATTGCCTGCGCCCACTGGCTGTCCCGCCTGCCTGGACTGGTCAAAGCGGCGCTGGACGTAATCCTTACGCTTCCCCTGGTGCTGCCCCCTACGGTGGTGGGCTGGCTGCTCCTCCTGCTGCTGAGCCCCAAGCGTCCCTTGGGAAGCTGGGTCCAGAGGGCCTTTGGCGTCCGTCTGGTGATGACCTGGCAGTCCGCCATCTTCGCCACGGTAGTGGTGGCCTTTCCCCTGATGTACCGCACCGCCCGGGGGGCCTTTGAGAGCTTTGACCAGGATTTGGCCAACGCGGGCCGCACCCTGGGCCGGTCTGATACCTGGGTGTTCTGGCGGGTACAAATGCCCTGCTGCAAACGGGGGATTATCGCCGGGGCGGTACTGGCCTTTGCCCGGGCGCTGGGGGAGTACGGCGCCACCTCTATGGTGGCCGGCTACACGCCGGGGCGCACCGCCACCATCTCCACCACCGTCTACCAGCTGTGGCGCACCGGGGATGACGCAGGTGCCCTCCGGTGGGTACTGGTCAACATGGCCATTTCCGCCGTCTTTCTGTTTGCCATCGGCCTGTTGGAGAGGAGACGAGAGCCGTGTCGCTGTCGGTAGACATCAAAAAAAAGCTGGGGAACTTTCAGCTTCAGGTTCAATTTGAGACGGAGACGGAACGGCTTGCCCTGCTGGGGGTCTCCGGGTGCGGCAAGTCAGTGACCCTGCGGTGTATCGCCGGAATCATCAAACCGGATGAGGGGAAAATCGTCCTTGATGGTACAATCCTTTTTGACAGTGTGGCGAAGGTCAATCTGCCGCCCCAGCGCCGCCGGGTGGGCTATCTGTTTCAGCAGTACGCCCTCTTTCCCCACATGACGGCGGCGCAAAATATTGCCGCCGCCGTCCGGGAGCGCACCAAGCGGAAGGAGATAGTAAACCGTCTGCTCCGCCGCTTCCAATTGGAACAGGCAGCCGGGCTGCGGCCGGGCCAGCTCTCCGGGGGGCAGCAGCAGCGGACAGCTCTGGCCCGCATCCTGGCCTCGGAGCCCAAGGCTCTGCTGCTGGACGAGCCCTTTTCCGCCCTGGACAGCTTTCTCAAATACCAGCTGGAGACAGAGCTTCTGGACACGCTGGACCGCTTTTCCGGGACAGTTCTGTGGGTCTCTCACGACCAAGGCGAGGTGTTCCGAAACTGCCGCCGGGTCTGCGTCATAGAGGGCGGACGCTCCGGCCCACTACAGAGCCTGAGAGAGCTGTTCCACGCACCGAATACCGAGACAGCCGCCCGGCTATCCGGGTGCAAAAACTATGCCGACGCTGTACCCAAAGGGGACAAGGTCTATCTCCCGGAGTGGAACCTGACCCTGAACTGCGGCCGCCCGGTGCCCGACGGGGTGCGGCGCATGGGGGTGCGGGCCCATTTTGTCACCCCGGCGGAGGGGCAGGAGGAAAACACCTTCTCCTGCTTAGTTCTCAGAGCGGTGGAGGATGTATTCAATACCATTGTCCTGCTCCGCCCCGAAGGGGCGGAGCAGGACGCCCCCTTGCTGAGGATGGAGCTGGAGAAAATGGCCTGGCGGGCCATCCAGCCCAAGGAGCGGCTCCTCGTCTCCATCTGCCCCCGGGACATCTTGCTTTTTGAACGATAGGAAGGAGAAATTTTATGTTTCACGCCGCTGTTTTAACGGTGAGCGACCGCAGCTTCCGGGGAGAGCGCCCCGACGAAGGAGGGCCGCTGGTAGCGGGACTGCTGAGAGAGGCGGGCTTTGCCGTGGTCAAGACTGCTGTCGTCCCGGATGAGCAGTCTCTGATTGAGACCGCCCTGCGGGAGATTGCCGACACCGGGGAAGTTCAGCTGCTGGTCACTACCGGCGGAACCGGCTTCGCCCCCAGGGACGTCACCCCGGAGGCCACCCTGGCCGTCTGCCAGCGCATGGTTCCCGGCATTCCAGAGACCATGCGGTACGCTTCTTTGCAGATCACGCCCCGGGCCATGCTCTCCCGGGCTCAGGCGGGCATCCGGGGTAGTACTCTCATTATCAATCTTCCCGGCTCCCCAAAAGCCGCAAAGGAAAATATAGAGGCAGTTTTGCCCGCTTTGGGTCATGGGCTGGAGATGCTCTCTGGCCGCCCCACCGATTGCGCAAAAACCGAATGAAACAGATAGCAGGTCTTCTGTAAAAACTCTCTAAATAGAATCTTATCAGTTGGCATCACATTCTGTTTTTGGCCCGTACGTCCAACAATTCTCTGAACTGTTGATAAAGCATTCGTTTCATTGCCGGTGGAATACATGCCTCACGGATGGGCAAAGCCAATCGGTTCAGTTCTTCCTCACAGGCAGCAGTCACAGTATTGGTATCTGAACCGGCATCCAGCAGCTTTCCGGTCTCCTCTAGGAGTACTGGTTCCGGAGCCACAGCTCCGGCCACCGCACGGGCCGGGCGGTCTCCGCCTACGCGCAAGGCAAAGTTAATTAACGGGAAGTCTATCGTAGAGCGCATGGCGTACTTGTTAAAGACGCTCTGTTCTCCTTCTGCGGGGAGCGGTACACGGAAACGTACTACCAGCAGCGGCAAATGACAATCACAGGCCAGTCCATTGACTTGACTGTGACGGTGGACCAATTTCTGGACCGGAATCCAACTTCTTATTTTGTTTTCCACGCACTCCACTTCTGCCTCATACGCCAACAGCGCCGTGGCCACATCGGAGTAGTAGATGGCCCGGCAGACTGGAGAATTGGGAATCTGATGGCAGATATTTCCACCAGTTTTGAAACACCGTTCCAGCCCTTTACGCCAAAATTGACTTTGATTGAAGTAGATACACCGGCGGTCCTGCATGATATTACCGCCAAGGGTGGCGATATTCCTGATTTGCGGGGATGCCGTCATCCCCGCAGCTTGGGCAATAGCAGGGGCCAGCTTCTGAACCAGTGGGTGAACAGACAAATCATAAAGCGTCTCGCCCGCACCCAGATACAGATAATCAGTCTCCTTCCGAATCCCCTTCAGCTCCTCCATCCGGTTCAAAAAAACCAGATTTTTGTCATTTCGGGCATGGTTTTTCAGCAGTGGCATCAGGTCGGTGCCTCCCCCCACAAAGGTCCCTGCCTGAACCTTTAAGGTCTCTTCTATCGTTCTGACCACCATACTAACCCTCCTTTCGCCTACTGGGCAAAATCACAAATCTGTCGCACAGCGGCAGCGCGTTTATCTCCTGGCCACTGGTGCGACGAACAGCATTCACGATGGCGGGCGCCACTGGTACGGTTGCCAGCTCCCCCACACTCTTGGCTCCCAGCGGGCCGTAGGGGTCATGACTGTCCACCATATCCACATAAGTCTGGGGCATATCGTCCATCTGTGGAATACGGTAGTGGAGCAGATCCGAGGACAGAGTACGGCGGCTTCTCGGGTTAATCTCCATCCGCTCGTATAGGGCGTAGCCCACGCCCTGGGCAATGCCACCCTCTAACTGACCTGCCACTGTCAGCCGGTTGATAGGTGTGCCTACATCCACCACCTCAATGATATCCAATAGTCGGATAGCATTGAGTTTTTTGTAATACTCCGCTTTAACAAAACAGACAGAAAACGGGTTAGGACAGGCTGCCGCCTTATAAGTACCTGCACCGATCATCACTCCACCCTTGGGGTCGTACATGATTTTCCGGGCAGCCTGTGCCAGATCCAGTTCCGTAGTCTGTCCGTTTTCCTGAACCACATACCGATTGGCACGCTCCTCCACTTTTCCCTCTGGAAAGATGACCCGCAGCTGAGCCAGAATTTTCGCTTTCAGATCATCACAAGCACGGGTTATCGCATTGCCGCAAATAAAGGTCTGACTGCTTCCAAACGTCCCTGTATCATAGGGAGTCAACAGGGTATCTGCCGCCGTAATCCGCACACTGGACAGAGGGATGCCAAGGCACTCCGCCGCAATTTGGCTCTCCATAGTCTCACTGCCCTGGCCGATGTCGGAAGAGCCCACCAACAGTTGTACCGTTGCATCGTCATTTAGCATCACTATGGCAGAACTTAATCCTTCCTTGGAGGACGGACCGGAGCCATGACAACTGAAAGAAATCCCCCAAGCCTGGCGCACCTCTTCATTGTCCACCAGAGGAAATTGGGTATCAATCTCCGCCTGGATGGCCTGGCATCTCCGGACGCAGTCCTCAATTCCGTTACTGCTTACCGGAATACTGGCGCAGGGGAAGCACTCGCCTACCTGTACGTGATTTATCAGACGAAGCTCTACCGGGTCCATTCCCAGCTTATCCGCCAGCCGGTCCATAAGTATTTCACGGGCAAAGCTGATCTGAGTATTGCCATAGCCCCGGAAAGCCCCGCCGGTAATATGATTAGTGTAGACGCTGTAGCCTTGGAAGAAATAATTTGGCACGTTATATTGCAGTTTCCGGGCCGCCGCCGCTACTACAGTGGGCGTGTGAGTGGTGTAGGGACCGGCGTTCAGGTAGTACTCCACGTCAAACAACTGTAGTCTGCCATCTCGGCTGGCGCCGATACGAAGCTTCACTTCTGAAGCATGGCGCACTACAGAGTACAGATCCTCCTCTCGGGTATAAGATAGATTTACTGGCCGGTGCAGTTTTTTGGACATAAGTGACGCGATATGCTGGGCGTGGAGTTGCTGTCTGGCGCCAAAGCCGCCGCCTACTACTGGCTTGCTAAAACGAACATCGGCTTCACGCAATCCCAATATCTCTGCAATCAGTCTCCGCTCCTGAAAAACAGTTTGGGAAGTACTGTAAACAGTCAGGTGTTCCCCATCGCTGAAGTCACACAGGCAGCTAGTTGGCTCAATGGTCACATGCTGCATGGGGGGGGTAGAAAAACAGTCTTCCACAATAAAGTCGCTGGCCGATTCGCCTGCCCCTCGGTCCCCTTGGCTCACATCCCGGTATTGGATAACATTATCCTCAGAGATGTGGGGCTGGATGGCTTTAGCCTCCTCTCTCAAGGCACTGCGAACATCCAGGTAAGGGGTCAGCACCTCATACTCTACCTGTACCGCATCCGCCGCCGCCCGGGCCATTTCCTCGGTCTCTGCCGCCACGCATGCAATGCGGTCGCCCAGCACTTTCGGTTCCCGTGTTAAAACCAGCTCATCATGAATCAGCAGAGGAGAAGGCGGATTGCCGGAGCAGTTAAAGTATTGCCGGGGTACATCCTCCGGAAGCAGACAACCCAAATATCCAGGTATTTTCTCCGCCTCGGTCAAATCAATGGACAGCACCCGTGCGCAGGAATAAGGACTGCGCACCAAGGCCGCATAAGCCATATTGGGCAGGCGAAGGTCATCGGTATACTTCGCCTGCCCCAGCGCTTTACTCAGAGATTCCAACCGGGGTATCCCAATATTTACATTTTCAAATTGGTGTTCATTCACAGGCTGTTCCTCCCTATCTCTCTGCATACCCGCTAATAATCTCCACCGCCATCATGACCGCCTGCTCAATCCGCTCATAACCGGTACACCGGCACAGGTTGCCCGACAACGCCTGCCGTATCTCCTCCCGGCTGGGCCGGGGATTGCGGTCCAGCAACGCCTTGGCCGCCATAATCATCCCCGGGGTGCAGAATCCGCACTGGATAGCTCCTGCGTTAACAAAGGCCTGCTGAAGCGGATGGGGGTGCTCCGCCGTTCCGATCCCTTCTATGGTCTCTACATGCTTCCCATCCGCCTGCACCGCAAATACACAGCAGGAATTTACCGCACGCCCGTCCAAAATCACAGTGCACGCTCCACATTCTCCAAGGTCACATCCTTTTTTTGCCCCTGTCAGCCCCGCTCGCTTCCGAAGAACATGAAGCAGCGTCTCGTCTGTTTCCACGCAAAACCGCTGCTCACTCCCATTTAAAAACAAAGTAATTTCATTGTTTTTTTCATTTTTCATATACTTTCTCCTAAAAAAGGGCAGCCGGAAAATATATACCGGTCGCCCTTTGCTAAAATAATGTGATGATGCTTACAGCTCGCCCACTGCGGTCTCCACAGCCTTGAGCAGCTCACCGGATTCCACCAGTTCAACCGCGGCCTGCGACTGTACTCGCATGTAGGTATCTGCCTCTGCATTAAACTGGATTCGTTTAGTTACCAAATCGTACGCCACCGAAGTGCCCTTACCCAGCTTGAACTGTCCCAGCTTCTCGCCAGTGATATAGATACCCCGGGCAGCCAGCAACAGCTCGATTCCCAGCAGTTTCTCCAGATTTTTGATAACAAGCTGGGCCTTACGGGTGGACCACGGCGCCATAGACACATGATCTTCCTGATTTGCCTTGGTGGGGATGTTGTCACAGACGGAGGGGAAAGCCAGTGTCTTGTTCTCCGAGGCCAGAGCGGAGGTAGAACAGCAGATGATATTGTAGCCGTAGTTCAGGCCAATGGGCTCGCTGGCCAGCGCCAGAGGTAGACCATAGCTCAGCGTCGGATCACACAGCGAGAAACACCGCCGGTCCGCGATATTTCCGATTTCCACCAGCGACATGGTCAGCAGATCCATGGCGAAGCCAGTGGGCTCACCGTGGAAGTTACCGCCGGACAGGAACTCGTAGTGGCCGTCTCCCTTAGGGAAGATGAGGGGGTTGTCGGTGGCTGCATTGATTTCCACGGTGATGAGGTGTTTGACATAGCTCAGGTTCTCCCGGCAGATGCCCTGCACCTGGGGCATACACCGCAGGGAGTACACATCCTGCACCCGCTCCTGATAATGGGCATGCATCACGTCGTAATCCAGGTGCACCTTGCGGGCATCCTCGGTTACACGCTCACTGCCCTCTACCAGGCGCAGCACATTGGCCGCTGCCTTGATCTGGCCGGCATAAGGCCGAACGCTCTGGATACGGGGATCAAAAGCCCGGGTCTCCCCTCTTACTGCCTCCAGCGACAGGGCAGTGGTAATTTCAGCTACCTTGTACAGCTTTTCTGCGTCATAGACATTCAGACAGGCCATACCGGCAAACATGGTGGTCCCGTTCAGCAGTGCCAAGCAGTCCTTCGCCTTCAGCTGGAACTCCACGGGGGTGATACCTGCCTTCTTCAGCGCCTCCTGGGCCGGCATCCGCTCGCCCTGATAGAAGGCCTCCGCCTGAGGTACGCCAATAAGCACAGAGACAATATGGGCCATAGGAGCTAAGTCTCCGCAGGCTCCTACGCTGCCCTGCCAGGGGACCACAGGATGGACGCCTTTATTCAGCAACTCCGCCAGACGCTCCACTACCACGGGCCGGAGACCGGATACGCCCCGGCAGAAAGCGTTCAGCCGCACACACATTGCCGCCCGGACCACATCCTCCGGGGCCGGCTCACCCACACCTCCGCAGTGGGACAGAACTGTACGGTACTGATGCAGGTCGCTCTCCTCAATGGATACCTTACAGTCCTTGTGCTTGCCCAAACCGGTGTTAAAGCCATACACCGCAGGCGCATCCTCCCGCATCCACTCCCGCTCCATGTACTCCCGCACCTCGGCAATGTGCGCCATGCACTCCGCTTCGATCTCCACGCTATATCCTTCGCGTGCTACCTTTACGACATCCTCAATGCTCAGATCTTTCCCGTTCAAAATCACTTTTTTCATTTGCTACACCCCTATTACAATATATTTACGGTACTGTTACGGCTTATTTGGGAAAGCTCTCATCATAAACTCTCCATTCCGCAACCGCCAGAATACGACGATCTGCTTTGCTATACCTATTTTCGTGATCTCATTTTTTCTCTAATTTTTCTGCTTTTGATTTTGCCGTTTCTGCCACTCGTAGCCCACTTCCCATGTAAAATAATGATAGGTCCAAGCAACTGTTTTATTAACATATATCAAAAACACCTTATAGAGTTCAATAAATTCCTCTTTGTTCTCAAACTCATCAAAGCATTCCCGAAAACGCCGACAAAATATCCGTAGTTCAAACATGCCGGAATAGCCAAGGTATTCAGTATAGGGCGGATGGAGCAACATATACGCCTCTTGCAGCTGTTTCAATGAAAACGTGGGGCTGTAAGCCATTTTCAGCATGGGATACATGGTATACCCTGCTAAGTCCCGGACCATGCCGACAGCAAAGTCCAATGCTGCCCAATACTCTCCAAAAGAACCTGCCTCTGTTCCGGCGGTATTAGTTCGAAAATCGTGAAGCTCTTTGGGTTCCTCCAACTGCATAGCTTTAAAAGAAGTCTCAATATCCTGCTTGAGCTGTTCCCACTTTTTCATTATCCCTCACGTCCTTTTGAAAATTTTACAGTATATATTTTCCGATCATCACTATCTATCTTGTAGTTATTCCAGACTGCCGTGCCCACCTTCTCCAGCTCTGGAACATACTTTTGGTCAATAAATCCTACAATCGGGGTCATCAGATCTTCTGTAACCTTTCCATAACGGACTACCATCTTATTACCTGTCTTTTGCGAATAGGAGACAACTCCAGGGGGTGTGTCCTTAATCCGCATCTGAAACGGAATTTCCGCCGTACTTACCATAGGAACCCAAGCATACATAGATTTTCCTGTTACAGCCGCATGTTCCTGTACTGCTACCATAGGCAACTGTGCCCAAATTTCATTAATTAACTCGGCGTTTCTGACATCTTCCAGAATCGCCTCAACCTTCACATCCAATTCGGGCCACTCAATTATCATTGTTTTCACCTTATAATCTCCCTTCTTTATACAAAATTTTATTTTGGTATCACTTTAGTTTTAGTATAATATATCTTTACAAATTTGTAAAATATAATTATAATAATTTTATGTATTAGAAAATATGAATGGAGCTGATACCCTTGACAGACAAACAGCTGGAATATATCGTCACCATTGCAACAGAAGCAAATATTACCCGAGCCGCTCAAAAGCTCTATATCGGACAATCCGCCTTATCCCAAACACTTGCCCATGTGGAAGCTGAATTAGGCATTAAGATTTTTCTTAGATCTACCGGTGCACTGATACCTACCCCTTCTGGAGAACTATTTCTCCAATCGGCACGGGATATCCTGCAAATTAAACGCAACCTTTTAGCTCAATATCGGGAACAGAAGCAGCCAAAGTTCGGAAGTATTCATATAGGAATGTCTCAGTCCCGCAGCTGGCTGTTTACTCCGATCATTCTTCCAAAGTTTATTCAGCAGTATCCAGAGGTTAATATTGTATTTACTGAAGGCAACGAAACAGAATTAAATAAACTGTTAGTAAATGGGAAAATTGATCTTGTTTTTACAATTAATCCCCATACAGACAGCCGCTTTTGCTATCATAACCTGTTTGACGAGCAAATTGTTCTCTCCCTGGCAAAACAACATCCGCTATGTCTCTCGGGTGCCCTCTCAGAACCTCTCGACTTGTCCCTATTGGAAGGAGTCTCCTTCTTTTTACTCCAAAAGGGGAATGACTTGCGCCGCTTGGCTGACCTGATTTTTTCCGATGCACAGATTTATCCCAGAATTCTTTTGGAAAGCCACAGCATGGATATCTGTTTTCAAATGTCTGCAACTGGCTTGGGCGCTGCTGTCATACCAGATACGCTGTACTACTGTCACAGAGATCGGGATCAGGTAAATATTTTTCATATTGGAAAACAATACAGCAGAAAAATGGCCATTGTTTACCGAAAAAACATGTACCTGTCTTTTATCGCAAAAGAATTTATTCGAATTTCAGAAGAAAGTCTGCGGCAGGTATATCAGCCGTTAAAACAGTAAACTTCCCTCTGTAATCTTATTAGGTAGTGTTCACATAAGCACATCGACAATGAGAGCAAAAAAGACAAAAG
>CANSXE010000027.1 GCA_947650875.1 uncultured Bacillota bacterium | reverse complement strand
CTCGGTACACACTTCCATACCCGTGTTGCTCCATCACTCCACGGGTCTTGCCTGTGGCCGTCGGGCCAAATATGTACGTCACCTCCAAGTCTCGCCATTGCTCTCGGTACCGGGCTTCCAGCACGTCCTGCCGTATCTTGTCCATCTTTCCGATATGAGCGGCTAGCTCTGGATTCCGCTCCATTACCTCGGCATTGCTCAGATTCTCCTCAGCTATCATGTGATACAACCCCGCTATGTCAGTTCGGGCTCCCTGGCCCGGCTCCTCCGGTGGCTCTCCGCTCTCCTCGAACGTGCCAGCGACGCTTGTATCTACTTTTTCATCTTCCGCCCATTTCCCGGACTTGGATACATAGTCACGGTTCTCTTGCACTGTCCCACGGGCCGCTTCTATATGCGCTTCTGGAAACAACTTCTTGATGCGGCTAAACCGGGTTGAGTTTCGCATAAATACAAATATGTGCATGTGTGGGGTCTGTGTCTCTAGGCCAATTTCGTTCGCCATGCACCAATAGACGCTGGATTTTAATTCCCCAAGGGCCTTCTTGATTGCATCATGGTCTAGCCCCTTTTCCTCGGGGTTGTTTATCGTCAACTGCCATTTGCGGCTCTGTGTATCCTTGTTTGCCATGTGTTCTCACCTCCTTCCTGCCTGATACGCTTTGATTATGCTGTATGACCCTTGGTTTGGATATGCCACTTTGGGCAATCCTGGTCTTGCGACATGCGACAGAGGTTCGCTAAAGGTAACACTACCACTTTAGCGAACTGGCGGCTCTGCCGCCGCTACTGGGGTCAAGCCTTGCGACGGTGCCGCCGCTCCGCTCGGCGTTTCGCTCCGCTTCCCGCTCTCGCTTCCGCTGGCGGTCCCCGTCTGCGGCGGTCCGGGGGCCGCCGCTCTCGGGGGGTATGGCTTGCTTTGTGGCGGCATCAAGAAAGGCCCCCATATCGGGGGCCTTGTGTCAGGCTAGGCGGTCAACACCACTTACTGTTATCCTCACTTTTTCATCTGCGATTTCTGTTACGGATAACCCAACATAACAGAATCCGCCGCAATATTTTGGCAAATCGGCTTGTAACAACTGTTCAGCCTTTACCACAGGGACATATTTGAATGTTCCTGTGGTAATTGTGTGAACATTCATGTTTAGAGCTTCCCGCCTGATTTCAAAGCGGAAAACTATATCCTGATAACCCCCGTTATTAAAAAGAATACCGTCAATCATGTCGAACCAATTTTGACAGTAAATGTCCTCTATACGAATAGGACGAAAAAAACCGTAAAAACTATAATTGCTTTGCAGGCAATTCTTTAATTTACCCGCAAAATCTTCATAGTCCTTTTTAAACCGTTGGTAAATCATTTGCTTATGATTTAGATAACGGATATTTTGAATTTGTTCTTTTTCGAGCATCTTTTTATTCTTTCTTTTCTCCAACTCAGTGGCTGATAATTGACGTAAAGAACTAAAAATGTTGTTCATATTTGCACATTTTCTCCTAACTTTTACTTGATGGGCCGGGGCCTGGGGGAGCTGTGAAGCATCCCCCAGGGCGGCGGGTTTGATATGTTAGTCGATGACGAGACCGTCATCATCCAACACGAGACTGACAGCCGTAGCGGTGTGATATGCCACGCCGTTACGGACATACATGTCCTCCTCGTAGTCCTCAAACTCAGCCCATATGACGGACTTAGATTTGAAGCTCTCCCGGATTGCGGCATCTGTGATGACCGCATCCCCTGGGACCTTGACATTCACAATAACAGGTCCGCGGTTCTTGAGCCTGAGCACACTGTAATTTGTTCCCAGGCGCTTACCGGGCTTGTTTTCGGCCTTGTCCCAATCGTTCCAAGGCCTGACGCCCAAAAGTAGCAGCTTCATGAACATTCTCCTTCCTTATTAGTTCCCGGCTCGCCGTCCCTTGGATAGACGGTGCTGACCTGCGCCGGGGGAACAGGGGGAGGAGATGTCCTCCCCGTGTTCTACCTTCATACTACTTGAAGGGCTTGGTCCCCGAAATGCCACTTTTGGCAAGATTAGGGTTTCGGGTTCATCAGTTCATCCACCAACTTGTTAATATCCAGTCCGTAGATGTATCGAAACGCTACCATTTGACGCATGTTGATGTGCCGCTTGTCAGCGCCTGCGTACGCCAAAATCTTTGATAGCTTGTCCTCGCCGCCAATAATCGGGTCTAGTCGTTTTGCAACAGCCGCTTGACTGCCAGCCTTTTTAACGATGCTCCGAACTTCCCGCTCCAGTATATCTTGAAAGTGTTTGATTCTGGCTACTTCACTGTCCGTCAGGCCCTGAACAACTTTTTTATCGGTGCGGGCGGTTTCGGGGGGGACTTTGCTTGCAAGTTCTTTTTTCTGCTGTTTCTCCTGGTTTGTCATGTCTCTTTAGCACCTTTCTTTGTAAGATGCTGAGAGATACCAACAAGCCGCAATGGATGTATATTCCCCCTGATTACAACGCTGTGACTGCGGGGCATGTATCTTGATATTGATAACAACACATTATCAGATGTTGATTTTTAGCACAAAATAATTGAACTTATATCTGAAAAAATCAGTTAAATTAAACTAGAGAAAAAATTATGAAAAATCCTATATTTGTTGTTCAATATAAATAAATTGGTCAAAAAAACATTGAAATAATTACAGTGATGTATCACATAACCTGTAATTGATAACAGTGATATATCGCCATGAACAAAAAAGAGGGAGCCCGGTTAGGGGCTCCCTGATGTTGGCGTGTTTGGGATTGAAAAGAAGGTGCACCCTACCTGAATTAGGAGAGTGCACCTTGTATTTTTATATGTATGTAATTGTTATTGACCTAGTGCTTTTTGTAGTGCTTCTACCTCTTCATCAGTCCAGTCATGATCTTCTCCACTTGTGGAATAGCCGTGATCTTCGAACATTTGGTTCATGCCGTTGAGGAAAGCTTGCTTTCTCGCTTCTATGTCTGCTGCTGAATCCCCTCCGCCTTGAGGTTCACTGGGTTGCTGCTGCTCGGCAGGCTGTTGCTCTGTAGGCTCCTGCTGTGCGGGCGGCTGGGAAACAGGTTCCTGGGACGGTTTCGATTCTGTTTCTGGCGGCTTTGCTGGAATCACTTCCTGCGGTTTTTCGGTGGGCGTCTCTGGAGCTGTGTCTGCTAACTGCTCCGGGGTTGTATCTGCTGGCGGCTCCGCAACTTCCACAGGCTCCGTGGGTTCTGTCTGCTTTGGTTCCTCCTGCGGGTCTGTTTCTTCCGGGGGCTGGGTGTCCTCGGTTTCAACGGGGGCCACTGGGGTCTGCTCGGGTGCAGTCTCCGGGGCTGATGTGCTGGGGGCGGGGTCCGTGGGCTGCTCCGCCTTGGGCTTGTGACAAGCAGCCAACGACAGGAGCAAGGCCAGAGATAGGGTATAGATAAGCGCCTTTTTCATAGTGTGTTCTCCTTCCACATTATTTTTCGTTCTGTCTCAACGGTCCGGCCCTTGGGGGTGGGGTATCCCCGTCCCCCTTGGGCTTTGCTCGGGACCGCCGAGACAACAAAAGCGGCGCAGGGTTTGCAATTTATCCCTACACCGCCGAAAGCTAAACACACATTCCCATTTTTCACGCTTGATTAACCTATGGATATTTGATAAAATGGGGACGGCGCAGAAATCTGCTGTGTGGGAGGACTTGGCTCCTGCATAGGGGCGCAGGGTGTTGCTACCACCCTGTGCCCTGCCTTTATTTGCTTTTGCTGTCTCTTGCTTCATTATAGCCGATAGAGGAAAATTGTGCAAGCGGTTTTTTGTACTGTTGTTGACAAAGTGGCGTGGTGAGTGTGTCGGCGGTTGGGTGGCCCGCCACGGCTGGCGGCTGGGTGGTTGTCGGCGGCTGGACGCAAGGCGGGGTCAAATGTTGGTTCCGCTCCATACAATCCCCCGCCGATAGGTTGCGGGATTCTGGATGCCGGACCCCGTGGGGATTGCGTCGCTCTGATGCGACCCGCTGACGCTCTCGCATTTCCTTGCGGGGCGTGGTGCGGTTATCGGAAACATGAAAAACAGGGGGCCGGGGCTGGCTCCCTGTTTTCAATCTTAAAAGTGCCGCAGTTCTGCGGTTTTTAAAAGTGTCCTTTTGTAATGCAAAGGGGGCTTTTAGGCGCTGGCTGGTTCGTTCCCGTTCCGAAGGCCCCCTTGCTAAAGGGGGCTGGCATTTGCGAAGCAAATGACTGGGGGATTCCATATCCCCCTGACCGCCAAGGCACGCCCCCGCACAGGGCCTTTTGCGTTATCCCAGCCTGGCGGAGAAGCTGGTCAGCGTCTCGGAAATTTTGATCCGCTGGGGGCAGACCGTCTCGCAGCTGCGGCAGCCCACACAGGCGGAGGGCTTTTTCTCGTCGGACAGCTGGGCCACCCGCATAGGGGCGATAAAGCCGCCGCCGGTGAAGGTGTGTTCGTTATACAGCTCCAGCAGCATGGGAATGTCCAGCCCCTGGGGGCAGTGGGTGGTGCAGTAGCGGCAGGCGGTGCAGGGGACCGAGGTCCGCCCGGTCATGCTGTCGGCAATGGCCAGCAGGGCCTGGAGCTCCTGGGCGGACAGGGGCTTTTCCTCAGAGAATGTGCGCAGGTTGTCCTCCACCTGCTCCATGGTGGACATGCCGGACAGGGTGACGGCCACAGAGGGCACGGACTGGACAAACCGGAAGGCCCAGACGGGGACACCCTCGTCGGGCCGCAGCTCACGCAGCCGGGCGGCGTACTCGTCGGGCAGCTTGGCCAGCTTGCCGCCCCGGAGGGGCTCCATTACCCACACGGGGATACCCCAGCTGTCCAGCAGCTCCACCTTGGCCTTGGCGTCCTGAAAGTCCCAGTCCAGCCAGTTGAGCTGAATCTGACAAAACTCCATGTCCTTGCCGTAGGCCTCTAAAAACCGCTTCATGGTGTCCAGGTTGCCGTGGGCGGAGAAGCCCAGGTGCTTGATCTGCCCCGCCTTCTTCCGGGCCATGAGGGAGTCGTAGATGTGAAATTTGGGGTCCAGGTAGGCGTCGATGTTCATCTCGCAGACGTTGTGAAAGAGGTAGAAATCGAAGTAGTCCACCTGGCATTTTTCCAGCTGCTGGTCGAAAATTTCCTCTACCTTGTCCATGTTGGCCAGGTCGTAGCCGGGGAATTTGTCGGCCAGAAAGAAGCTGTCCCGGGGGTACTCCTTCAAAATCCGGCCCATGACGGTCTCCGAATTGCCGGCGTGGTAGCCCCAGGCGGTGTCATAGTAGTTGACGCCCCCCTCCATGGCCCGGGCAATGAGCCGGGCGGCCTCCGTCTCGTTGACATTGGCGTCATTGCCGTCCACGGTGGGCAGGCGCATACAGCCAAAGCCCAGGGCGGAGAGCTTTCTGTCCTGAAACTGCTTGTAAATCATAAAATCTTCCTTTCCGTTGACGAATGAGCCAGGACGCGCTATAATGGCCCTGTAAGTATGAAATGATTATACAACTTGAAGTCAACTTCAAGTCAAGCCTTTTGGGGGAGATTTTATGTTTTATACCATTGGCGAGATGGCCCGGAAGCTGAATGTGGCCCCGTCCACCCTGCGGTACTACGACAAGGAGGGTCTGCTGCCCTTTGTGGAGCGGTCCAGCGGTGGCATCCGCATGTTCAAGGACGAGGATATGGAATGGCTGCGGATGCTGGGCTGTCTGAAAAAGGCGGGGATGCCCCTGAAGGAGATCAAATCTTTTATGGACTGGTCCCGCCAGGGGGACGCCACCATCGGCCGGCGGCTGGACCTGCTGGAAAAACAGCGCCAGTCGGTGCTGGAACAGCAGAAGCAGCTGGAGGACACCCTGCTCATGCTGGACTACAAGCGGTGGTACTACCAGACCGCCCAGGCGGCGGGCACCTGCGCCGTCCACGACACCATGGCCCTGGACCAGGTGCCGGAGCGGTTCCGGCCGCTGAAAGAGGAGTGGAAGGCGGAGGAGTAGAGGATGGGTGGTCTCCACCCGCAGTTGACAATAATGGGAGAGGATTATCATGAATACAATTAAATTAGCCGCCTTTGACTTGGATGGGACGGTTGCTGACACCATCCCTTTGAGCATCGAGTCCTTCAGCCTTGCGGTGTCCCCCTATGCCGGGCACACCCTGAGCCGGGAGGAGGTTGTGGAGACCTTTGGGCTGAACGAGCCGGGGATGATTAAGGCCATCGTAAAAGACCGCTGGGAAGAGGCCCTGCGGGACTATTACAGGATATATGAGGAGCAGCATGTCAAGTGCGAAACACCCTTTGAGGGTATTGTCCCCCTGATTGAGGGGCTGAAAAGCCGGGGGATTATCGTGTCCCTGATAACCGGAAAAGCGGAGAAGAGCTGTCGAATTACCCTGAAAAGGTTTGGGATAGAGCACCTGTTTGCCGATATTATTACAGGGGACGAGCATGGAAACCGCAAGGCGGAGAACCTTATGTCCCTGATGGAAAAATATGGTCTGACGCCGGAGGAGTGCGTCTACATTGGGGACGCCGTCTCCGATGTGATGTCTTCCCGAAAGGCGGGGGTCCGGTGCCTGTCCGCAGCGTGGAGCGAATCGGCGGACCGGGAAGCGTTGGAGAGGGTGAACCCAGGGGATGTGTACGAGAGGATCGCGGACCTGAAGCGGGTTTTTAACTGAGAAAAAAGGACGAAGCTGATATGAAATTTACCAGTACCGTTATATCTGTGTCGGACGTCAACGATTCCAGAAAATTTTATCAGGACCTATTCGGCCTGGAGCTGTATCAGGACTATGGAATCAACATCTCCTTCACCTGCGGCCTGTCCCTTCAGCAGGAGTTTGACTGGTTGGTTTCCATCCCCAAGGAAACGGTGATGAAGCGCTCCCACAACATGGAGCTGGCCTTTGAGACACGGAACTTTGACGGCTTTTTGGAGAAGCTGGAGCAGTACCCCGGTATCGAATACCTGGGAGAGGTCGTCGAACACAGTTGGGGACAGCGGGTAGTCCGGTTTTATGACCCGGACGGCCACATCATCGAGGTGGGCGAGGACATGAAGATGGTAATCAAGCGTTTTCTGTCCACTGGTATGACGATGGAGGAGGTGTCCGTCAAAATGAACGTCTCCATCAAGGATTTAACAACTCTGCTAAACGAATAAAACAGGAGAAAACCTATGAGCGAATTATTTGAAAAATCTATGGCCACCCTGGAGCTGCCCCGGGTTCTGGAGCTGCTGTCCGGGTGTGCCGTCACCGACGAGGGCCGGGAGCGGGCCCGGGAGCTGCGTCCTATGGACGATATCGACGACGTAAGACGGGCCCAGGCGGAGACCTCGGCGGCCGTCAAACTGCTGGTCCTCCGGGGGACCCCCGGCTTTGCGGGCATCAAGCCTGTGGCCGCCAGTCTCCAGCGGGCGGACATGGGTGGCAGCCTGAACACCCGGGAGTTATTGGAGATCGCCGCCGTCCTGCGGGCGGCCCGCACCGCTTCCGACTACGGGGCGGGGGAGGAGAAGACCCCCATCTCCCACCTGTTCCGGGCCCTCACCACCAACCGCTTTCTGGAGGACACCATCACCAACTCCATCGTGGGGGAGGACGAGCTGGCCGACTCCGCCAGTCCGGAGCTGGCCTCCATCCGCCGGCACATGCGGGCCACCGAGTCCAAGGTGCGGGACATTCTGCAAAAGCTGATCTCCTCCAACCAGTCCAAGTATTTGCAGGAGTCCATCATCACCATCCGCTCCGACCGGTACGTGGTGCCGGTGAAGTCGGAGCACAAAAACGCCATCCCCGGCCTGGTCCACGACGTGTCCTCCTCCGGCTCCACCTTCTTTATCGAGCCCATGGGGGTCGTCAAAGCCAACAACGAGCTGCGGGAGCTGCTGGCCAAGGAGAAAAAGGAGATCGAGCGGATTCTGGCCGAGCTGTCCGCCCAGTGCGCCGCCCACAAGGAGGACATTTCGGAGGACTACCAGTTCCTCATCTGGCTGGACGCCATCTTTGCCCGGGCCAAGCTGTCTCTCAAGCTGGAGTGTACCGAGCCCAGGCTGTCTGACAAGTATCTCCACCTGCGGGGGGCACGCCACCCTCTGCTGGACCCGAAAAAGGCGGTAGCCAACGACCTGGAGCTGGGGGAGCGGTTCGACACTTTAGTGATTACCGGCCCCAACACCGGCGGCAAGACGGTCACGTTAAAGACTCTGGGCCTCATCACCCTTATGGCTCAGTGCGGCCTGCATATCCCGGCCAAGGACGATTCCACCGTCCGGGTGTACGCCCGGGTGCTGGCCGATATTGGCGACGAGCAGTCCATTGCGCAGTCCCTGTCCACCTTCTCCTCCCATATGACCAACATCGTGGGCATCCTGGCCGAGGCGGACGGGAATACCCTCATCCTCTTTGACGAGCTGGGAGCGGGCACCGACCCGGTGGAGGGGGCCGCTCTGGCCGCCGCCATCATCGAGAGCGCCCGGGGCATCGGGGCCCAGGTGGCGGCTACCACCCACTACGCAGAGCTGAAGGTGTACGCCATGACCACCCCCGGGGTGGAGAACGCCTCCTGTGAGTTCAACGTGGAGACCCTGGCCCCCACCTACCGGCTGGTGCTGGGCATCCCCGGCAAGTCCAACGCCTTCGCCATCTCCCGGCGGCTGGGGTTGCCCGAGTATATCATCGAAAAGGCCGCCGCCCGTCTGGACGCGGAGAACGTCCGGTTTGAGGACGTGCTCACCCGGCTGGACCAGCAGCGGCAGGAGATGGAGAAGGAGCGGGCGGAGGCCCGCCGGCTCAAGCTGGACATGGAGCAGAGTGCGGAGAAGGCCCGGGAGTACCGGGAGAAGCTGGAGACCGAGCGGGCCAAGGTGGTGGAGAAGGCCAACGCCGAGGCCCGGGCCATCATCGAGGAGGCCCGCGCCGCCAGCGATCTGGCCATCAACGAGCTGAAAGAGCTGAAAAAGCGCCAGGACCTGGACTGGCAGCAGGTGAACGACGGCCGCGCCGAAGCCCGCCGCCTGCTGAACGAAGCGGAGCGGAACATCGGCGGAGGGACTCCTGAGGTGGAGCCCCCGCCCCTCACCCGGCCCGCCAAGGCGGGGGACACGGTGGAGCTGGTATCTATGGGGACCAAAGCCACGGTGCTGTCGGTGAACAAGGACGGCTCCCTCCAGCTCCAGGCGGGTATCCTCAAGATATCCGCCAAGCAGGAGGAGGTCCGGGTAGTGGAGGGGGAGACCCAGGCCCAGAAGGAGACCCGCCGAATCATCGCCAAGGCGGAACACACCCTGCGCACTGCCGCCGTCCCGTCTCAGGTGGACCTGCGGGGGATGATGACCGACGAGGCCCTCATTGTGCTGGAGCGCTTTTTGGACACCGCCATGATGGGCAAGCTGGAGACGGTCACCATCGTCCACGGCAAGGGCACCGGCGCGGTGAGAAACGCTGTGCGGACCTACCTCAAGCGCAGCCGCTATGTGAAGTCCTTCCGTCCTGGCCGTTATGGCGAGGGGGAAGACGGTGTCACCGTGGCGGAGTTGAAATGAAAAAAAGCGGCCGTAAGGCCGCTTTTCCTTAAAATTGATACACAAGCAGATACTGCGTCTCATTGTCCAAGGTGCTGGCGCGGATGCTCACGGTGTTGTCGTCATCCCAGCCGATGCCGCCCTCGTGGAGGTTTTCATAGCCCTCCCGGTCAAAGGCGAAGAAGGTGCCCTTCTCCAGGTCGGCCACGCCGATCTGGGAGATGCCCAGGCTGTCTGCGTTGGAATTCATGGAGAAGTACAGCAGTCTGTTTCCCGAGGGATTCAGCTGGAAACTATCCCCCTTCCGGAAGGTGAAGCCGCCCAGCAGGGTCCGGTCCCCGGTTTTCAGGTCCACCACCTGGACCTGACCCTCCTCTGAAATGAGGACGCAGCGGCTGCCGAAGGTCATCACGCCACTGGGCTTCTCGTCCCAGCTGCGGTAATAGGGGACGGCGTCCAATGTCTTCGTCGCGCGGCCAGAGGGGATGTCATAGGAATAGAAAGTCACATCCTGGATCATGTCCTCCTCATCGCAGCGGAAGCAGTAGAGAATCAGGGTATCGTCGTCCGCGAAGGCCGCTGTGTCCGCGCCTATGCCGCCCAGGGTGTTTACAGCGGTCAGGGTCCCGGTTTCCCGGTCATACAGCCACTCCTGGGCGTTGGGAAACTCATCGCTGGGCCGGCCAACGATCAGGGCCAGACGGAAGCTGTCGGACCAGATGGTGCCATCGGATTCTTCCGTCACGCTGGGGTCCACGCCGGCGAACAGCTCCTCAGTTTCGCCGGTGTCCAGGTGGTAGAGGAGGGGGTACTCCCTGTATTCCATCTGTGTCCCGGTGGACAGGCGGAGCAGAAGCACGTCGGTGCGGCCGGGGACGAGGGAGAAGTTCCAGTCCCATGCGTGCTCCCCCTCCTCGTCCCAGGCGCGGTTGTCGGTGGTGAAAAAGTCCAGCTGGCCCCCGTGAATAAACCACCAGAACTCTCCCTGGTAGTGGATGCCGTTGTGGGTGACGTCAATCTGGTTGGTGTGCATATCCACCTGGACGGGAATCAGCTCGTTGTCCTTAACCTCCCAGAACTTGTAATCCAGGAGGGTCTTCCGGTCCTCGCTCCAAGTCAGGCTGTTGAGCATACCGCCGGAGAGACCGTAGTATCTGTCCATTTTAATGTACTGGGCCTTGACCAGTTCCCCAATCTCCGCGTTGCTGATATCGGGGCCGTCCGGGGTGACGCTGCTGTTGGGCAGATGCTCCCGCTCCTCCAAGCGGAAGAAGGAGAGCACGGCCGTGCGCAGCTCCGGGCTGGCGGCAAAGGCGGCGGTAATCAGGCAGGCGATGGACAGGGCCGCGGCCAGAACTCCGGCGAAGACCCGGCGGGCTGAGATGGTTTTTTTCTTTGTCTGATTCATAATACGCTCCTTTAAAGCGGCGTCGGGGACGATCTGGTCCATCCCACGGCGGTAGTCGTTGATGTTCATAGTGCGCCCTCCAATTCCATTTTCAGCAGCTCCCGGCCCCGTTTCAGCCGCATTTTTGCCGCTGACTGTCCCAGCTTCAAGATTTCAGCCATCTCTGCCACCGAGTAGCCCTCGTAGTAGTGGAGATGGATGGGCAGCCGGTACTGCTCCGGCAGGGCCATAACCGCGTCCAGGGCGGTCCGCTCCTCGGGGGCGGCGGCGGGGAGGGTGTCGTCCAGCCCGGTCACCCGCTTCCGCCAGAAGCCCCGCAGCTGGTCCCGGCACAGGTTGGCCGTCACCTGGAGCAGCCATCTCCGCCGGTGTTCCCCGTCTGCGAAGGCAGGGGCGCGGCAGAGCAGGCGGAGGAAAACCTCCTGGGTCACGTCCTCCGCGTCGGCCCGGCGGCCCAGGTATACCATAGCCAGCCGGTAGACCGCTGTGCCGCAAGCGTTGTACGCCTCCTCCAGCTGGCGGGCGCTGAGTGTTTGCTTCATCCCTTGACCTCCTTTCACAGATAAAACGATCCCCGGAAGGAAAAGGTCACAAATATCAAAGGTTTTTGTACTGATTCATTATCTCACAGGGTAGGCAAAAAGGGAAGTTTTAAATGGATATATTTGGAAAATATGGCGGTTTGATGCCCTGAACGCGGCTGATAAGGAGGAAAAATGTGTAAAAAATCCATATTTGTGACAAATATGGATTTGTTCAGAAAAAACAGAGAAAACTTTAAAAAAGGCGGTTTTTCTGGGTCGAGCGGAAAAATAGGGGGTAAAAATCAAAATTTATCCCGTAAAAGCGGGTAAAAATTGCAGTAATATTTGTGCAAATATCCATTGACGAAATGGGGATAAATCTGCTATGCTTAACACACATCCTAATGAATAGGGCGGAGGTACGCGATATGTATAGTCAGGAAGCCGTCGTAAACAACCAGGTCGGTCTCCATGCCAGACCCGCTACATTTTTCATCCAGAAGGCAAACGAGTTTAAGAGCTCTATCTGGGTGGAGAAGGAGGAGCGCAAGGTCAACGCGAAGAGTCTGCTGGGCGTGCTGTCTCTTGGCATTGTGAAGGGCACTCCTATCAAGCTGATCGCTGATGGTCCCGACGAGAAGGAAGCGGTCGAAGCTCTGTACAAGATGATCTCTTCCGATTTTTCCGAGTAATCACCGCAAATTGTGAAAGGCGCCGCGCTGCGGCGCCTTTTTTGATGTTTCTCACTGAAGAGGGGGGACCGCCGTGACCTTTGAAGAATTGAAGGAGAAGGCTCACAGCCTGCCGCTGAAGCCGGGGGTCTACATCATGCAGGACGCCCAGAGTACTGTTATCTATGTGGGCAAGGCCAAGGCGCTGAAAAACCGGGTGAGCCAATATTTTCAGGACTCCGCCAGCCATACCGAGAAAACCCGGGCGATGGTGTCTCAAATTGATCACTTTGACGTAATTATTGCCGACAGCGAGTTTGAAGCCCTGGTGCTGGAGTGTTCCCTCATCAAGCGCCACCAGCCCCGGTACAACATCCTGCTCAAGGACAGTAAGGGCTACCCCTACATCCGCCTGTCCAACGAGGCCTACCCCAAATTCTCTCTGGTCTCCAAGGCGGCGGAGGACGGCGCCCGATACTTCGGGCCCTACGCCGGCCGGCACAGTACCCAGGGCATCATCGACGCCCTGCGCACCGCCCTGCGCCTGCCCTCCTGCAACAAGAAGTTCCCCAGAGATATCGGCAAGGAACGGCCCTGTCTCAACTTCCATATGGGCAAATGTGACGGCTACTGCCGGGGGGACGAGCTCCGTGAGCAGCACGGTCAGGCCATTGTCCAGGCGGTATCCCTGCTGGAGGGCCGGTTTAAGGACGTGCAGAAGGACCTGACCCAGGAGATGGAGCGGGCGGCGGAGGAGCTGCTCTTCGAGCGGGCCGCCCAGCTCCGGGACCGGATCGCTGCCATCGAGCTGCTGGGCAAGCGGCAGAAGGTGATTGCGGCTTCGCTGGCTGACACCGACGTGGCCGGCTTCTTCCGGGGGACGGCCAAGAGCTGTTTTGTGGTTCTCCACTTTTTGGAGGGGGAGCTGGCCGCTAAAGACTTCGACCTGCTGGATACCCCTATGGAGGAGGAGGAGGGGACGGTGCTGTCCTCCCTCATGCGGGAGTACTATGTGGGACGTACCCGGCTGCCTAAACAGATACTCATCCCCTGTGAGCTGCCCGATCAGGTCCCTCTCACCCGGATGCTCTCCGAGCAGGTGGGATACCGGGTGGAGCTGGTCACCCCCCAGCGGGGGGCCAAGATGGACCTGATTAAAATGGCCAACCAGAACGCCCGGGAGGAGGTGGAGCGGGCCACCTCCCATGAGGAGCGGCGGAACAAGCTCCTCGAAGCACTGGGCAAGATGCTCAGCCTGGACAGTCCGCCCAAGCGGATGGAATCCTACGACATCTCCAACCAGGGGGCCAGCGACATTGTGGCCTCTATGGTGGTTTATGTGGACGGCAAACCCCTGAAACGGGACTACCGCCGGTTTAAATTGAAGGACATGGAGGGGCCGGACGACTACGCCTCCATGGAACAGGTGCTCACCCGGCGCTTTCGCCGGTATCTGGACAGAGACGAGAAGTTTTCTGACAAGCCCGACCTGCTCCTCATTGACGGCGGGCATGAGCATGTGAAGGTGGCCAAGCGGGTGCTGGAGACGATGAATCTGGACATCCCCGCCTTCGGCATGGTGAAGGACGACCGCCACCGCACCCGGGCCCTGGTCCACCCCGACGGCCGGGAGATCGGCATCCAGTCCATTCCGGCGGTGTTCGCGCTGATTGGCCAGATCCAGGAGGAGACCCACCGCTTTGCCATCGAGTACCACCGCCAGCTCCAGGCGGGGCATGTAAAAACCTCTGTTCTGGACAAAATACCCGGGGTAGGGGAGAAGCGCCGCCAGCAGCTTTTAAAGCACTTTAAGACGGTGAAGGCCATCAAGGGGGCCACCCTGGAGCAGCTCCAGGAGGTGGTCCCCAAGAACACCGCCCGGGCGGTGTACGATTACTTCCGCTCATGAGCCGGACTTCTTTTTCCGCTCCTTCCACACCTGGGCCAGAATGTCCTTGAGGACCAGCATGGCGTCCAGCTCGCTGTAGCGGTACTCGTCCCGCAGGGTCTGGAGCAGCTCGTTCAGTCTGACGGCATAGTATTCGGTATTGACCTGGGCGGGATATTCCAGCAGGATGGGGTATTTCTTGCCCCATGCCTTGGTCCAGTCGATTTTTTCATCCCGCTTCTCGTCGGAGCGCTGGATGGCCTGCTGAATCTCCTGGATATCCAGGTCGAAGTCGATGAGCTCGTCCAGAGACAGGTGGTAGAGCAGGGCCAGCCGCTTGGACTGGCGAATGTCCGGGAGCGTCTCGTCCGTCTCCCATTTGGAGATGGTCTGCCGGCTGACTCCCAATTTTTCCGCCACCTCCTCTTGGGATAAGCCGCATTTCTTCCGCGCGTGGAACAGACTGTTTCCTAAATTCATTTGTTACGCACCTCATTTCTGTTTGATACGCTCCAAGTGTAAAACATTTTTCAGGAAAAATCTATCTATTTCCCATTGCAGTTTCGCCCGAATGGCTGACAAAATTTTTTTGAACAAAAGAGGAGAAGCGTATGCGTATTATTTCCGGCACGGTCCGGGGCCGCAAGCTGAAGGAGCCCCAGGGGCTGGACACCCGGCCCACCACCGACAAGGTGAAGGAGTCCCTGTTCAACATCATTCAGTTCGAACTGGAGGGCCGGCGGGTGCTGGACCTCTTCGCCGGCACCGGCCAGCTGGGACTGGAGGCACTGTCCCGGGGGGCGGAGCGCTGTACTTTTGTGGACCAGCGCCGGGAGTCCGCCGCTCTGGTAAGGGAGAATGTGAAGCTGTGCCGGTTTGAGGACCGGTCTCAGGTGACCCAGGAGGAGGCACTGGCCTTCCTTTGCTCCTGCAAAGAGCGGTATGATGTGATCTTTTTGGACCCGCCCTACAAAACCGATTTGTTGAATCAATGTATAGAAAAGATTGCGAGATTTGACATTTTGCGGGAATATGGTATAATAGTCTGCGAAAGCGGAACGGACTGGACTGTTCCGTCCTTGATGCCCCCCTATGAGACGGGGCGGGAGTACCGGTACGGGCAGATTAAACTGAGTCTCTGCCGCCGGGCTGGGAGCGTGAGTCGATGAGCACAGCCATTTATCCGGGCAGCTTTGACCCGGTGACGCTGGGGCACCTGAACATTATCAAGCGGGCGGCCGCCTGCTTTGACAAGGTGATTGTATGTGTCATGGTCAACTCTAAAAAGACAGGAATGTTTTCTCCGGAGGAGCGGGTGGAGCTGCTGAAAAGGTCCACCGCCCGGTTTCCCAATGTGGAGGTGGATTTCTCCAATGAGCTGCTGGCCGCCTACGCCAAGCGGCGGAGAGCTCATGTGGTGGTGAAGGGGCTGCGGGCGGTGTCCGACTTCGAGCAGGAGGTTCAGATGGCAGTCATTAACCGGCACCTGAACCCGAAGCTGGAGACCATGTTCCTGGCGTCCAGTGAGAAGTATACCTATCTCAGCTCCACCATTGTTAAGGAGATGGCCCGGTATGGGGCCAATCTTGCGGATTTTGTTCCCCGGGAAATTGTAGATGATGTAAACCGGCGTATGAGAGAGATGGAAGGAAAGGAAGGCTGACCCAATGGCAAGCGGTGTGGAAGAACTTTTGGACATGCTTTTTGAGATGATCGACGAGGCGAAAAATGCCCCGCTGTCCAGCGACAAGTGCATCATTGAGCGGGACCGGGCGCTGGACCTCATTGATGACATCCGAAGCCAGTTCCCCATGGAGCTGACCGAGGCCCGGAAGATGATGGCCCGCCGGGCAGAGATGGAAGCGGATGCCAAGCGAAAGGCGGAGTCCATTGTCCGGTCTGCTGAGGAGCGGGCCAAACAGATGCTGGCCGCCGACGCCCTGGCCCTCCAGGCCAAGCAGCGGGCCAACGACATGATCCGTCAGGCGGAGGAGCGCAGCCGGGCGCTGAAGCGGTCGGCCAACGAATACTGTGAGGATGCCCTGCGCCGCACCGAGGAGGCAGTGGCTGAGGCCTTTGATGAGATCAAGCAGTCCCGCTCCCGGTTTCGGGCCGCGGCGGCCGCTACCATCAATAACAACCCTGGCGCACCTACCCAGGGGGGAAGAATCGTCTTTGACGCAGATAAGGATTGAAAAAACAGAACCGGCCTGTGGCGGGAAAGATCCCGCAGCAGGCCGGTTTTTTTATGAGAGTCCCTTTTTATCATCGGTTGCCGGGTTGTCAATGAGAGAACCGTCTTCCTGAAAGCGGGAGCCGTGGCAGGGGCAGTCCCAGCTGTGCTCGGCGGCGTTGTACTTCAGGGCGCAGCCCATGTGGGGGCAGCGGGGGGCGGTGGGGGTCAACAGGCCCAGGGTGGACTCCAGAACATTTGCCGCCAGCTGAGGGCGGAGGATTGTCCGGGAAGGGGAGAACAGCTCCGTATAAGGATTTGTTCGATCCAGTACCAGGTCGGTCAAAACTGCCGCCGCGACCATAGAGGAGGTCATGCCCCATTTGTTGAAGCCTGTCGCCACATAGAGCCCGGAGACGCGCCCGGAGTATGGTCCGATATAGGGGATTCCATCCAATGTCATGCAGTCCTGGGCGGCCCAGCGGGCGGTTTCCCGGGCTTTGGGATAATGGCGGCTGGCGAAGCGCTCAAGTTCCTGCCAGCTGCCGCCCTGCTTGCCCGTCCGGTGGCTGCCGCCGCCCAAAAGCAGCAGACCGCCGTAATTCCGAAAGGACAGCCCCCTTTCGTCCTCATCCAGATACATCCCGTGGATGTCAGGGGCATTTTCCAGGGCCAGCACATAGGAGCGGTGCTGATACAGTTTTAAAAAGTAGCTTCCGTGCTTGTTGAGCAGCGGGAAGTGGGTGGCGACGATGATTTTGTCCGCCGAGATAGTTCCGCCGTTGGTGACTGCCCGGCCGGGAGCCAGCTCCAGGACTTTGGTGTGTTCAAAAATCCGCAGCCCCCCGGTGATGGCGCCGATAAATTTCAGGGGGTGGAACTGGGCCTGCTGTCTGAATTTTACCGCGCCTGCCACGGGAAAGGGAAGGGGGAGACGGTTGGCAAGCTCCGCACCAAAGCTCAGCCGGTCCAGGGCTTTCAGCTCCCGGTCAATCTTCTTTCGGCTGTCTGTGGAGTAGACAAAGGCGTCCTTCTCTTCAAAGCCGCAGTCAATATCCCGGCACAGGGCGCGGTATGTCTCCAGCGCGGTCTGGTTGGCTTCCAGGTAGAGCCGGGCCCGGTCCACGCCAAATTTCTGAATCAGCTTGTCATAGATCAGCCCGTGCTGGAGGGTGATTTTCGCCGTAGTATTTTTGGTAATGCCGCAGCCAATGCGGTCCGCTTCCACCAGAACATGGTCCACACCCGCCTGGGCCAGCCTATGGGCGCACAAAAGTCCGGCCATTCCGCCGCCGATAATGAGCACATCGGTTTTCAGGTCTGACCGGAGGGAGTCGAATGTGGGCGGCGGCGCCGTTTGAAGCCATATAGAGTCCATCCTATCACCTCATGAAGGTTAGGATGGCTGCTGCGCTGTAAAATTATGCCCGATAAAATCAGTTTCGGCCTTTGCTGGAGAAGTGCAGGCATTTTTCCGGGCAGGCATCCACACATTTTCCGCAGCGGATGCACTCCGGGGAGCGGGAAATCTCACGCAGGGAGAGGGCCACCGGGCAGGCTTTTTCGCAGGCCATACAGGAGACACACCGCTCCTGTTCCCAGTGTATCTGCACCAGGCTGAACCGATTGAACCAGCCGTAGACGGCCCCAAGGGGGCACAGGTACTGGCAGAAGGGCCGATAAACCTTTACGGAGAGCAGGACAATTGCCAGCAAAATTCCAAGCTTCCAAAGAAACAGCCCGCCGGCCTGACTGCGCAGGGCCGCATTTGCACTGAGGAGCGGGAGCGCGCCCAGAAGAGTCCCGGAGGGGCACAGGTATTTGCAAAATGCCGGAACCTTGGCAAATCCGCCCCACAAAAACATGGAACCGACACACACCAGCAGGACCAGCACCACATACTTGCCGTATTTCAGGACGTGGTGACAGGGCAGTCGCTTTTTCTTTTGAAAGACAGGGATTTTGTGTAAAAGGTCCTGCACCAGGCCAAAGGGGCACAGCCAGCCGCAGACAAAGCGTCCCAGCAGGCTGCCGAACAGGAAGAAAAAGCCCAGCGCGGCAAAGGGGACCTGAAAGCCCCTCTGATTCAGCAGTGCCTGCAGGGCCCCGATGGGGCAGGAAGCGACCGCCCCGGGACAGGAATAGCAGTTCAGCCCCGGGACACAGGCATATTTCAGGCTGCCGCGGTATATTTTGCCGTTGAGAAAACCGTACAGGTATCCATTGGTTACAATGGTAAACAGCAGCTGTACCGTCAATCGAAGTCTTTTCATCGTCTATCCAATCCCAATACACTCCAGACAAATCATAATTGCCTTTTTCCAGATTACGTCAAATTGTCCCTGGACGGCGCCAATCCCGAGAAAAAGCGCTCCAAGCACAGCTCCCGCCGTCCAGACATACTGTCTACAGCCCTTCCAGAAGTCCATTGATCTTTGCCTCCCATGCCGATTTTTCCATTGCACCGACAACGGTATCCAAAACGATTCCGTTCTCGTCCAGGAAGAAGGTGGTAGGTACGGCGCTCACATCCGTCAGGAGCCCGTAATAGATGGATTCATTGAGGAGCAGATGCGTGTAGTTTGCGCTTGTCTGGGCCACCAGGCTCTCCACAGAGGACTGGTCCTCGCCCTCCAACACATCGCTGACAATGCCGATGATTTGGAACTGCTCTGCGTCATAGTCCGCCGCCAGCTCGCCGAGGGATGGCATCTCGCTCAGGCAGGGATTGCAATAGGTTGCCCACACGTTGACCATAGTGAGCTTGGACTGGGAAAAGATGTTGGAGGTTACGGTGTTCCCCTCCAGGTCGGTTCCCTCAAAGACAATCGGTTCGGCGGATGGCTCCGTCTCAGAAATGGATCCGCTTGCCGTCTCCGAGCCGGACGTGCTCCCGGCCGGCTTGTTGTCCTTGCCGCAGCCGCTGAGGAGGAGGGCCGACAGCGCAAATATACCCAGAAGTATTTTATATCGTTTGTTCATATATGGTGCCTCCGCTTTTTCATTTTTCTGCCATGGTTCGGCGTTCCTTGTGCGTCTCAATATAATATATTCCATTTACCGTAAATAAGCAAGGATAATTATTTGCATGGTAATGCCATGGCCGGACTTTATTTAGAAAGGCTGTGCGGAACGGGAATATTCAGCCGGTTCAGTACCGTTCACAGTGAAGAAGCTCTTTTGGCAAAGAAACGGTAGAATAGCTTGAAAATATGGAATGGTTATGCTAAAATGACAAATGTTACCGAAACAAAATGGAAGGAGAACAGGTTTCTATGAAGCTTACAGGAGGATGGAAGAGGGGGTGTCTGCTGGGAATGGCGGCGGCCCTGGTACTTACGGCGGGCTGTGGAAGCAAAGATCCTCTGAACCCCAAAGAACCGGTGTCTTTGACGGTTTGGCACTACTACAACGGTTCCCAGCAGACCGCCTTTGACGCGCTGGTAGAAGAGTTTAACGATACGGTGGGCCGGGAGAAGGGCATCTATATACAGAGCTACTCCCAGGGTTCCGTGTCTGACCTGGAGTCAGCGGTGCGGGATGCCATTAGCGGCAAGGTGGGTGCGGAGACGATGCCGGATATTTTTTCCTCCTATGCTGACACCGCCTATGAGGTAGAGCAGGAGGGGGCGCTGGCCGATCTGTCCGCCTACCTGAGCAAGGAGGAGCTGGACCTGTATGTGGACTCCTATATTGAGGAGGGCCGTATTGCTTCCGACGGTACTCTGCGCATCTTCCCCACGGCCAAGTCCACTGAGATCATGCTGGTCAACAAGACGGACTGGGAGCCCTTTGCCGCAGCCACAGGGGCGGCCTTGGAGGACCTGAAAACCATCGAGGGGGTAGCGGCCACCGCCAAAGCCTACTACGAGTGGACCGATGCCCTTACCCCCGATGTGCCGGGAGACGGGCGGGCTTTCTATGGCCGGGACGCCATGGCCAATTATTTTATCATTGGCATGCAGCAGCTGGGTACAGAGCTGTTTCAGGTGGAGAACGGGGAACTGACCCTGAACACGCCCAAGGAGGAGCTCTACCGCTTGTGGGAGAATTATTATGTCCCCACTGTAAAGGGCTATTTCGGGGCCTACGGAAAATTCCGGTCAGACGATGTAAAGACCGGAGATATCCTGGCTTATACCGGCTCTACCTCCTCCGCTATGTATTTCCCGGATCAGGTGGAGCGGGACAGCGGCAGTTATGCCATTGAGTATGTTGTGATGGCCGCCCCCATGTTTGAGGGGGGACAAAGCTATGCGGTTCAGCAGGGCGCCGGTATGGTGGTCAGCAAATCGGACGAGCGCCGGGAGTATGCCGCTGTGGAATTTTTGAAGTGGTTTACCCAGGCGGAAAACAATCTGCAATTCGGCAGTGCGTCCGGTTATCTGCCGGTACGCAAGGAGGCCGGCAGCGTGGAGAAGCTGGACAAGATGATTGCCGAGAAGGGGCTGTCTGTGGCGCCCAAGACCTATGACTGCCTGAGCGCTATTTTTTCCCAGATGGACGAGATGACCCTGTATACAAACAAGAGCTTTAAGAACGGCTCCGCGGCCAGAAAGGTGCTGGAATACAACCTGTCCGACCGGGCGGCAGCGGATCGGGCGGCAGTGGCTGAGGCTGTGGCCGGGGGCGTCGGGCTGGAGGAGGCCGCGGCACCCTATGTGACCCGGGAGGCCTTTGAGGAGTGGTACAATGTGTTCTGCGATGCGCTGAATGCGGCGGCCAATGGACAGGGATAGTTTTATGAAAGGGATTTGCAGGAAAAAACCGACGATATTCCAGATTTTTCTAATTCCGCTGATCGCCATTATGATGGTTCAGAGTATGGTGACCATGGGCACCCTGGTAATCCGCCGGACTGCCCAGACGCTGGAGGAGTATTCCAGCGGCATGATGAGCCGTCTGGTGGAAAACCGCAGGGTGATTTTGGAAAACGATATGAACCAGCGGTGGTCCTCCATCCGAGACCAGGAGTCTGTTTTTACCGGGGTGCTGGCCGACTGTCTGGAGAGGGAGGAGCTGTCGCTGGAGGAGCTTCTGCGCGCCGGGGAGCAGAGAGAGACACTGCTGGAGCTGATGTTTCCCCAATGTCTGGACCTGCTCAGCAGAAATTCCACCACGGGAATCTTTCTGATCCTCTCCGGGCCGAAGGGATGGCAGGCCGGGGAACTGGACGGCTTTTTTATTCGGGACTCCGACCCCCACAGCAACCCTGCCAACTACACTGACCTGCTGCTGGAACGGGGCAGCAAGCAGCTGTCTCGGACCTGGAATATTCCCTTGGATACCAATTGGACCACCCGTTTTTCCCTGGACAGCCAAAACAGCGCTGACCGTTATTTTTGTGCGCCCTGGAAGGCGGGGACGGACTACCCGGACGCGGATACAGAAGATCTGGGCTGCTGGTCTCCACCCTTCTTTTTGGAAAAGAACGGGGCGGATTCCTATGAGATGATTACCTATTCCATTCCCCTGCGGTATGAGGGGCAGGTATACGGTGTTCTGGGTGTGGAAATTTCCTGCAAGGACCTGTACAGTTACTTCCCGGTTGCTGAGCTGAACGAGTCGCAGAAGTCGGGATACATGCTGGCCGTCCGGCGGGACAGCGGGTATGTTCCGCTGGTGGGCAAGGGAATTCTTTACAGCCTGGTTGGTTCCGGGGGGGAGGAGTTCCAACTGGAGGATACCGCTTACAGCGGCCTGTCCCGGGTGCAGGAGGTCCGAATGAACGGACAGGGGGTCTATGCTGTGGCATCTCCCCTGCGGCTGTACAGCAACAATGTCCCCTATGACGATACCGAGTGGGTGCTGCTGGGCCTGAATACCGAGGAGGACCTGTTCGGCATGAGCCGGCAGCTGTATGTGTGGGTGCTCTTTGCCGTTTTGATCGGACTGGGCTTTGGTGTGATTGGCATTTATTTGGTGGTGCGGCACCTGACCAAGCCGGTTCAGCGGCTGATGCTGTGCATCAGTCAAGGAAGCGCGGGACTGCGGCAGTTTAAGCCCGCAAATATTTTAGAAATCGACGCCCTCTATGATGTGGTGACCGAGCTGACCGAGCAGCAGAGGGCGGCGGAGAATATACTGCTGGAGGAGAAGGAGCGCTACCGTATGGCGCTGGAATCCTCTGAGGATGTGTTCTTCTCCTATGACCTTCTGTCCAAGACGCTGGACATGGTCAATCACCCCGCTATGAGCGGACAGTGGCACTTTAAGCAAAATGAGAGCGGTTTTGTCAATACCGAGTACATCTATGAGGCGGACCGGGCCAGGACAATAGAAACCCTGATGCAGAAGACAGACAACCTGTCCGCTGAGTTTCGCCTGCGCTGGCCGGGGGAGACGGAATTTACCTGGGTGGCGCTGTCCGGCAAGGCGGTCTATGATACCGACGGCAGGCGATGGAAGCTGGTGGGCAGCATCCATAATATCCAGGAGCAGAAGGAGCGGGAGGCGGAGCAGCTGCGGAAAAACAACACCGACGGGGTGACCGGGCTGTATGGCTTCCGCGCGGGGATTAAACGGATTAAGGAGATGCGCGGCGTCCGGCCAGACGGCGTAATGCTCTGCCTGTTTCTAAGCCGGCTGAAGGAGGTCAACGAGAAAAACGGCGTTGTTTTCGGTGATATGATTCTGGAGGAGCTGGGCGGCTTGCTCCAGGGGGCGTGTCAGGCCCTGACGGAAGAGACGGCGGCCCTGCGGTTAAACCGGGACCAGTTTGTCCTGTGGCTGGAGGGGATAAGTGAACAGCAGGCGGAGGAATTCGCCCAAGGCCTGCTGAACGACTGTGAAAAACGATTTCCCGAGGAGACCTTCCATGTTGAGCTGTGGATTGGGATGGCTCAGGGCGACCAGTCCCGGAGTACCGATGGGCTGATCCGCGTGGCCAGGCTGGCCTGCACCCCCGACGGCGAGGAGTCGCAGCGCTGCCGTTTTTACAGGGAGAAGGTCGAAGCGTCCACTCTGCCGGCCCTGCAGGGCCAGGAGATCGACTCCCTGGGTTATGGCCGGGATATCGGGCTGGTGTCTGTGGCGCTGAACCTGTTTGGAAAGGGCGCGGACTTTCCGGCCCAAATGGAGCTGATGGTTCGCAAGATCGGCCGGCTCTACGAGGCCGACGGCGTGCTGGTGTCGCTGTTGCAGGCCGATTTTAATTCCAGCTACCTGAATTACCAGTGGCGCAGGGACGGTCAGGATACCGCAGACTGTGTACGCAAATATGAGGAGGAGGACAAGTCCGACTTTTACGCATGGCTGGGCCAGGAGGAGGTGCGGTACTTCTCTGCCGGGGACAGCGGACAGCGAATTATTCAGTGCTTCCTGTGCGTCCAGCCGGAGGATCAGGGCGTTGTGCTGCCGATGTATGACAGCGGAAATTATATGGGCAGCGTCTGTATTCTGGGGCTTTCTCCCGACCTGCTGAACGATCCGGAGGAGTATCAGAATCTGGCAGAGCTGGGCAGTGTGATTCAGGGACAGGTGAACCAGCAGCAGCACGATATTGCCAGCCGGGCCAAGTCGGAGTTCCTCTCCCGCATGAGCCATGAGATACGCACTCCGATGAACGGCATTATCGGCATGACTGCCATTGCCCTGCAAAAGGGACAGGGGCAGGAGCGTATCATCGACTGTCTGCAAAAGATACAGTCCTCATCGGGCTATCTGCTGGGGCTGATTAACGACATCTTGGATATGTCCAAGATCGAAAGCGGTAAGATGAAGCTGGAGTCTGTCAACTTCCATATGGGCGAAATGCTGGACACCATTCTGGAGCTGATTACCCCGCAGACCGCTAATAAGTGCATTCAGGTGGAGACCGATATCAGTCTGACGCACAACTGGTTCCTGGCTGACCGAATGAGGATCAGCCAAGTGCTGATAAACCTGCTGGGCAACGCGGCAAAGTTTACCCCGGAGGGGGGAACAATTACGCTGATTGTTCACGAGGTGGATGCCGGCGGAGAGAATGCCCTGGTCTATTTTGCAGTGCGGGATACGGGAGTCGGCATTGCCGAGGAGGATCGGGACCGGGTATTCCGCTCCTTTGAGCAGGCTTCCGGTATCAACCCCGCTAAACAGCAGGGTACCGGCCTTGGCCTGTCTATCAGCAGCCGCCTGGTGCATATGATGGGCAGCAGTATCCAGCTGGACAGCGAACTGGGCAAGGGCAGTACCTTCAGTTTCTCCATTCCCCTGGCCCTGGGAGAGGGCGTGGAGCAGGAGGAGCAGAAGAGGACGGTATCCTTCGAGGGATTCCGTGTGCTGGTAGTGGAGGACAACGAGCTCAATGCCGAGATTGCCCAGTGTCTGTTGGAGGAGCGGGGCTTTCAGGTGGACTGCGTCTATGACGGAGCTCAGGCGGTGGAGCGAATCAGAACTACCCAGCCTGATTCCTATGATGTGATTCTGATGGATATTATGATGCCGGTGATGGACGGCCTGGATGCTGCCCGGGCCATCCGGGCTATGGATCGAATGGACTGCCGGACCATTCCTATTATTGCCATGTCGGCCAACGCGTTTGACGATGATTTGAAAAAATCTGTGGAGTGCGGCATGAACGGACATCTGTCCAAGCCCGTGGATGTGGATAAGCTTTATGAGACATTGGATCAGGTGATCCGCGCTGGAAAAGACAAGGCTTGAAAGCTGGAGCGCACCGGTCAATTCCGGCCGTGCGCATTTGGGCATTCGCACCTCAATTTATAAAATGCCGGTCAAACTTGAAGTGACCGGCATTTTAATTGTCCTTTTGCTTTCTCTGTTTAAGAAGGGATGAAGCAGAAGGAGAGAGACAGTGGCACGGAGACGGAAGTTATCTTCTGATATAAAATAATTGTTTTTGCTTGCCTAAATTTATGTACAAAAATCCCGCACCGAAGTGCGGGATTCTTGACTGCATCTTTTTTGTCAATGCAAGCTGGAGCGGGTGCCCACTTTCGAACCCATGGCTCGATAAGTGGGAGAACCGTGTATCTCCCAAGTGTTGATATGACAGGCTTTTTCAACATTCGCTCTTAGCACACTTCAACGCTACCTCGCCGCTGGAGGCACTATTTTTTGCGTTTTTGCAGATTTCAAGTTTTATACAAATGCTATTTATCTGCATCAGGTTTATCAATTCCCTCGGAAACTACTCCCTCGATCATATCGGTTACCACCTGATTGAGTTGGGCTGCATTCTGGGATGTAATGACAGGAACACCACCAGAGCGTGCTTCGATATCTTTTCTTGCGCTGCCAGCAACCTCCCCGCCCTCTCGAGCCGTTTGCAGATTTTCCTGGAGAGTAGACGGCTGCCGTTGCTTTGAAAGCTGCGTTGTCGTAGCTTCCGCCAGCATATTCAAAACCAGCTCCAGCGTAGACATATTATCACGGAGATTCTCTTTTTTCAAGCCTTTGAGACGTTTATACTGCTTGGTTGTCATGCCGGACCATGCGCGGGAGATCTCATCGGTCAGGATGGCGTATTCGATACCCCGTTGAA
>CANSXE010000026.1 GCA_947650875.1 uncultured Bacillota bacterium | reverse complement strand
GTGCTCCACCCCGACGGGACGGTGGTGTCCTACCGCTGCGACGGCCTGACGGCGGCACAGGTGTGGGCCATGGTAGAGGAGACGCTCTGAGCCCGGCAGAGTGATGTAAGTCTACTTTATTTGCGCTCACAAAGCAGGATAGTCCAATTTTTCTTCTGCTCGATTGGCGCAAAGAAAGAGCCCCAAATGTTGTATATCGGGGCTCATGATCCAAATAGGAATCCTTACCGTTTGTAATTTGTAGATGCTGACGGTGCTTAACTTTTCTTTTACAAACATACCCGTATCTATTGTGCGCAATAGATACAGGACTTTAGTGAAACGTGTAAAATAGAATCCAAACAAGCTTTTTGGGCTCTCCGAGTCAATTCGTCTGATCGCCCATGGCCTTTTTGACGCTCTCCGCATCCACTTTACCCTCAGTGATGATGTAGGATACCACAGAGGCCATCGATACCACAGCGCCTGCTACGGAACTGATGGTGCTCTCATCTAACTTGAACACCATGGCAAGTCCGGTGACGACACCTGCTATCGCCGCCCACAGCTTACGGGAACTCAGCTTGCGTTTCCAGTCAATCTTATTCATTCTGTTACCGTTCCTTTCCTTGAATCATTTCTCCTCATCGTGTGCGGCCTGGTTGAGGTGCTCCTCAATCCGGTTCATGGCTTCGGTAACCGGGCCGTTGCAGCCCTGGTCCTTTAACCCCTGCAAACAGGCCAGCAGCCCATAGCAGATCAGGGTCTGCTCCCTGCGGATTGCTTTCAGCTCCTCATGCTGTCTCTTGCTCCGCTGAACAAACTTGACGCACCAGAGGATCACACCGCCGATCACACCCAGTGCGGTCAGGAGCTCCGCTAACTTAATCAATGTATTTGCATTAATGGTTACTTCCATGTTCAGCCCTCCTCTCCGGCGCCCAAACTGAATATAAGACTGTCTGTACAGGCTGGCTGTTCAGACGGCCAGGGTCATTTTTTGCCCGAAAGCCTTGACATATCAAGGCTTTCGGGTTTTTGGCTAGAGCTCTACAATATCCATCTCTGCCCGCTCTACACACAGAGGTGTTTTGGCGTTCAGCACAAGGGACAGATCCACCCCACTGTTTGTACGGGGATGCAGCACAGAGACGTGGTGCAGGGTCTGGGGACCATGTGCCAGACGTCCCAAAGTGAGACACAGGGGCGGTGTATCCGCGAATGCGCCGCAGGGCGACTGCCTGAGGAAAATGGAACCCGTTCCCTCTGCCGGGGAAATTGCACAGACATTCAATGTGTACTGGACCACATAGCTTTTTCCCGGATTCAGATGGATCTGCCCGGGAGCGCACCCGTCCCAGCAGATGTTTTGTCCCGAGCGGCTCCGCTGCCGCCAGAACAGGCGGCTGTCCGGCTCCCACAGCATTCTCTCCCGCTGGCCAACCAGCTGAAGGGCGCTCTTTGCGCAGGGCAGCACCCGGTATGGAGCCGGACGGACCGGAGACCAGGGGACTGCGTATTGCGGCGGGGAGGGCATCGGGCAGACAGGGACATAGGGCGGCGGCGGGGCCGGCGGAGTCGGGGGCGTGGGCTGCGATGGGGACGGGGGCTGAACCGGGAACGCCGGCTGGGATGGCTCAGGGGGACGCGGGACGAACTCCAGCACATGGTCCAGCTTGTTCTTCAACAGCATCTGGTTGTGTGTCACGGCCTCTATCAGGGCAGTGATGCTTTTGTGGGCGGCCAGCACATCCTTGGAACTTACTCCAGGCAGCGTTCCCAGGATGAATTGCAGATGTTCACCCCCGGCGTTGAGAATGTGGCTCAGGGCAAGCTCTTCCATAGCAATACACGCGATTATCATAGTCAGAGCTTCTTCCCGTGTCATATCTGCCCCGTTTTTGGGAAAAGAAGGCATAGACATATTCAAAAACTCCATAGTGCATCCCGGTGGAACCGGGACGAAAATGTGCGGCAAGAATTCTGTGCCGCCGTCCTACCCTATGACAGCGGAGACCGTTTGGTTCCAGCTGGAACACACCGACGGGCCGGCACATATAGTATCTCGGGTGCAGTGCGGCAGAGCACCTCTCTCCCACCGCCGCACCTGTGTGCTTCACAACGCGCTTCTTAAAAATGAAAGGAGATTCTCAATTATGTCTCTGCCCAGTTTTCCCAAGGTTGATCCGCCTATTGAGCGTGAAAACGCGGTCAATCAAATTCTCTCCTCCATCGCCATGGAGGAGCTCGGACTGAGCCATATCCTCAACGCTGAGGGCGAGAAGCTGCAATATATCCTGGGCACCCTGCCCGGTCTCAGCGGTCCCTCCGCCACGGTGGGCGACGTGCTGACCGCCACCGAGAGCGTCCGCAGCATGCTGGAGACCGCCGTGCAGAACCAGCTCTTCCTGAAGGCGAAGATGCAGGGAGCTCTGGCTGCCTCCCCCATGCAGGGCCCCACCGGCGCCACCGGTCCCACCGGTGCCACCGGCCCCGCCGGCGGTCCCATGGGCGCCACCGGCCCTGCCGGCCCCACCGGCCCCACCGGCGCTACGGGCGCCACCGGCGCCACCGGTCCGGAGGGACCCTGGGGGGATGACGGCGCTACCGGCGCCACGGGTGCCACCGGCGCTACCGGTGCCACTGGCCCCACCGGCGCTACCGGTCCCGCCGGTCTCCCCGTCACTGCCACCTCCGCCTATTTGGCAAGCATCAGCGGCCAGACAATCAGTGTGTTGGCAGATGGCGCTGTCATCCCCATGAGTGAGGTCATGCGGAAGTCCCCGGATATCAAGAGTACCCCGACCGGCACGCAGCTCACGGTGAACACCACGGGACGCTACCTGATCTCCTACAATGTCAACACCAGCGTGCCCTCCAATGCCGGCACGCGTCTGATGATCAACGGCAAGGCCGACCCGGCCTCCGTCATAGCGCCATCCATCGCGGTGCCACCCACGGTGCTCAAGAGTCATTTTTCCGCGGAGATCATTGTGGATCTGACCGCCGGGTCCACCGTATCCCTTCAGATGTTTGGCCCTCTCGCCAATATCACCCTGCTGCCCGGCTCCGGCGGCGCGAACCTGTCCGTCATCCGTCTGAGCTGAGAGGAGGGATATTATGCCGATGCCAACATTCCCTCAGATTGACCCCCCGCTGACCCGAGAGGGCAGCATCAACGGGATCATCTCCTCCATCGCCGCTGAGGAGCTCAGCCTGAGCCATATCCTCAACACCCAGGGGGAAAAGCTGCAATACGTTCTTGGTACCCTGCCCGGCCTGGAGAAGGCGGCGGACCTAAAAGAGGTCATGAAGGTCAACAAGAGCGTGCAGGACACCATGTCGGACGTGATGGAGCAGCAGATGCTGCTCACCGCCAAGCTGAGCGCGGCCATGAAGGCCCCGGTGTATCCCGGCCCCACCGGCCCCACCGGTCCCGTCGGCCCAGAGGGTCCTGCCGAGGGTCCCACCGGTCCCGCCGGCCCCGTGGGCGCGGAGGGCCCCGCCGGCGCGGTCGGCGCCATCGGTCCCACCGGCCCCCAGGGCAAGCCGGGCGCGGCGGGTGCAACAGGCGCCGCCGGTGCGACGGGCGCGACGGGCCCCGAAGGTCCTGCCGGCCCCGCCGGTGCCACCGGTCCCAGCCTGATTTCCGCCTATGCCGCCAATACCAGAGGTCCCACGCTCCAGGTGTCTACAGGCGGCACCCCCATCCCCCTGCCCGACGCCCAGCTCCTCTCCCCGGAGATCACCGTCAGCCCGGACAACACGGTGTTTACGGTGAGCAAAAGCGGTATCTATCTGATCACCTACCATGTGAATATCACCGCGGCCCTGAAAATGGGAACCCGGCTGATGTACAACAACGTGCGCATGGAGGACTCCGTCATCGCGCCGTTGGCTTCCCTCTCCAGCTTTGAATGCCGGATCCTGCGTACACTGCATGCGGGCATCCCCCTTTCCCTTCAGATGTACACCGATACAATCGGCGGTGCCACTCTGATGGGCGACGGAGTGGGCGCGTCCCTGTCCCTCGTTCGACTGAGTGATTAAGGACGGCGCGGCCGTTTTTCCAGCAAAAAGGGACTCCCATCGGTTTAACCGGTGGGGGTCCCCCCTAATATCCGAGCAAAGGAGACTGCTATATGGTGAGCATCAGCCTGTGCATGATTGTAAAAAACGAGGAGGATGTGCTGGCGCGCTGTCTGGACAGCGCAGCGGAGCTGGTGGACGAGATCGTCATTGTGGACACCGGTTCCACCGACCGCACCAGGGAGATCGCCGCCCGCTACACGGACAAAATCTTCGATTTCCCCTGGCAAGACGACTTCGCCGCCGCCCGAAACGAGTCCTTTTCCCACGCAACCATGGATTACTGCCTGTGGCTGGACGCCGACGACGTACTTTTGGAGGAGGACCAGGAGAAATTCCGGGCCCTGAAGGAGGAGCTGGACCCCGGCGTCTCGGTGGTCATGGCCCCCTATCACACCGGCTTCGACGAGAGCGGCCGAGTGACCTTCTCCTACTACCGGGAGCGGCTCATCAAAAACCGGGCAGGTATGCGCTGGATCGGGGCCGTCCACGAGGTGGTTCCCTCGGTGGGGACTGTTCTGTACGGGGATTTTGCCGTCACTCATAAAAAGACCCGCCCCTCCGACCCGGACCGGAACCTGCGAATCTATGAGGGCCAGCTGGCCGCGGGGCAGGAGCTGGAGCCCCGTCAGCAATTCTACTACGGTCGGGAGCTCTACTACCACAAACGCTGGGAGGAGGCGCTGGCCGTCTTTGAGACGTTTTTAGAGGAGGGCCGGGGCTGGATGGAGAACAACATCGACGCCTGCTGTCACTGCGCCTACTGTCACAGGGAGCTGGGCGACGAACAGGCGGCGCTGGCAGCGCTGCTGCGCACCTTCACCTACGACTGGCCCCGGGCGGAGGTCTGCTGTGAAATCGGCCGCTGGTTTTTCCAAAAGGAGCAGCACCGGCAGGCCGCCTACTGGTACACCCTGGCCCTGACCTGCACCCGGGATGACCGCCGGGGCAGCTTCGTCTCCCCCGACTGCTATGGCTACCTGCCCTGCATCCAGCTGTGCGTCTGCTACAGCCGCCTGGGCGACGCCAAAAGAGCAGAGACCTTCAACGAGCTGGCCGCCCTCTATAAACCCGATTCCCCTGCGGTCCTCCACAACCGGGCCATCTTTCGAGCCTTGCCAGCACAGACTGCGTAACTTGGGAATGCATATAGTAAACTGGTCAGTCTTTTTGGAGTGCTTTTACTATATGCATTCTTTCTGCCTGCTGAATCTGAAACCGCTGTTCTTCTGGGAGCTCCGTTAGCGCTTTCCCTCATGCTTCTGCTTTCCTCTGTGTTTGTTATATACAAAGGTGCTTTTTCGTTTGTCAAGTGTTTTTGAACCATTCCTATTACATAAATAATACAGTCTAACGCTGCTTAACAGCACGGAGGAGACGAAGGATATCTTCTAAAGTGCGCTGGTAGTTTTTGGGGGTGTCAAGTATACATGTTTCAAAAGCCTTTGCCTCCCGGTTGATCCCGAACATTGCAGTTACCCCTAAATCGTAGGCGGCTTCGGAGCCTGAAGCGATCCCGCCTACGATCGCGATCAGTGGTATATGTTTCAGCTTGGTGCGCCGGGCAAGGCCAGAAATCACCTTTCCATGGATGCTCTGGACGTTAATACATCCCTCACCTGTGATGACCAAGTCTGTACCTGGCAAAAGGCCGTCGAAGCCCACCATGTCCAGAACCGCCTCGATTCCCGGCTTCAGCCTTGCGTCTAAAAAGGCGATACAGCCCGCGCCCATACCGCCTGCCGCACCTGCTCCGGGAATATTTGCGACAGAGCGCCCCAACTCCTTTGCTATGATTTTGTCCAGCTTGCTCAGCTGGCTGTCCAGACGGCGGACCATATCTATATCCGCGCCCTTTTGCGGACCGAAAATGAAAGCTGCACCATCAGGGCCGTGCAGAGGATTGTCCACATCGCACATTACAGTAATGTGAACGCCCTTCAGCTGCCTACGAGCCTGTGAAGGATCAATGTTCCAGATCTGCTCCAGATCTTTTCCAGTGGGAACAAACAGCGTCCCATCCTCCTTTTGAAAACGGACCCCTAATGCGGCTGCACAGCCGCAGCCGCCATCATTTGTGCAGCTTCCTCCCAAGCCCAGCAAAAGATCCGTGCATCCGTTTTCCACAGCGTGATTGATAAGCTGTCCTATACCATATGAATGGTATTGGCACGGATCTGCTCCATAATCTCTGTTTCAGACCCAAGAGTACCAGCATACATAACGCAAGTAATGCTGCCACCGCTGCGTTCCTTGATCAATTCGGCAAATTTATTCAGACAAGCTTCATCAGGAGAGCCAGAATTGTTAACGGCCATTTCGATTGTCATTTTGGGGTATACAGAACCGACAGTTCCCTGCGACTGATCAGTAGAAGTCGCGTTTGAATTAGCAGGGGGCGTTGTGGTACTGTTGCAGGCAGTTATGGACAGGACCATGGCCAATATCAGGATCGACGCAAAAATCTTTTTCATAATTTTCCTCCTAACAGTCAAATAGTTTCAAGTATCAATAGCAAGGAATAGTGATTCGTTATCGTGTTCCCTATCAGCCTCCCATAGTTTGCTCTGCAATTACGATACAAGTACAGAACAGTGGTTCAATAAATATTGGGTGATCATCGTATCTGAAATCAATATATCAACCGGACTTCTGATTTGCAATAACAATCCGTTTAAACTGCAATTATTTCCGTATTTCAAGAGATATTTTTCAAAAAATGTTCGTCTATCACTATTTTTATAGATTATCAACCAATACTTTTATCTAATACCACCAATTTAAACCGGAGATTTGCAAAATATTATTTCTGGACCGGTCTGTTTCACCAATAAATAAAAACCGCTGATTTTATTCAAAATCAGCGGTTTTTTGGGTTTCGGGAACAAGACTTGAAAAAGACTTTTAATCTTTCGCTATGTTTCGTCTAACCTTGTAACCGTTGAAATTGCTGCATTTTTAGCATCTCAACGTTACATAGCAGAACACAGTCTGACACCTGCGTTCATCCCAATAATGACCAAATCATGACAACATTTTACGCCTGTCTACGACCAAACATTACCGGCAGAGTCTCAGCCGGGGCGTCATAGGCGCGGGCCGTCTGGCGGACTTCTGCAAGCGTCTAGGGACACGTCCACTTGGTAGCCCACCCCCGGAAAACGGAGGGCAAGCGCCCCTTGGAAGCCGATGATGTGGGCGGCCCCGGTGACATTACCAACCGGGCCTTTTTATGCCTACACCTGATTCACAATCCCCACGAACAGGGGCACATCCTCAGTCCGAATGACGAACAGGAAGGGCCGGTCCAGGTCCATAACGCACACCTCGGTGGACTGGGGCGGGAGGTTGAGGTTCTTGACAGAAAGAATGGTGACGGCGGCGGCCTCCACCCCCTCCTCGTCCACCTTCACCCGGGCCAGCTGCTTGGCGTCGGACAGAAAAGCGTCCAGGTCGGTGAGGGCGGACAGGTCTGCCCTGTCCGGGTCGGTCAGGTCAGTGATGCCCAGGGCGGCCAGGGTCTCCAGCAGGTTCAGGTCGGAGTTCACATCAAACTTGGGCACTGACCACTGGACCTCGCCCCAGGTGCAAGCGTCCCCGTAGAACTCCAGCCGGGAGAGGAAGTCCGGTTCCTTCAGCAGGGACGCGGGGGACACCCCCTCGTCGGGCAGCACAAAGACCATCTCCCCCAGACGGGTGGACAGCTTGGCGGCCTGATAGCCCTCCCGCCGGATAAAGCTGGCGTCCTCCGTCCGGTGCATAAAGTCCACCTTGCTCTCCTGCCCGGCGGCATCGGTGAAGGTGTCTATCTCCGTCCGGTCAGGCATAAACTCGTTCTGCCAGGCGGCTTTATAGTACAGGGAGGACACCAGCAGGGCCAGGGTCAGCGTGTCGGTCTGGACCACCGGGGCGTCGGAGCCGATCAGGCCCTTGGTCTGCTCATTCACCCACTGGGTGACGGCGGTGTCGGCTTCACCTGTCCCCATGGGGACGGAGTAGGCCCCGGCATAGTATTTTTGGGCCAGAGTGTCCAGGGTGTCCTGGATGTAGGTCCCCTGCATGTTGCTGTTGAGCCAGACGGAGTTAGCCAGAATCAGGGAGCTTACCCCGTCGTCGGTGTACAGCGCCCGCCAGATGTGCTCCACCTGGTTCTGGAGGGCGGCCGCGTCCTCCGCGCCGATGGCATCCAGCACCTGCCGGCGGCTGTCTCCGCCGGCGCACTGGGCCAGCATGGCCAGGGCGGACCACAGGGACAGGGGGGAATAAACGGCGTTTTCCTCCGTGTGCTCCGTCAGGACCAGGGGGACGCTTTTGGCGGCGAAGCCGTTCAGCACCTTCCAGTGCTCCTCGGTGAGACCGGGGTTGTCCCCCCGGAGGGCGGCCAGGGCGTCGTGATACTGGCCAAGTGCGTCCAGATAGGCTTGCAGCGCCTCCTGATCGCCCCCGTCCGGCATCTGGGGCTGCCGGGGAAATTCCGGGTAGACGGGCTCAGACAGGGTGTAGCTCATAGGAGCAGCCTCCTTCCCTCCACTGGTATTGGTACCTTCTCCGCTTTGAGACGTCACGCCCGGGCCGGCACAGCCGGCCAGCAGCACACAGGCCAGGGCGAGCGAGAGGATTCGCTTCATAATGATTCTCCTTTCCCATTCAAGCTTCTATTTCTATTCCCATTCAAGCTTCTATTTCTATAGACGAATCTCTTGGGAAAAAGTTTCCGGGAGCGGAAAAAAATTTAAAAAAGGGCGGCCAAACGGCCGCCCGGAATATAACAGGATTTACGCCTCCGGCTCCTCACTGTCGCCGTCCTCGTCCTCCTCCTCGTCGTCGGTGAGCTCCATGGCGTAGCGGGTGCCGCAGGAGGGGCACTCCACCTCGCCGTCCACCAAGGCGTCGTCATCCACCAGGATGTCGGCTCCGCAGGTGGGGCACTCCACCTCAAACCAGTCGTCGTCGTAATCTTCAGCGTCCTCGTCCTCGTCGAAGACGACCTCCTCCACGTCGGCCAGGTCGTCGGACAGCACGTCGATCTCCTCACCCAGGTTGAGGGCGTTCTCCTCCAGGTCCTCCACGGACATGGCCAGCTCCTCCATAATGCCGATCATCACGGAGATGAGCTTGCCCTCCTTGGACTTGGTGGTGTCCAGATCCAGCCCCTCGGCCAGGCCCTTCAGATAGGCGACTTTTTCGGAAATAGTCATAATGTTACTCCTTTTCAGGCGGTGGAATGTAGGGGCGGCCTGCGGCCGCCCGGATACGATTCCGAAATATGGCGGGCGGCCAAAGGCCGCCTCTGCGGGATATTACCCCTTGCAGCGCTCCAGATACTCGCCGGTGCGGGTGTCGATCTTGATCTTGTCGCCGGGGTTGACGAACAGGGGCACCTTGATCTCGGCGCCGGTCTCCAGGGTGGCGGGCTTGAGCACGTTGTTGGTGGCGGTGTTGCCGGCAAAGCCGGGGTCGGTCTCGGTGACCTCCAGCTCCACAAAGTTGGGGGGCTCCACGCCGAACACGCTGCCCTTGTAGGACATCACCTTGCAGGTCATGTTCTCCTTGACGAACTTGAAGCTGTCGCCCAGCAGGTCCTTGCCGATGGGGATCATGTCGAAGGTCTCGGGGTCCATGAAGTAGTACAGGTCGCCGTCGCTGTAGCTGTAGTCCATGTCCTTGCGCTCCACGAAGGCCTGCTCGAACTTGGCGGTGGGGTTGAAGGAGGTCTCGGTCACGCCGCCGGTGATGACGTTCTTCATCTTGGTGCGGACAAAGGCCGCGCCTTTACCGGGCTTGACGTGCTGGAACTCCACCACCTGCATAACCTTGCCGTCCATCTCGAAGGTCACGCCGTTGCGGAAATCGCTGGCAGAAATCATAGGCATAGGAATCATCCTCCATTACATAAACTATAAGATATGCTTAGCTGACTTATTTTACCCTATTTTTTCGCGCTTGGCAAGAGGTTTGACAGAAAAAGCCCTACCATGTTATAATTATTTCGTCTCTCAGATGGAGAGACCGAAGGCGCGCTGTTGTATAAAAGGTGGTTGGCCCATTTTCCCCACAGCAAATTTTCACATGGGGAGGTGGTGCGGATGTGGAAAAAGCGTATAGTTGCTATACTCCAGATTTTGGTGTACTTAGCGGTCATTCTGTACGTCATGACCATAGACGCGTGTTAGCCGCCCGGCTGCAACCCGAGCGGCTAACTGATTGTTAGCTATAACTCCGGGCTAACTGCCATGCAGCAGCGCCCTTCTGTTTTTAATTATACCGATTCCAGCCGCTTTGTCAAGGGAGACAGAGCGGTTTTTTACAGCCACAGCACCACCCGGTCCATCATGACGAAGTGGGCGATGCTGCCCAGCAGGATGAACAGGTGAAAAATCTCGTGGCAGCCGAAGCGGGGATTGTCCCGGCCCGGCCATTTCACGGCGTAGAGCACGCCGCCCACAGTGTACAGCAGTCCGCCTGTCAGCAGCCAGAAGAAGCCTGTCGGGGGCAGGGCATGGTAGATGGGCACGATGGCGAAGATGGCCAGCCAGCCCATAAACAGATAGATGGCGCTGGTGAGCCACCGGGGGATGGCCAGCCTGGCGATGGTGAGCACCGTCCCGGCCGCGGCCAGAGTCCAAACGGCAATCACCAGCGGGATGCCGCCGGCTTCCCGCAGGACGGTGAGACACAGGGGGGTATAGCTGCCGGCGATGAGCAGATAGATGGAGCAGTGGTCGTATTTCCGCAGAGCCAGCCGCCCGGGGACGGAGACGTTCAGGCAGTGGTACAGGGTGCTGGCGGTGTACAGGCAGATCATGGACAGGCCGTAGACGGCAAACAGGCCAAACAGCAGCCACTTGCCCAGCAGGGCGGACCGGACCAGCAGGACGGCGGTGCCCAGCGCGGCCAGTACCGCGCCCGCTCCGTGGGTGATGGCCGACCAGGGGCGCAGGCCGTCGTAGGGGTCCCGGACCTCCGCCCGGCGGCGGGGCCGTATCTTGATAGCGGGGGCAGCGGGGAGGATGGGGGCAGCAGCGTGGGTGCGCATAGAACACACTCCTTTCCATAACAGGTCGGGCTTTCATTTTTCTTCTGAATACAGTATATACGAAAACGGCCAAATAATCAATATAAAATATGACCAAATATAATATTAAAAATCGGATACAATGATATAAAAAACAGCGCCGGTAATCCCGGCGCTGTTTTTTTGGTCATTAGCCCTGGGAGATAGCGCCCATGGGGCAGGTACCAGCGCAGGAGCCGCAATCAATGCAGGCGCCGGCGTCGATGACGTAGTGGTCGTCGCCCTGAGCGATAGCGCCCACGGGGCAGCCCTCAGTGCAGGAACCGCAGCTGATGCAAGCGTCACTAATAACATAGGCCATGATATGTACACCTCCATTAAAATGGTACTCTCTATTCTAGCACATTTTTTCAAAAAAGCAATGCTTAATTTTTGGAGCTTCAAATTTTTTGCAGAGACGTATCCCGATGTGTCCGCCGGGGATACCTGTACCTGTCCGGCGGACGTTCCCCGGCCCGGCGGGCGGCTGTGTCTAAACCGACAAAAAACCGGGCATGATGGTAGCAGATTTGATTCTGAGGTGATGCTACCATGGCAGACAGCCAATTCACATCCACCGCCCTGGGGGCCATCCGGCTCGCCCAGCAGAACGCCGCCCGGCTGGGCCACAGCTATGTGGGCAGCGAGCACCTGCTCCTGGGGCTGGCCGGTCAGGAGTTCAGCCCCGCCGCTATGGCCCTGCGCCGGGCGGGGGCGGACAGCCAGGCTCTGCGCTCCGCCATCGCCCAGCGGGTGGGCACAGGGGTGCCCGCCCAGTCCAGCTTTCAGGGGCTGACGCCCAACTGCTGCATGGCCATCCAGGGTGCGGTGGAGGAGAGCCGCCGCCTGGGCCAGCACGCGGTGAACTCCGAGCACCTGCTGCTGGGCCTGCTGCGGGCCAAGGGCAACGGGGCTTCCCGGCTGCTGGCCCACTGCGGGGTGGACGGGGAGGGGCTGTACCGCTCGGTGTCCGCCTCCCTGGGCGGGGAGGAGGTCCCTGCCCCCAAGCCCCGGCCCCGGGAGCCCGAGCCCCGGCCCAGCGGCGACACCCGCCAGCTGGACCAGTGCGCCCGGGACCTGACCCGCATGGCCGCCGAGGGCCGGCTGGACCCGGTGATCGGCCGGAAGGAGGAGTTGGGGCGGGTGATTCAGATCCTCTCCCGCCGCACCAAGAACAACCCCGCCCTCATCGGTGAGCCCGGTGTGGGCAAGACCGCCGTGGTGGAGGGTCTGGCCGCCGCCATTGCCGACGGCACCGCCCCCCAGCACCTGACGGGCAAGCGGGTGTACTCCCTGGACCTGTCCGCCATGGTGGCGGGCACCAAGTACCGGGGGGAGTTTGAGGAGAAGCTGAAGCACGTCCTCCAGGAGGTCCGCCGGGCGGGGAACATCATCCTCTTCATCGACGAGCTCCACACCATCGTGGGGGCGGGCAGCGCCGAGGGGGCCATCGACGCCGCCAACATCCTCAAGCCCGCCCTCTCCCGGGGGGAGCTGCAAGTGATCGGGGCCACCACCATCGACGAGTACCGCAAGTATATCGAAAAGGACGCCGCCCTGGAGCGCCGGTTCCAGCCCATCACCGTGAAGGAGCCCACCCGGGCGGAGACGCTGGAGATTTTGCAGGGTCTCAGGGGCCGGTATGAAGCCCACCACCACCTCATTATCTCCGACGGCGCCCTGGAAGCGGCGGTGGACCTGTCCTGCCGCTATCTGCCCCAGCGGTTCCTGCCCGACAAGGCCATCGACCTGGTGGACGAGGCGGCCGCCCAGGCCCGGCTGTCGGGCAAAGCCCTGCCCCCGGAGCTCCAGCGGCTGGAGGGCCGGGTGTCCCAGGCCGGCCGCCAGCTGGCCGACGCGGTGCGCCGCCAGGACTTTGAGCAGGCGGCCATCCTGCGCAACGTGGAGCGGGACTTCCGCCGGGAGCTGGAGGGGGAGCGGCAGCGGTGGCAGTCGGGCCAGGGGCAGTTTGCCGTGGAGTCCCACCACATCCAGGCGGTGCTCTCCCAGTGGACGGGGGTGCCCGTCACAGACCCGGACGAGGCGGACAAAAAAGCCCTGGCCGGCCTGGACCAGGCCCTCCGCCGCCACATCCTGGGCCAGGACAGGGCGGTGGAGACGGTTGTGAAGGCCATCCGTCGGGGCCGGCTGGGGCTGAAGGACCCCCGCCGCCCGGTGGGCTGCTTCCTGCTGCTGGGCCCCAGCGGGGTGGGCAAGACCCAGCTGTGCCGGTCTCTGGCCCGGGCCCTCTTTGGCAGCGAGGAGGCCCTGCTGCGCTTCGACATGTCGGAGTATATGGAGGGGCACACCGTCTCCCGGCTCATCGGCTCCCCGCCGGGCTATGTGGGCCACGAGGAGGGGGGCCAGCTCACCGAGCGGGTGCGCCGGCACCCCTGGTCGGTGGTCCTGCTGGACGAGCTGGAGAAGGCCCACCACGACATCTGGTCCCTCCTCCTCCAGGTGATGGAGGAGGGGGTGCTCACCGACGCCCAGGGCCGGAAGACCGACTTCCGCAACACGGTGCTGGTGATGACCTCCAACCTGGGGGCCCAGCGGTTCGCCAAGGGGAAGCGGCTGGGCTTTGCCGCCGGGGGGGAGGCGGAGCGGGAGGAGCTGGAGCGGGCGGTGCTGTCCGACGCGGGACACACCTTCGCCCCCGAGTTCCTCAACCGCCTGGACGCCACCCTGGTCTTCCACCCCCTCAGCGGCGAGACCCTCAACGCCATCACCCGCCAGCTCCTCTCCGAGACCCGGAAGCGGCTGGACAAGCTGGGCATCAATATGGCGGTGGAGGAGGAGGCGGTGTCCCTCCTGGCCGGCAAGGGCAGCAGCCGGGAGTACGGCGCCCGTCCCCTCCGCCGGGCCATTGCCAACCTGGTGGAGGACCCCGCCGCCGACCTGATGCTGTCTGGCCGCCTGAAAAAGGGGGACACCCTCCAGGTTTCCGCCCAGGGGGACGAGGTAACCGTGAGACTGGTGTAAAATGAAACAGGAGCCGTCCATTGTGGACGGCTCCTGATTTTACTGGAATCTGTACCTCGTCAGTTCACTGTGTCTGCGTCAGCTTTTGGATGGCCTCCTCTTTGGTGGCCACGAAAAAGAAATTTTTCCCCTGATTGGACTCGTAGATAAAGTCCTTTAAGGGCTTGCTGGTGTAATGGGAATAGTCGCCGTAGATAGCGGCCCGCACGTGGTAGTTGACAAACTTTTGCAGAATTTCCCCCGCCACGCCGGTGCTGAGGACGAAAAAGTCCTCGCAGATCAAACGCTTGTCCAGCACGAGATTGGCCGTGCCGGCTTCATATTTTACCGTCATGGCCAGGTCCAGGGCGGACTGTGTGTCAACAATTACCTTCCCGTCGCTGGAAACGACCGCAATATCCATTCCGTTGTCTTTGATGTATTCGATGTTCATAATATCCTCCTCAACCAGATTTGCAGCACAAATTCCAGCTGAGGACGAATATTAGCACAAAACGGCCCCTTTGTCAACTCCCAAGCTAAGGGGGTCACGCAAAGAGCCCCACCTCAATGCCCGACTCCTCCAGCTGGCTGATCAGCGCGTCGGGGGGCAGGTGATACATATTGAACACGATGGACTTCAGGTTGGGGAACTGCTTCAGCTCCCGCTCGCTGATGGCGGTGATATCAAAGTCCGCGCCGTTGTCAAAGTAATCCTCAAAGTCCAGCCACTGGGGGTTAATGTGGTAATACACATCCAGCTCCTCCCCCACATAGAGCTCCGTCACCTTATCTGCCAGAGAGCAGGGGATGTTCAGCGACTCAAAAAAGTGGTTTCCCTGTTCGATATAGGGCAGCAGCCGGTCGATGGATACCCGTTCCGAGACGTCGGAGACGTCGCCGTAGGTCTCGAAATACTGGTCGCCGCCGTAGTATTTACTGCCCAACAGGTCGGCTTCATACATCAGTTGCTGGATGACAGCCAGCTTAAAGGGGTAATTGTCAAAAATCAGATAGGTTCCGGCGGGGGCGTTGTCTGGATTTGACGTGTGCATGGATTCCATAGATTACCTCCTTAAATATTGGCGTGGGCCAGCTGGGGCTCCCGTTCCGACTGGGGCGTCTCCCGGTGCCGGGCGGGCTCCTGCTGGGTGAGCCCCCTGGCGTTGGCCAGCATCAGCTTGATGCGGTTCTCCTGGTTGATGCGGGTGGCGCCGGGGTCGTAGTCGATGGCCACAATGTTGCTGTAGGGGTACTCGTCCTTCAGCTTGCGGATCATCCCCTTGCCCACGATGTGGTTGGGCAGGCAGCCGAAGGGCTGGGTGCAGACGATGTTGTTGGTGCCCGAGTGGATGAGCTCCAGCATCTCGGCGGTGAGCAGCCAGCCCTCCCCCATCTTGTTGCCGTCCCCCAGGTAGCCCTGGACCAGCCTGTGCAGGTCCTGGAAGGTACCCGGGGCCCGGAAGCGGCCCGACTGCTCCAGGGCGGCGATCATGTCCCGCTGGCAGGCCTCGATATACCGCATAAAGAGGGTGCAGCCCGCCTTCTTGATCCACTTGCCGCCGTAGAGCTCCACATCGGCCACCCGGTTGTAGATCTTGAAGATGATAAAATCGGTGAGCCCGGGGACCACCGGCTCCACCCCCTCGGAGAGAAGAAATTTTTCCAGGTTGTTGTTGCCCAGGGGGGCGAACTTCACATAAATTTCCCCCACAACGCCCACCCGGATCTTGGGGTCCCCTGCCACGGGGATAGCGGCAAAGTCGGCGCAGATGGCGTCAAAGTTGGAGCGCATCTGCCTGCGGCTCATGCCCTTCCCAGCCTGAAAGCCGTCCACCAGTTTTTGGCACCACCGGTCGATCATGGCGTCGGCGGAGCCGGGCTCCACCTCGTAGGGCCGCACCTGGTTGGCCACGTTGACGATGATGTCGCCGTACATCATGGCGTACACCGCCTTGCGGACGAAGGGGAGGGTCAGGGAGAAGCCGGGGTTTTTCTCCAGCCCGGACAGGTTCACCGACACCACGGGGATGTAGGCCATGTCCGCCTTCTCCAGGGCCTTGCGCAGCAGGTGGATGTAGTTGGAGGCCCGGCAGCCGCCCCCGGTCTGGGTGATGAGCAGGCCCACCTTGTGTGGGTCATAACCCCCGTGCTTCACCGCGTCGATGAGCTGGCCAATCACCAGCAGGGCGGGGTAGCAGGTGTCGTTGTGGACGTATTTGAGACCCTCGTCCACAATCCCTCGGTGGTTGGTGGTGAGCATATCCACCTTGTAGCCCTCGCACTCCAGCAGCTTCTTCATCATGCCGAAGTGGACGGGCAGCATCTGGGGCATGAGGAGGGTGTACTCCTCCTTCATCTCCTTGGTGAACAGCAGGCGTCCGGTATTGTCATAGACCAGTTTTGCCATGGTGGGAACTCCTTTCGTGTTTAAGGGGAGTATTCCGTGGAAAGAATCCCCCAGTCAGCGGCTTCGCCGCTGCCAGCCCCCTTTAACAAGGGGGCCTTTTTTGCTCCCCCTATAAGCCCCCCTTGTTAAAGGGGGGAGGGCCATGTGAAGCATGGCGGGGGGATTCCGTCATTTCTTCCGCGCCTCAATGGCAGCCATCAGAGAACGAATCCGAATTTTTACAGCTCCTAAATTGCTGATATCGTCGATTTTCAGCTGGGTATACAGCTTGCCGCCCTCCTCCAGGATGGAACGCATCTCGTCGCCGGTGATGGCGTCGATGCCGCAGCCGAAGGAGACCAGCTGAATGACCTCCATATCCGGCTGGGTACACACATACCGGGCGGCGTTGTACATCCGGGCGTGGTAGGTCCACTGGTTGAGGACGTGCCGGGGAGCCTTGTCCTCCAGCCAGGCCACCGCGTCCTCGGTGACCAATACGAAGCCGTAGGAGGTAATCAGGTCGTTAATCCCGTGGTTGATCTCCGGGTCCATGTGGTAGGGCCGTCCGGCCACCACCAGGATGGGCCGGCCCTCCGCCCGGGCGCTGTCGATGTAGGTCCGGCCGGTGTTGCGCAGATCATTTTTATAGGCGTTGTAGGCGATGTAGGCCGATTTTACCGCCGCCGCCGTCTCCCGTTTTGGGATGTGGAACTCGTTGAAGAACCACTCCCCGGCCTTGCGCTCCATATCCTTGGGGCGGTGGAGCCCGAAGTAGGGGTAGAGGTAGCGCACCTGTTTCAAATCGGGCACGTTGGCCGCCAGAAGCTCGGGGTAGTAGGCCACCACGGGGCAGTTGTAGTTGTTGTCCCCCGCCCCCTCGTCGAAGTTATAGGGCATGCACGGGTAGAAGATGGCGTCCACCCCCGCCTCCACCAGGGTCTCCACGTGGCCGTGGAGGAGCTTGGCGGGGTAACACACCGTGTCCGATGGGATGGTGCGCTGGCCCTTGAGGTACAGCTTCCGGGAGGACTCGGGGGAGAGGACCACCTCAAAATTCAGGTGGGTGAACAGCTCGAACCAGAAGGGGAGGTTTTCATACATATTCAGCCCGAAGGGGATGCCGATTTTGCCCCGGGAGCCGTCCCCGTTCCCCTTGCCGTGGAGGGCCCGGAGCTTGGCATATTTGTACCGCATCAGGTCGGGCAGATGGCTGGGCTCCTCCCCCAGGGGGCGGGAGCACCGGTTGCCCGAGACGAACCGCCGCCCGCCGTCGAAGGAGTTCACCGTCAGGGAGCAGTGGTTGGTACACAGCCCGCAGGTGGCGGGCTTGGCGGTGTGGGTGAATTTTTCCAGGGCGTCCCGGGACAGCAGGGCGGACTTCTCCAGCCCCAGGTCCCGGGCGGCCAGAGCGGCCCCAAAGGCGCCCATGATGCCCGAGATCACCGGACGGGTGACCTCCCGGCCCAGCTCCTGTTCAAAGGCCCGGAGCACCGCGTCGTTGAGGAAGGTGCCCCCCTGGACCACGATGTGCTTTCCCAGATCGTCGGCGTTCGCCGCCCGAATCACCTTGTAGATGGCGTTTTTCACGATGGAGGTGGACAGCCCGGCGGAGATGTCCTCCACACTGGCCCCGTCCTTCTGGGCCTGCTTCACGCTGGAGTTCATGAACACGGTGCACCGGGAGCCCAGATTCACCGGCTTCTGGGTGAACAGCCCCAGCTTGGCGAAGTCAGCGATATTGTACCCCAGCGCCTTGGCAAAGGTCTCAATAAAGGACCCGCACCCCGAGGAACAGGCCTCGTTGAGCATAATAGAGTCCACCGCCCCGTTGCGTATCTTGAAGCACTTCATGTCCTGCCCGCCGATGTCGATGATGAAGTCCACATCGGGCTGAAAGTGGGCGGCGGCCTTGTAGTGGGCCATGGTCTCCACCAGCCCCAGGTCGCAGTTGAAGGCGTTTTTGATTAAATCCTCGCCGTAGCCGGTGACCGCCGCGCCCCTGATTTGGATACGGTCCCCGCACAGCCGGTAAATCTCCCGCAGCTGTTCCAGCACAATGGCCACCGGGTTGCCCAGGTTGGAGTGGTAATAGGTATACAGCAGCCCGCCGTCGGGGGCAATCACTGCCAGCTTGGTGGTGGTGGAGCCGGCGTCGATGCCAAGATAGGCCGGGCCGGCGTATGTATGAATGTCCACCTCGGGGGGACGGCTGGCGTTGTGCCGGGCGGCAAATTCGTCGTACTCCGTCTCACTGGTGAACAGAGGGGGCATGGTATCCACTACCGTAGTGGCGGCGGCGCTGTCCTCCAGCTTTTTCAGCACCGTCTCAAAGGGGACGGGCGCATAGTCGGTAGCGCACAGGGCGGCCCCCATGGCGGCAAAGCAGTCCCCGTCCTCGGGGAAAATTGCGTGGTCGCCGTCCAGCTTCAACGTCTCCACAAACCGCTCCCGCAGGCCTATGAGGAAGTGGAGGGGCCCGCCCAGGAAGACGATTTTCCCCTTCAGCTCCCGGCCCTGGGTGAGCCCGGCCACCGTCTGGTCCACCACCGCCTGGAAGATGGAAGCGGCCACGTCCTCCTTCCGCCCGCCCTGGTTCAGGATGGGCTGGATATCGCTCTTGGCGAACACCCCGCACCGGGAGGCGATGGGGTAAATCTTCTCGTGCTTCAGGGACAGTTCGTCCAGTTCGTTGACGGACACATTCATCAGGGTGGCCATCTGGTCGATGAAGGCCCCGGTGCCCCCGGCGCAGGAGCCGTTCATCCGCTCCTCCAGGGCGCCGCCGAAAAAGATAATCTTGGCGTCCTCGCCCCCCAGCTCAATCACCGCGTCGGTGTCGGGGATGTAGGTGTTCACGGCGGCGGCGGTGGCGTAGACCTCCTGGACAAAGTCAATGCCGGCGGCGTCAGCCACCCCCAGCCCGGCGGAACCGGTGATGGTCACTTTAATGTCCTGCCCGGCCAGCAGGTCCCGGATGGAGTTCAGCGTCTCCAGGGCCCGCTCCCGGGTTTTGGAGAAGTGCCGCTCGTAGGAGCGGAACAGCAGCTTATCCTGTTCGCTGAGGACTACCACCTTCACCGTGGTGGAGCCGATATCAATGCCGACGCGCAGACTCATAGGGAATAACCGCCTTTCAGGAGTTGGAAGCCTATTTTTCAATGGTATATGATACTGACTTTTTGGTTGAAAAACAACGAAATTAACGGCTTTTTAACGGGTCAAAAGGGAAGAAAAGCGGGAAGTTAACGGCATTTCCGTGCGCAAAAGTGACAAAACCCCCGGCGGATTGAATCCGCCGGGGGTTTTGCGTTAGCTGCCGGTGACTGGGTGGACCCGATCCGGTTCCTCGTTCCAGGCCAGCTCGGCCAGCTGGCTGTACACGTCCTCAGAGAAGGTGGCCAGCAGCTTGATGGGCTCCTCCTCCAGCTCCGGGTCCCACCGGAGCAGATTGTGGTCGGCCAGCCAGTAGCGGCGCTCCTTGCTGAACTGATAACTCGTGTCGGGACAGAGGTCGATGGGGCTTCCCCGCATAAAGAGCATGGTCTCCAGGTCCTTCTGGGTGAGGGTGGGCGGTACCTCCATATCCTGGTACTCGGTGGAGCTAAGGGAATACCGGATAACCTCCCAAAATTCCTCCTGGGTGACGCCCTCCGACAACTGGAATGGCCCTCTTGCCTTTCCCAACAGCTCCTTGGCCCGGGCCAGGGACTCCGGGTCAGAAATCAGCCCGGGGGGCATAGCGCTGGAAATCATGGGCTGGCCCACGGAAATGGACTGGGCGGCTTCCAGTTGGGTGAAAAACTCCTCCAGCTCTGGTGAGCTGCTGGGGGTTATCATGGTCTTCTCGGTCTTTCCTATCTGTAGCAAGGCCAATTCAGACACAGCGGAGAATACCCGGTCGCCGGGCTGGGACCGCATGGTCCCGCTGACGCTTACCAGCCGGGCGGTCTCCCCTTCCTCCTTTACCAGCTGCTCCTGCTGTTCCCACAGGTCTCCCGGGAACAGATAGGTGTAGTTGTTCTGCCACATAAGGGTGTATTCCATCTCCTGCTCTCCGCAGGTCAGGACGATTTTGGGATTCTGATGGGGACCGAGCCCGCTCAGGTCGGGATAGGGCTCATCCTCGCTCAGGTAAGTGAAGGTGGACAGCCGCTCCTTGGCCTGAGCCAGCAGGTCCTCGTCGGTGATGGGCACGGGATAGTTGCCGCTGCTGTAGACGGTCGGGATATACCGGATAGCGGTGGTCCTGTCCAGATAGTCCAGGAAATTCTTTGGGGTGGTGTCCGGCTGTCCCCGCCCGGCGAAGACGAACACGGCGGACAGGGCCATCACAGCGACAACCGCGAACAGGGCGGCTTTCACTGTCTCGGGCTTCTTCACCAGGGCGGACACCCGCTGTGTGATCGACTTCTTCCCGCCCGTCATGGCGGTGGAGCAGGACAGCAGGTCCCCGGGCCGCAAGGACCGGGCGGCCACCATGTCTACCAGGGTGCGGCCGTAGGGGATGCGCTCCTCCTCCCCCAGCCGGGCCACCGCCCCCTCGTCGCAGGCCAGTTCGCCATCCCCCTTGGACAGCCCCACCGCCAGCCACACCAGCGGGTTGTACCAGTGGAGGGCCAGGGCCAGACACCGCAATGCGGACCAGAGGTGGTCACGGTGGGCGTAGTGGGTCAGCTCGTGGGCCAGTACATGGCGCAGGGTGGCCGCGTCCTCCGCCGCCCCGGGGGTGAGGTAGACGGCGGGCCGGAGCACCCCGAACAGACAGGGGGAGGGCAGATGCGCCGCCGTGTAGACGGGGATGGGGAGGTCCTGTAGGGGCGGACATTGTCCGCCCGTCCATACCACCGGCTCCCGCCGCTTTTTCAGCCGCAGGGAAAAACGCAGGTTGGACAGCAGGATGGCCGCTCCCGTCAGCCCCGCCCCCACACTCCAGATGACAGTCACTACCTGGGCCGGGGACCACAGGTCCAGATATCGGGTGATGGTCTCCCCGTCCTGGGATTTCTGCCAGTAGCCTATGCTGGTGTCGGTGGGGATGATTTCCCCCGGCTCCATCTGGTGGAAATCCGCCCGGCTGAAGCCGAAGGCGGCGAAATCCTCCTGGGGAAAGACAGGGATGGATGGCTCCTCCCACCGCTCCACCGCTGGAACTGCGTTGGAAGCCAGCAGGGGAACGGCGTCGGAAACCGGGGCGGGCAGCTCCACCTGGAAGGGCACCAGCAGCCGCAGCAGGACCACACCCCACAGGGCGTATTTCAGCCGGGCGGACAGCCGGTCCCTGAGCAAAAACCGCACCGCCAGCACAATCAGGATGAGCACGCTGGAGGTAATCGCCCATTCGGTCAATAATTTCATCTCTGTCCCTCCTCCGCCTTGCGCAAAATTTCATACAGCTCGTCAATTTCTGCCTTGGACAGGGCCTGATCCTCCGCCAGGGCGGACACCATCAGCCCCACGCTCCCCCGGTAAACCTTGTCCAGGAAGGAGCGGGTTTCCCGGCGCGCCGCCTGGTCCCGCTGGACCGCCGGGGCGTAGTGCTTCGTCCGGCCCTCCACGGTGCACAGGACCAGCCCCTTGTCCTCCATCCGCCGCAGGGTGGTGATGGTGGTGCTCTTGGCCCAGCCCAGCCGGTTCCCCAGGGCGGCCACCAGCTCCATCACCGTCATGGATGGCTGGTCCCACAGGCAGTCTAAAACGTACCACTCGCTGTTGGTGAGATTGATGTTATCCATGGGAAAGCCCTCCTTTGGTTTACTTTGTAGACCTATCATACCACGGTTGGTCTACAATGTCAACCAATATTTTCTGGAAATTGGTTGTGCGGCGGGTGGGCCGTCCGTTGACAGCCGCCCCCCGGTCTGCTATACTGTTGGGGACAACTGAATCATGTCATGTCTTCAGGGCAGGGTGAAATTCCCGATCGGCGGTAAAGTCCGCGAGCGTGCAAACGCGGATTTGGTGGGATTCCAAAACCGACAGTATAGTCTGGATTTGAAGAAGGTGTATTGGACTGGTCAGCAGAAATGCTGGCCTGCGCACTTTGTTCAAATCCGGAGGGCTGCTCTGTTGACATGCCGGTACACCTGAAAAATCGACGCCCGAGAGCATTGCCATGCTTGCAGGCGTCGAAATTTTTTCAGGAGGTTTTGGTATGAAAAACACAAAAAAGCTGGCAACAGCAGGTATGCTCTGCGCTCTGGCCTATGCCGCCGCGGCGGTGGGGCGGGTTCCCTTGGTGCTCTTTTTGAAGTACGACCCCAAGGATGTGGTGATCGCCGTCGGCGGTCTGCTGTTCGGGCCGCTGACCTCGGCGGCGGTGGCGCTGACCGTCTCGCTGGCGGAGATGTTTACCATCAGTGAAAATGGTATTCTGGGATTTTTTATGAATGTCGTGTCCAGCTGCTCCTTCGCCTGCCCTGCGGCCCTTGTCTACCGAAAGTGGCGGACCTTTGCGGGGGCGGCGGCCGGGCTCCTGTGCGGTTGGGGGTGCATGGTGGCGGTGATGCTGTTCTGGAATTACCTGGTCGCCCCGGTGTACATGGGGTGCTCCAGGGAGGAGGTGGCAAAATTGCTGCTCCCGGTGTTTCTGCCCTTCAATCTCATCAAAGGGGGGATGAACGCGGCCATTACCCTGCTCCTGTACAGGTCCGTGGTCAGACCGACCGCGGAAAAGCCCTGAGACGGAGTGCGCACCTAAAATCAGGAGAGCGTTGATATTCCTGATTTGTTTCTGGACTTTTGGGCCAAACTATGGTAGACTATTCCCATACCCATCAACGTCAAAACAAGGAGGAACTGTTTATGGACAATAAGGTCATGTATTCCCTGAGTTACGGCCTGTTTGTGCTCTCCGCCCGCCGGGGGGACAAGGACAACGGCTGCATCACCAACACCGCCATCCAAGTGACCACCACCCCCAACCGCATCGTCGTAGCCATCAACAAGGGCAACTACACCCACGACATGGTGAAGGACACCGGCCGCTTTACCGTCTCCATCCTGTCGGAGGAGGCCAAATTTGACCTGTTCCAGCGCTTCGGCTTCCAGTCGGGCCGGGATGTGGACAAGTTTGCCGGCTTCGAGGCCCACACCGGCAAGGACGCCGACGGCATCCCCTACGTCACCCAGGGGACCAACGCCTGGCTGAGCTGCAAGGTGGTGTCCGCCACCGACTTGGGCACCCACACCCTCTTCCTGGCCGACGTGCTGGACGGCGGGGTTATCTCCTCTGTTCCCAGCGCCACTTACTCCTACTATCAGGCCCACATCAAGCCCAAGCCCGCCGCCGCCCCCGCTGCCCCCAGCGAGAAGAAGCGTTGGGTGTGCAAGGTGTGCGGCTACGTCTACGAGGGGGACGAGCTGCCCGCCGACTATATCTGCCCCCTGTGCAAGCACCCCGCCTCCGACTTCGAGCCACTGGCATAAAAAAGTTCAAAAACCCGTGCCGGAAGCGAAACCTCCGGCGCGGGTTTTGCGTCTATTAAAGTAAAGGCTCCCTCTCTGAGGGAGCTGTCAGCCCGCAGGGCTGACGGAGGGAGTCCTCAAGGTCCCCACAGACCTCCGAAGGACTCCCTCCGTCACGGCTTCGCCGTGCCACCTCCCTCTAAGAGGGAGGCTTAGAGAGAGGAGGCTCCCCCATGGAGGACACAGCCATCATCGACCTGTACTGGGCCCGGTCCCAGCAGGCCATCGCGGCCAGTGAGGAGAAATACGGCCCCTACTGTCACACCATCGCCCGGCGCATCCTGGACCGGGAGGAGGACGCGGAGGAGTGCGTCAACGACACCTGGCTCCGGGCCTGGAACGCCATGCCGCCCCAGCGGCCGGGAATTCTGTCCGCCTTCTTCGGCAAGCTGACCCGGAACCTCTCTCTGGACCGGTGGCGGCGGAATAAGGCGGCCAAGCGGGGGGGCAGTCAGGTAGAGATTGCCCTCCACGAGCTGGAGGACTGTCTGCCCGACCGCCGCAGCCCCGACGAAAATCTGGAAGCCGGAGAGACCGCCGCCCTGATCTCTGCCTTCCTCCGCCGGCAGAGCGAGACGGACCGGGCGCTGTTTGTCCGGCGGTACTTCCACCTGGAGCCGCTGGACAGCCTGGCCCGTCGGTTTGGGATGAGTATGGGACAGGTGAAGTCGAAGCTCCACCGGATGCGGGGCAGATTGAAGCTGGAGCTGGAGCGGGAGGGGATAGCGGTATGAACACAGAGCACCTTTTAGATGCCATAGGCCTGCTGGACGACGATCTGGTCCGGGAGGCGGAGGAGTACCGCCGTCCCAGGCGGGATTACAGCCGCTGGATCAGCCTGGCGGCCGGCTTTGCGGTGGTCCTTACGCTGGGCTACGGGGTGATACAGCTGAGGAATACCGATATGAAGGGCGGCTACTCGGGGGCGGGGGCGCCCGCCGAAAGTGCTCCGCCCCCCGACAGCGCTCAGGCAGAGGGGAATACGGCTTCGTCGTATGAGGTGTCCGGCGATTTGGAGGGCGCTGATTCACTGCCCCTTGAGCCCACCAGCCCCGGTGCTTCTGGAGACTGGTACTTTGCCCTCCGGGTGGACGGGACAGTCTACCGGGCCACAAATGAGTATATCCACCTGGAACCGGAGGAGAGCGATATCCGGTACACCACCTCCTTTATCAACAGCTCTGAACCGGAGGAGGACGGTCAGGCCAACTTCCTGCCGGTGGGGAGTAGCTATGTGCTTCTGGACGACGGCACCGCGGCGGTGCTTGAGGATGAGGAGACCAACTCCTGGCGGATCTACAATTCCGTCCCACCCTGGGAGAAATAAAAAATCAGCCCCAAACGGGGCTGATTTTTATGTGGCTGTCTCGATAACCCGCACCTGAATCTCCAGCACCCGGCGGTGCTCCACCTTGGTGACGGTGACGTCCAGCCCCTCGGCGGTGAAGTGGTCCCCCGCTTCGGGAACTCGCCCCACCTGCTCCAGAACCCAGCCGGAGACGGTGGCGGCGTCGCAGGTCCCCTTTACCTGGAACAGGTCGTACATGTCGTCCAGGTCGGCGGAGCAGGCGATCAGATAGCTGCCGTCGGGCTGCTTCTGGAAAATCTCAATGACCTCGTCGTGTTCATCCCAAATTTCGCCCACCAGCTCCTCCAGGATGTCCTCCAGAGTGACAATGCCCTGGGTGCCGCCGTACTCGTCCACCACCACAGCCATGTGTACCTTGTTCTTCTGCAAGATACGCAGCAGCTCAAAGGCCTTGGTGTTGCCGGTGGTGTAGAACACCGGGGACTTGAGGTTGACCACCATGGTCTCCCCCCGGTGCCGGGCGGCGTAAAAGTCTTTCTCATGGACAAAGCCCACGATGTTGTCGATGGTCTCGTGGTAGATCAGGATGCGGGAGTAGCCCGTCTCGGCGAAGAGGGAGGCGAGCTCATCCATGGTGGTCTTTTCCTCAGCGGCGGTCAGGTCCACCCGGGGGGTGAGCAGCTCGGAGACCTCCAGGTCGTTGAATTCGATGGCGTTGCGGATCAGGTCGCTCTCGTGCTCGTCCAGGCCGCCCTCGGTCT
>CANSXE010000025.1 GCA_947650875.1 uncultured Bacillota bacterium | reverse complement strand
ACCTACAATTGGTTATGAGAAGAAATGCAGGCGCTTGCAAGCGATAGAAAGTAAGTTTCACTGTTCGGTTTTCAGGGTGCAGAAGCACATTCCCACTACTACGAGCGCCTTTAGCTCAGTTGGTAGAGCAACTGACTCTTAATCAGTGGGTCCCGGGTTCGAATCCCTGAAGGCGCACCATATGGCCCGTTGGTCAAGCGGTTAAGACGGCGGCCTCTCACGCCGCAAACATGGGTTCGATTCCCGTACGGGTCACCAGTTTTAAATTTACCCTTGACATTCCGAGGAAATCGGTTATAATACTTACTGTTGGGAAGATGGTAAGGAGAGAAAAATCCAATGTTTTCTTTGCTTACTTTCTTTTCAAAGGGAAAGTACAGTTGGTGTTGATTAGGGCGAGGGTCCACCCGTTCCCATTCCGAACACGGAAGTTAAGCTCGCTTCTGCCGAAAATACTTGTCTGGAGACGGACCGGGAAGATAGGTAATGCCAACACAAAAGGGTCCAGCCCGCTGGGCCGGACCCTTTTCTTATGCCTCCTTAGCTCAGTCGGTAGAGCATGCGGCTGTTAACCGCAGGGTCGTTGGTTCGAGTCCAACAGGTGGCGCCAAAAGCGGCTTGCCGCCAATTGTGACGGCAGGCCGTTCTTTCCCCAATTAAAGTGTCACGGCTATGGGCCTTTAGCTCAGTTGGTTAGAGCAGCCGGCTCATAACCGGCCGGTCCACGGTTCGAGCCCGTGAAGGCCCACCATATTTAGGGGTATAGCTCAGCAGGTAGAGCAGCGGTCTCCAAAACCGCGTGCCGAGGGTTCGATTCCTTCTGCCCCTGCCATGTGAGTTGCAGAGTAATCTGTTTCGATAGTAAAATGGCGCGGTAGTTCAGTTGGTTAGAACGCCGGCCTGTCACGCCGGAGGTCGAGGGTTCAAGTCCCTTCCGCGTCGCCATTTATGCTGCTATAGCTCAGTCGGTAGAGCGCATCCTTGGTAAGGATGAGGTCCCCAGTTCAAATCTGGGTAGCAGCTCCAAAATCCCGCTTGAATCCTTTGATTCTGGCGGGATTTCTCTTGCTTTCATAACTTTTTTGGCGGGTTTATTTTTGCGGCTTTTCGCTGACCCACACCGTGACCCACACGGCGAAATGTCCGGAAAGGGACAGAGAGTGCCAGACAGGAAGTTTTGCTTTCCTGCCTGGCTTTTTTGTTGCATTTTGTCGCTACATGACCTGCGCCATGAAATTCCCCATTGTCTCCGCCGCCCGGTTCTGCTGTTGCCGAGTAGCGTGGGTATAGGTGCGGAGGGTGAAGCCCGCGTCGTAGTGGCCCAGCATACTGCTCACCGTTTTTACATCCACGCCGTTCTGGAGGGCCAGTGTCGCGAATGTGTGTCTCAGGTCGTGAAAGCGGATGTGTTCCAGCTTGGCATCTTTCAGTATCTTTTCGTGGAGTTTCACTACTGAGTCCGGGTGGTACATCTCTCCGGTTACCGGCGAGGGGAACATGTACGGATTGTCGGGGTGCTTACTGTGCTCTTGGATCAGCAGGTCCACCGCGTCCTGTGGAATGGATACCTGCCTGACGGACGTTTCCGTCTTGGGCCTGGAGAGCATCACCTCACCGCTTGGGTTGCGGACATACTGTTTGCTGACAGAGATCGTTTTGTGTGCTGTGTCCAGGTCGCTCCAGAGGAGCGCCACCAGTTCACCTTTCCTCAGTCCGCTGACCAGCTCCAGATAGAACATGGGTAGGACATCTCTGGCGTTGGCGGCGTCCAGATAGGACTTCAGATGTTCTGGCAGGAGCGTTTTCATTTCTACTTTCTGCACCTTGGGAGCGATGCAGTCGTCGGTTGGGTTGCGGGATATCAGTCGCTCTTTCACCGCTCGCTCGAAGGCGCAGTGCAGGGTGAGGTGGACGCTGCGCACGGTGGTGCTGCTCAGACCAGGGTTGCCCTTGCCGCTCCGCTTCTGTATCCTGCCGCATTCCATCAGGTCTTTGTAGAGCTTCTGCAGATCACGAGATGTCAGCTTGTTGAGCTTGATCTTGCCGATGTGGGGGATGGTGTAGCTCTCAATGATCAGATAGTAGCGGTCTGCGGTAGCCGGCCTGACATTGGGCTTGGCGTAGAGTTCATACCAGCTGCGGAGCCAAGTGGCCACTGTGTAGTCCTCACTGCGGCCCACATCCAGGCCAGCGGATTCCTGCTGTGCCTGGGCCAGCTTCTCTTTGACCTCAGCTTGTGTTTTGCCGAGGACGTTCTTGATGATCCGCTTGCCGGTTTTGGAATCGTAGCCAGCGGTGTAGCGTCCCTCCCAGCGACCGTCTTTCCGCTTACGGATGTTGCCTTCACCGTTTGCTCGTTTCTTTGCCATGATTGTCACCTCCTTGTAGCCACACACCATACCACACCTTGGCGGGAATAGCTACTACTTTTTTTGGATGGGTTTTTGTTTACTGCATAGCAGTTTCTGACAGGGTCACCACATTGCCGACTGCCAGCTTTGATTCTGGCCGCTGGAGAGTTTCTGCCCCATCGCCAGCTTTTTCAGTGCTTCCCGACGGCGTTGCTTGCTATCTGTCCAGGTTGGAGGTGAAGGCAGAGGAGGAAGATCGTTGCTCTGCTCTATCGACCTGCCCAGCTGAACGAGCCCGCTTGCCAGTTCACCCATCCACCCCTCATCGGGCTCCAGAGTTCTGGGCCGGAAGCCTGTGGCCTGGCGGTAGGCGAACAGCGCTTCCAGATTTTCTTTAAGGAAAGTCTCATCGTGGAGGCTGCTGTCCCGACACTTCCGACCGTTGGGACAGGTGAATGTAATGTGTTTTCGGTTGTCCGTCCAGGTTACCTGGTAGCCCTCGTTCCCCATGAACTCAATGAAGCTCTCACGGTCATCGACGTACTCCAGCGCCTCGTTGATCGTGTGGATCAGATCCAGCTTCCAGCTGTCGCCCCGCAGACCGGCCTGATACTCTCCGGGCCGCATCTGCTTTTTGCGGGAACGCTTCTGAGGAGGCTCCAGCACACTGAGGCCGTGGGCGATGCATATCTCGTCGTTGGTCTTTCTGTGCTGCTGGAGGTCGGCGGCGTTCTGGTGCAGCTTGCGGCCATCGACACAGCTGACGCTGTTGACGACCAGATGGTTGTGCAGATGGTCGGTGTCGATGTGGGTGGCGACCAGCACCTCGAAGTCTGGGAACTCATGCTGTGCCAGTTCCACACCGATTGCGTTGACTTCTTCTGGAGTCAGATTATCGTCCTCAGAGAACGACTGGACGAAGTGGTAGAACTGCCGGCCGTCTGTTTTTTGGAAGCGGCGCTTGGTGGTGAGCATCTCCAGGTAAGAGGACTGAGCGACGCAGTTATTTCCGGTGACCAGCCACTTGCCGTCCAGCATTGTCTTCTTGGCTTGGGTGACATACTGCATCACGTTGGCCATCGCACTGGCGGTCTGTGTTTTGTTTTTTACTGCGGTGAAGGTCGCCATCATTTCACCTCCCTGCTGATGTGGGCCAGCCTCTGGCAGAGGTCGGTGTAGCTGTTGATCAACTCATCGCTCCGCAGGACAGTGATCTTTCCCATGTTGGCCAGCGTGGTGAGCTGATTGAGGTTGCGTCCCTGGGCTTTCAACTCAGAGAGGATATCATCCAGGCCGTCCACCCGCACGATCTCACGCCCCAGACCGCAGATGCACAGGTAGTCTGTGAGTGTCATGTTAGCATCCTGCGCTCTCTGCTGGAGCTGCTGTTTCACTTTTGGCGTCATCCTTGCGGTGACGATTGCGGTTTTCTTCTTCTGCATTTCGTTCTCCTAACTCCCCTTTAGGGGCAGGGGGTGCCGGGGCTTTGCCCCGGCGAATGCGGCCGGCGTATAGCCGGACGCTATGCTTGCCCTACCGGGGGTAGGTTTTCGCCCCAACGGGGCCCTCTGCGATTGCAGGGTACGCCATCCTTCCCCCGACCCGATTGCGACCACACAGCGGCCCACGGACTGTTACTGAGGGGCTTTCTTTTGTTTACAGCGACACAGTTTTTGCGTACTCCCATTTTGCTTTTTGCACCTCCAGTGACCGCAGTTGACTTTGGTTGTGAGACTCCAGCACTTCTTGGAATGGACGGATGGTGTAGAGCAGACTGCCATTGCGCTTGAGGCCGGTTTTGGTCAAGACCGAGGTGTCCTCTGTGCTGATGAGCCCCTTGTCAGCGAGGGAGCAGACGTGTTTGCGCACCGTGTTGACGCTCATCCCTGTCGCTGTACCGATGGTTTTGTAGCTGGGCCAGCACTGATGGGTGCGCCGGTTTGCGCAACGAAGCAAATAAGCGTACACCGCAAACTCGCCAGGAGATAATCCCAGAGAAAAAATTTCGTTGGGTGTGGGAAAATAGTTCTTACCGGTCTTGCTCACTGACTACCTCCTTGGGTGTGCGTTTCCACCCACTGAATAAATTTTTCCTTGGGTACTACCATCCGACTGCCGACCTTTAACACTGGGAAATCCGTTTCGTGCATCAACTCGTAGCCGCTGGAGGGAGACACACCCAACACCTTTGCCACCAGCTCCGCGTTGAGGAACAGCGGCAGGTCGCTGTAGTCTTTGAATTGAGATACTTTCATCTTGTTTCCTTTCTGTAATTTTGTTCTTGGCCACGCACCGTACACCTTCCTGCCCCAGGTCGTCTGCGGCGTTTTCACTCTGTTGGCACGCTCCTCCCGGTTTGGAGATCGTGGCATTGCTTCGCTCAGAGAGTATGAACTCCGGTGGTGGGTATTCAGTTGTCGAGGTACAGATAGTGGTTGACGATTTGTTGATGATATGGTATAGTCTATTTGTCTGCGAGGTTATCGTAACACGACGGAACGACATTGTCAATATATAAATATAAAATAATAGTCTATTTTCTGAGGAGGACATCTCATGAGCTTTCCACGACTAACGTTCCCATTGACGGTGGACTTTGGTGATGACGGATATTGGATCGCTAAACAGGGGCCGTTTAAATACGGCGCTGCGGTAACGGCGTTTTTCATCGGAGAGGATATCGGGACGGTTTCCAACGACGGGATACCATTGATGCGCAAGTTGGAACACCAGCTCCAGACCTTTGGCAGCCACCTCCAGCCCTACGCAAAAGAGCGAGCGATAAACGCGGACTTGTTTTTTGAGCCGGAAACGCAGTCGGTCAACTGTGCTGTGTGTTTTGCGTTTCATGTTACGGGTTCAGGCATGGGGGTTATGACAGAGAGGTACACCTTTTTCTCTCTGCACGACTTCCTCTTTGTGGAGTTGGGGAAGGCGATCCTCCACGGAAATGCACCCCGTCAATGTCGGCTGTGCGGACGCTGGTTCCTCCATGAGCAGGGAGACCGGGCAATGTACTGCGAACGCATCGCTCCCGGCGAGGAGAGCAAGACCTGCCGGGAAGCGGGCGCACGGGCGGTCTTTGAGAAGAAGATCCAGGACGAGGACACCTGGAAGATCTACAAGCGGGCGTATAAAAAATACTACGCCCGCTACATGAAAGGGAACATGAGCGAAGCCGATTTTAAGGTCTGGGCGGCGCAGGCCGCGGCAGACCGGGATATCGCAATTGAGCAGATCACGCCGGAAATTGACACGGCGCTGAAAACTCAGATCATTGAACAGTTGCGAGAGAAATTAAACCGCCAGTGAGCGCGGCCCTATCTTTGTAGACACAGGTGCAGCAGAAAACGAACGAGGAGGCGCTCATCCTCACCGCCCTGCCGATGGTCTTGTAGCTGGGCCAGCTCACTGCAGATAGTTGAACTTGGACAGCGAGGAGATACGGGAACGGCTTCATTTGTTTTGTAAGACAATGGTCAAATGGCGAAAAGAATCATTAAAAAGCTGGAACTGATTTGCGTCAAACCAGTTCCAGCTTCTGTTAGGGCAACTCAACACTCCAGCTTTTCCAGGGTGCAGGTTTTGGCGATGGACTTGCGGATCTCCGCCCGGAGGGGCAGGACGGAGGTGGGGGAGACGGACAGCTCGTCAATGCCGATGGCCAGGAAGGTCTCCAGCAGGGTAAGGTCCGCACCCAGCTCGCCGCAGATGCCGATCCAGATGCCCGCCTTGTGGGCGGCGTCGGTGGCAATTTTCAGCGCCCGGAGGACGGCGGGGTGGTGGGGGTCGAAGAACTTGCCCAGGTCGTTGGCCTGGCGGTCGCAGGCCAGGGTGTACTGGGTCAGGTCGTTGGTGCCCACCGAGAAGAAGTCCACCTCCTTTGCCAGCTCCTCTGCTACCAGGACAGAGGCGGGGGTCTCAATCATGATGCCAAGCTCCGTATCCCGCCGGTAGGGGACCCCCTCCTTGTCCAGCTCGGCCATCACCTTTTGGCAGGCCCGCTTGCACTCCTTTACCTCCCAGACGGAGGTAATCATGGGGAACATGATGGCCACCTTGCCGTAGGCGGAGGCCCGGTACAGAGCCCGCAGCTGGGTACGGAAGACCTCGGGGCGGTTCAGGCAGATGCGGATAGCCCGGACACCTAAGGCTGGGTTTTCTTCTTTTTGAAGGTCGAAGTAGTCCACCTGCTTGTCTGCCCCGATATCCAGGGTGCGGATGACCACCCGTTTACCTCCCATAGCGGCGGCGACCTCCTTGTAGGCTTGGAACTGCTCCTCCTCGGTGGGGTAGTCGCTGGAAGCCAAATATAAAAACTCGGAGCGGAACAGACCAATCCCCTGGCCGTCATTGGCCTGGACAGCGGTCACATCCTCGGGGGAGCCGATGTTGCAATAGACCATCATCTCCCGGCCGTCCAGAGTGACGTCCTTCTGGCCCTTCATGGTCTCCATCAGTTCTTTCAGCTCCTGCTGCTTCTCCTGCTTGGACTGGAAGGAGGCCAAAGTGATCTCGTCCGGCTCAATGGCCACCTGGCCGGTCTCGCCGTCTATGTAGACCTCCCGTCCGGACTGCTCCGCCCTCAGGGCATCCCCCAAACCGCAGATGGCGGGGATGCCCATGGTCCGGGCCAGGATGGCGGTATGGCTGTTGCCGGAGCCCCCTTGGGTGATAAAGCCCAGGATCTTGCTCTTGTCCAGCTGGAGGGTCTCTGAGGGGGCCAAGTCGTCTGCGGCCAGAATTACCGGGACCTCGGAGTCGATGCCGCCCTCCGTCACGCCCATCAGGTTGTTGAGAATCCGGCGGGTTACGTCCTTGATGTCGGCGGCCCGGGCCTGCATATAGGCGTCGTCCATGACGGCCAGCATAGCGGAAAACTGCTCTCCGGCAAGCTCCACAGCACGTTCAGCGGTGCAGTGCCGCTCCTCCAGAGCGTTCATCATGCACTCCACATAGTCCTCGTCCTCCACGAACATGGCGTGGGTCTCGAAGAGGACGGCGGTCTCGTCTCCCGCCTCATCCCGGGCCTTCTCCGCCAGGGCGTTGAGCTGCTCGGCGGATTTCTCCTGAGCGGCGGCAATCCGGGCCTTCTCGGCTTCAATGTCAGCGGCGGGGGCGTCGGTGATGGTGGTATTGGGGCGCTGGAAGAAGTAGATGGGACCGTTGGCCACGCCCTTGGAGACGCCTTTTCCCTGCATTAAAATCATAATAAGTTCCTCCTTATTAAAATGAAACAGGGGTGCTTACAGGTTCTCCTTGAAAAACTGCTCCATGGCGGCGATGGCCTCCTCCTCGGAGGGGCCATCGGCGGCCACGGTGACGGCGTCCCCCTGCTTCACCCCCAGGCCCATCAGCTTCATCAACTGGGAGGCCTTGACGGTGCTGCCCGTCTTGGTGACGGTGACCACCGTGTCGCCAAAGTCCTTGGCGGTTTTGGCCAGCAGGCCGGCGGGACGGGCGTGGATGCCCAGGGGATCGGTGATGGTGTAAGTAAATTCTTTCATAGGGATACTTCCTTTCCTATTTATTTTGATACCTGTGTTTGCTCCAGATAGTAGAAGCCATAAGCGGGAACCGGCAGGTCTTGGAGGATATGAAGCTCACCCGTCAGCATATCGGTAAACTCTCCCGGATCATGGAGAAACGTCACCTTTTTGTTCCAGGGGGTGAAATTGAACACTCCGATGATTTTCTGTCCCTCAAAGTACCGCCCAATAGCCAGCAGACCATTGTCCCTGGTATCCAGGGTCCACACATCCGCTCCGGTTCCAAAGGCCGGGTTGGTCTTGCGCAAAGCCCCCAGAGCGTTGAGGCCGCAGAACACCTGCCCTTCGGGAGTGTCCAGGTCGTGGGCGTGTTCCGCCAAATCCCAGCGCAGCTTTCCGCGATGGAGATAGCGGCTGTCCTCCGCCTTTTTGGGATTGTCCTTATAGCCATAGTCGTTGATTTGGGCCAGTTCATCCCCGCTGTACAGCAAAGGCAGACCAGTCTGCATAAACATCATGGCGTGGAGGGTCAGATTGAAACGGACGGCCCGCTCCATGGCGGCGGGGTCGTTCTCTAAGCCGGCTTTCTCAATACCGCACAGAGAGGCGGTAGTACCGCACTGACGGGCGTCACCGCTGGCGGGATCATCGTTGTACAGCTCTCCCCGGCTGACGCTGCCCTCCCAATGCCCTTGGAACCAATCGCTGAGGAACCGCTTATGGGCCTTTTCATCAATGCCAAAGTTTCGGTTCAGCCAGTCGTAGTCCAGACCCCAGCCAATATCGTCATGACAGCGCAGATAATTGAGAAACACATATTCCTTGGGCAAGCTGTTGACAATATCCAACTGCCGCCGGAGCAGCCGGGTGTCCTGGGTAGCGACCGTGTGCCAAGTGGTACACATGGTAGTCACATTGTAGAGCAGATGGCACTCCGGCTTCTCCACTGTCCCGAAGTAGGGAACCACCTTCACCGGCTCCATGACCACCTCTCCCAGCAGAATCACCGAGGGACAGACGATCTCCCCGATCATCCGCATCATCCGCACGATCGTGTGAACCTGGGGCAGATTGCGGCAGTCCGTTCCCAGCTCTTTCCAGATATACGGCACTGCGTCAATGCGGATCATATCCATTCCCTTGTTGGCCAGGAACAGAAAGTTATACATCATCTCATTGAACACACGAGGGTTGCGGTAATTCAGGTCCCACTGGTAGGGGTAGAAGGAGGTCATGACAAAGTGCTGGCAATCATCCAGCCAAGTGAAATTGCCGGGGGCGGTAGTGGGGAACACCTGGGGAACCGTCTTTTCGTACTCCGCCGGGATAGACCAGTTATCGAAAAAGAAATAGCGGCTCATGTACTCCCCATCGCCCTGACGGGCTTTCTTGGCCCACTCGTGATCCTGGCTGGTATGATTCATCACGAAATCCATGCAGAGATTGATGCCCTTTTTGTGACAGGCAGCGGCCAGCTTCTCCAAGTCCTCCATAGTTCCCAGGTCGGGCCGGACGGCCCGGAAGTCAGCCACAGCGTAGCCGCCGTCACTGCGCTCCGGCACGGTGTCCAGGAAGGGCATCAGGTGGAGCAGATTTACTCCGGTCTGCTCAATGTAGGGCAGCTTTTTTTGCACACCCTTCAGATCCCCGGCAAAGTTGTCAATGTACAGCATCATGCCGGTGAGTTCGCTGGATTTGTACCACTCGGGATTGGCCTCCCGCTCCAAATCGCGCTTTTTCAGAGCAACGGAGCGTTCCTCCGCAAAGCGGTACAGGTTGTCGCACAGCTCGGCAAACATAGCGGCGTTCCCATACAGTTCCATGTATAGCCAGCGCAGCTCATCTATGTGCCGGACCAGACGGCGCTCAAAGTTCGTTTTCATTGCAGAAACCTCCGCTTTTTAAAAGTATTTGCCACGCCTGATATTCCTCCTTTGCGGCAGGAATCACCAGTCCACACTGCCGCAGGGAGGCACCGGTAGTTTTGCAGCTGCTGTTTCCATTGGCTATCTCATACCAGAGGCCATCTTTCAAGCCCTGGAGTTTCACTCGAACTGGAATGGGATTGGGGAACACATGATGATAAACTGCGGTGACCAATGCGGCCTCTCCATCCGGGCTGGCCGCCTCCCAGACAGTACAGCTGGGGTGGTCAGGAGCGGTTAGGCGGTAATAATCGCCACGGTGTATCAGGTCGTAATTCTCTTTGTAAAAGCCGATCTGTTCCCGAATTGCGGCTTTCTCCCCGCTGCTTAATATGCGGGGGTCCAGCTCATAGCCAAAGGCCCCAAACATGGCTACGCTGGCTCGAGTGTGAATGGGCGTGATCCGTCCGGTCTGGTGGCTGGGAACAGCGGCTACATGTGTGCCGATGCAGGAAATCGGAAAACCCAAAGAGGCCCCATACTGGATGCTGAGGCGTTCGATTGGGTCAGTAGTATCACTGCCCCAAATCTGGGGCGTGTAATACAGCATTCCGGCATCAAACCGTCCGCCGCCGCCACAACAGCTTTCAAATAGAACCTCCGGGAATCGGGCAGTCAGCTCCTCCAGAACCCGATACAGGCCCAGAACAAAGCGGTGGGCGAATTCTCCTTGGCGGCCGGCGGGCAGAGCATGACTGAATTTATCGCAGATCGCCCGGTTGAAGTCCCATTTAACATAGGAGATGGGCGCATCAGACAGAATTTTGGAAACCACACCGATCATATAGTCCTGCACGTCCCTCCGGGAGAAATCCAGTACCAGCTGGGAACGGCTCAGGCAGGGCTCCCGGACTGGAACAGCCACTGCCCAGTCCGGATGGGCGCGGTATAGGTTGCTGTCCTCGGATAGCCCCTCTGGCTCCAACCAGAGGCCGAAGCCCAGACCCAACGCCTGGATGCGTTCTCCCAGCTCCTTCAGGGTACAGCCCAGCTTCTTCTCGTTGGGGACCCAGTCACCCAGTCCGGACTTGTCCTCATCACGTTTGCCGAACCAGCCATCGTCCAGGGCAAATAGTTCCACACCCATCTCCACGCCCGCCTGAGCGATGGAAACCAGCTGATCCCCGGTGAAATCGAAATAGGTGGCCTCCCAGTTGTTGATCAGAATGGGGCGGCGCTTTTCTTTCCAGATGCCCCGGCACAGGTTTTCCCGGATGACCCGGTGAAAAATGCGGCTCACACCACCAATTCCCTGGGCGCTGTAGGCCATGACGACCTCTGGAAGCCACAGGGAGTCCCCTGGTTCCAAGTGCCAGGAGAAGTTATCCGGGTGTATCCCGCAGATCAGCCGGGTCTGTTCCAACTGGTCCTTCTCCAGCTCGATCAGAAATTCTCCGCTGTACACAAAGGAGACGCCATAACAGGAGCCGCAGCTTTCGGTGGTGTTTGGCTCACAGAGCATCAGAAAAGGGCTGTACTGGTGGCTGCTGATCCCCCGGACGCTCCCCACCGACTGAACACCGTGAAGGACAGAAGATCGCTGGACATTCTGTTCCATCGAGTGCCGGCCATGAAGGGAGATCCAGTCGAATTGCCCCCATTGCCAGTCGAGCTGCATACTGGATGCTTTTTCCAAGGTGATCGCCTCCGTCCCCCGATTGACGATTCGGACGGCACGGGTGATGACATCCTGGTCCTCCAAAATGCCGTAATACAGCTCCGCCTCAAGACCAGAACACCTGTCCTCCATGTGGAGGACCAGGGTTTCTCCCTGGCCCTCCTGAGCATAGATCGCTGGCAGGCCGGCAATGGAGTATTTCCCAGGAAGCAGCTCATAGGAGCGGAACCGCAGCCCTGCCGCTTGGCTCCCGTCCGGATTTTGTGTCCGCAGCGCAGTGATACGGTAATCCCCTGCCCCAAAGCAGCTGTATTCCTGGGGCAGTGTGTCCAAGGAGTAGCGGCGCGTGGTCTGTCCGGCCTCGTAGGGGTTTCCAGAAAAGCCTACATCGTTCTGCTGGATGAAATAGGACTTGTCGCTGCTGTCCGTCCGTTCCCCATAGTACAAGTGGAGCAAGGTATCCCACTGGTCTGCTTTCATCTGATAGGTGGCGCTGCGAGTATGCAGGGTAAACAAATTTTTGTCGATCACAACGGACATAATGCTCCCCTCCGGAATGTTATCCGCACAAGCCCATACGGCGCAGCTCCAGGTACACGCCATCGTGGGCCACGTCCTCACAGACCACATCGGCCAATGCTTTCAGTTCGTCGCAGGCGTTGCCCATGGCCACGCTGACTCCGGCCCGCTCCAGCATAGCGGCGTCGTTCATGCTGTCCCCAAAGGCGATGGCGTCCTTGGGGCTGGCTCCGAAGTGGCGGCAGACCAACTCGATGCCCTTCCCCTTGTCGATCCCCTTGGGGATAATCTCGCCATTGAAGCAGGCTGTGCTTGCACCGTAGGGGTGAACCACAAAGTCGAAGCGATCTCCCAATACCTCACGGGCTTGCCGGACGGAGTCCAGGTCCCGGCTGGTGAAGCACAGCTTGTAGGCCCCGTTCCTGGGATAGTGTTCATAGGCTTGAATGGCGATGCCGGATTCAATCTCCTTCTGCATCCGAATCAGCTCGGAGTTGTGAGGGTCGGGGGAGGCGCTGCGCAGCAGCGCCTCCATCTGGGGGTCGGTGTAGATGCCCTCCGGGGTCTCAATGCGGCAAAACACACCAAGGTCATGGAACACAGTGAGGCACTCCTGCACCAGTTCCTCGGGAAGCAGGCTGTCGAACAGAACCTGATCCCCCACCGACACATATCCGCCCGCGCTGGCGACAATGCCGTCAAAGCCTATTTCCAGGATGTCGGGGCCAATGATGGGCAGATTCCGCCCGGTACACAGGAAAGCCAGGTGGCCTCGGGCGCGGGCCTGCCGGATTGCCTGACGGACCTGCAGAGTGGGGCTGGACAGTGCGGCCACCAGAGTGCCGTCGATATCCAAAAAAATCAGCTTTCTATCCATAAAATCACGCCTTTTTCATCTCAGCTATTTTGGCCTGGAGGGTCATACTGCCGGAGGTGAGCTGCTCCAGAATCAGATCGTCCGCAGGGTCGGTAAAGAGCATAGGGATGTCGGTGGCATAGCCCGCTTTTTTAATCTGCTCCAGGTCAAACTCAATGAGCAGCTGGCCCTTTTTCACCGTGTCGCCATTTTTGACATGGGGCTTGAAATGCCTGCCCTCCAGCTTGACTGTGTCCACACCGATGTGAATCAGGATCTCATTGCCCCCGGCCGTCATCAGACCGATGGCGTGCTTGGTGTCAGCCAGATTGGTGACCACCGCATCGGCGGGAGCGAAGATCTGGCCAACGGAGGGCTGTACCGCCACGCCGTCGCCCAACACCTTGGAGGCGAAGGTCTCGTCCTTAACTTCTTCCAGGGGGATGATGATACCCTGGGCATAGCCAAAGAATTCCTCGGGCTGGGGCGTCTCAGCGGGGGTGAGGGTGGGAGCGGGAGGAGTGGAGCTCTGGTGCTGGCTCGACTCGGTCTGGGGCGCCTTTTCCATAAAGCCGCTGAGGACCAGCGTGAGGACAAAGCCGCCGGCAATGGCTACCACATGGGCAATCACATAGCTCACATAGCCGTTGTTGGCCGGGTCAGCCAGGGCGATGCCGGGCAAAACGGTGGTGCCGAAGCCCACAGCGGCCAGATTGGTGAGGTAGACCACCACGCCGCCCATAGCTCCGCCAATGCAGCCGCCAATCAGGGGGTAGCGGTAACGGAGGTTCACGCCGAAAATGGCGGGCTCGGTGATGCCGAACAGGACAGAGATAAAGCTGGGGATACACATTTCCCGGATTTTCACATTGTCCTTGTGCCGGAGCAGATAACCCAGCACCGCGCCGCCCTGGGCGATAATGGCAACAGACATCAGGGGGTTGAGGAAATTCCGCCCGGTATCCGCCAGGAGCTGGGCCTCAATAGCGCCGAAGATGTGGTGCAGGCCGGTAATGACCACCAGCTGCTGACAGCCAGAGAAGACAGCATAGCCAAAGACACCCAAATTTTGAGTCATCCATACCAGACCGGCGGTAAGGCCGGAGGACAGGCCCCGGCCCACGGGGCCGATGATGGTGAACAGCAGCAGGGAGCCGACCAGAGTGGTCAGCAGGGGGGAGACCAGCAGGCGAACCACCTCGGGGACCTTCTTCTCAAAGAATTTGTCCAGCCTGGCGGTGACCCAGCCCATAATCAGAGCTACGATAATGCCGCCTTGGAAGCCTACCAGCTCCACCGGAAGCCCGAAGATATGGAGGGTTGTGACCTCCACAGTCCCCTGGGCGGCGGCGTAGGCGTCGGCCAGGGAGCCGCTGAGCATGATACAGCCCATAACGATGCCCAGGATAGGCCGGCCGCCGAAGCGTTTGCAGGCGCTGTAAGCCACGGCCAGGGGCAGGAAGCCGAAAATGGCGCCGGAGGCGATGTTGATAAGGGTATTGATGCCGTAGAGGGTGGCGTTGTTCTGAACGAACTCCAGATTCCCCAGCACCCCGGACAGGCCGGTGAGCAGGGCGGCGGCCAAAATGCCGGGCATGATGTCCACAAAGACGTCGGAAAGGGCCTTGATCAGTCGCTGAAGGGGGTTCATTTTCTGATTGGCTACGGTTTTCAGGTCGCTGAGACTCATGTTCTTCATATTGTTGTAGTCGGCAATCACCTCGTACACATCGTTGACCAGCCCCGCGCCGAAGATAATCTGCACCTGGTCGCCCGCCACAAAAACGCCCTTGGCCAGATCCACGTCCTCCATAGCCTTCAGGTCAGCCTTGTCATTGTCCGCCAACACCAGCCGCAGCCGGGTGGCGCAGTGGGCAATGCCCTGGAGATTCTCTCTGCCGCCGGCCAGCCGGGTCAGCTCCTCCGCAATTTTTTCGTACCTCTGGCGCTTATTCGCGTCCATTTCGGACCCTCCTTATATGTTTTGTTCCAATATAAGAAAGAATTCGGCCGTTTCCCTCTTGCAATTATATTATAGGTGGGATATGATAAATTGAACATGGAGAAATGTGACTGTGCCATTGCTCTTTGTGACCAGTTCAATCAGGAGGGGAGCAGTTTGAAGGACTATATCTTTTCCAATGACTTCACCAAAAATATCGACGCCATGATCTACACCTGCGGCTACGAGAACTGTGAGCCCGGCCACAGCTACGGCCCGCTGCTGCGCAACGGCTATCTGGTCCACTACATTTTGGCGGGAAAAGGGATATATCGGACCCGGGGAAAGGAGTTTCACCTGGGGGAGGGGGACGCCTTTCTCATCTGTCCCAACGACGTGATCTACTATGAGGCGGACCGAACGCAGCCGTGGATTTACACCTGGATTGGAATGCAGGGGATCAAAGTGGAGGGCTACCTGGGGCGCACCTGCCTGCCGGAGACGCTGGTATTTCGCTATGGAGAAAATTCTCGCCTGCGCGCCTGCCATGAGCGGCTGTTTGAGGCGGAACAGAAGCCCCGCAGCCGGGACCTGCTGATGAACAGTATTTTGTATGAGTACCTGTTTCTGCTGGCGGAGCAGTTCCCCAACAAAAAGCTGGCCGCGTCCGAGGCACGCTCCAGCTATGTGGAGGAGGCACTGAACATCATTGAGGGGGCCTACTGTGACTCCATCACCGTTCAGGGGATCGCCGACCACCTGTGCCTGAACCGCTCCTATCTTCACCGGCAGTTCAAGGCCGTGATGGGGGTTTCCATTCAGGACTACCTGCTGGACCGTCGGATCCGGCAGGCCTGCGTCTTGCTGAAAAATACCGACCTGCCAATCCAAGTGGTGGCACGGTCGGTGAGTTATCAGGATGCTCTGCATTTTTCCAAGCTGTTCCGTCAGAAAAAAGGAGTCAGCCCAAGTGAGTATCGGGAACAAAAGCGGAGTAAGACATAAATGATTTCTTTTGTTTACTGCGTATCAATTTTTGCATGGGGTGAGGGGTGTTTGGAGCCTTGACCCACACCGTGACCCACACGTGGAAAAATGCGGACGGAAGCAATGGACAGGAAAGTGCCAAAGACCATGCTCCTCTGCAACAAAAAGCCCCCGAAAGTGCCAAACAGCGGCACTCCCGAGGTTGGCAATCAGTTGGTAAGGATGAGGTCTCCAGTTCAAATCTGGATAGCAGCTCCAAAATCCCGCTGGAATCCATCGATTCTGGCGGGATTTTTATTGTTTTCACAACTTTTTGAGTGAGTTTATTTTTGCGGTTCTTCGTTGACCCACACCGTGACCCACACGCCGAAATGTCCGGAGAGGGACAGAAAGCGCCAGACAGGAAGTTGCGCCTTCCTGCCTGGCTTTTTCATTACTTTTTCTGTCCTACATGACTTGTGCCATAAGATTTCCCATGGTCTCCGCTGCCCGATTCTGTTGTTGCCTGGTGGCGTGGGTGTAGGTACGCAAGGTGAAGCCTGCGTCGTAGTGCCCCAGCATGCTGCTGACCGTTTTCACGTCTACACCATTCTGGAGTGCCAAGGTTGCGAATGTGTGTCTGAGGTCATGGAAGCGAATGTGTTCCAGCCCTGCGTCTTTCAAAATCTTTTCGTGGAGTTTCACCACCGAGTCGGGGTGGTACATCTCTCCAGTCACCGGTGAGGGGAACATGTACTGGTTGTCCGGGTGTTTGTCGTGCTCCTGAATCAGCAGGTCAACTGCGTCCTGCGGAATGGATACTTGCCTGACAGACGTTTCCGTCTTGGGTCTGGAGAGCATTACCTCCCCGCTGGGGTTGCGGACGTACTGCTTGCTGACGGAGATTGTCCTGTGTTCTGTATCCAGGTCACTCCAGAGGAGTGCCACCAGTTCGCCTTTTCTCAGCCCGCTCACCAGCTCCAGGTAGAACATGGGCAGGACGTTTCTGGTATTGGCAGCATCCAGGTAGGACTTGAGATGTTCAGGCAGGAGTGTCTTCATTTCCACCTTCTGCACTTTCGGAGCGATGCAGTCGTCGGTAGGATTGCGGGGAATGAGCCGCTCTTTCACTGCTCTCTCGAATGCGCAGTGCAGGGTGAGGTGGACGCTTCTGACTGTGGTACTGCTCAGGCCAGGATTGCCTTTGCCGCTCCGCTTCTGGATTCTGCCACGTTCCATAAGGTCCTTGTAGAGTTTCTGGAGATCACGGGAGGTAAGCTTATTGAGCTTGATCTTTCCGATGCGTGGAATAGTGTAGGTCTCGATAATCAGTTGGTAGCGGTTTGCCGTCGCTGGTCTGACGTTAGGCTTGGCATAGAGTTCGTACCAGCTACGGAGCCAGGTGGCTACCGTGTAATTCTCACTGCGGCCTACGTCCAGACCGGCAGTCTCTTGCTGTGCCTGGGCAAGCTTCTCTTTGACCTCTGCCTGGGTCTTGCCCAACACATTTCTGATGATCCGCTTGCCGGTCTTGGGATCGTAGCCAGCGGTGTACCGACCCTCCCAGCGGCCATCCTTGCGCTTGCGGATGTTGCCCTCGCCGTTGGCTCTCTTTTTTGCCATGGGTTGTCACCTCCTTGTAGCCACACACCATACCACACTTTGGCGGGAATAGCTACTACTTTTTTGTGCGTTTCTCGAGGGTGGTGTCTTTTCAGGTGTGTTGCATAGACAGAGGAGAAAATCCGAACTGTTGCAGACAGCTTTCTCATCGGAGACGCTGGTGCATTTTATGGCGGAACTTCTTCTTTGTTTTCTGCGCATCAAATTCTGCGCATATCCCCGCCTGAAACCGCCAGTATTGCGGCGGCTGTAAGGGCAGAGGAAAAACTGACCCCCGACTTGCCCCCAGGGGGTGAAAAATGACCCCCGCACAGATTCCCGCAAAATCTCTGAAAACCACCTGTGACAGCCACCTTGCGGAATGCTGAAATCAGGCGATTCTCTCCCTGATTTTTCAATTTCTGACCACCTGTTACAGCAAAAAGTGAAAATTCCGACCACCTATGGAAAATCCCCGACCCGCTCTGCGGGGCGGTGTGGCTGGCCGGGGGACGCATAAGCGACCCCCGGCCTTTATCCTGCACATTTTTCGACCCCCCGGTTCACCTGCCACTTTCGGTTCTGCAGAATTCGCTGGATGGCGCACAGTGGCCACACGCTTTTGACACGGCTGCGTCTGCGGTGAGCGGCGGCTTGTTACTCTCCGGATAGCAGAGAGGCCACACAGCGGCGCACAGGCCGTCACGCTGAGTGCGCACTGTTGCTGCGGAGAGCGAGTGCCTTTGCGACTCGCTGACGTTCAGCCGCCGTGTCCATCTGCGCCAGCTGTTGTTCATAGAACTGGTTTATGGCCAGTTGGATTGGACGGATAGGGTGCAGACGTGCTTGTGCACCGTGTTGACACTCAACTGAGTTGCTGTGCCGATGGTTCTGTAGCTGGGCCAGCACTGATGGGTGCGCCGGTTCGCGCGGCGGAGCAGGCGGGGAGAAAAACGTTCTCCGGGAGTGTCTGAAGCGTGAGATCAAGTTGCGGGTATGCGCAAAAACAGCGGATGCCTCTTCGCGGTGACAGGCCACGGCGGCACTGAGTACTGCACTGACTCAACTATTCAAATACCGCCTGAGAGATATCTATTTGCTGACCGCAGCGGTTGTCGATGTCCGTGCCGTTGCGGGAGAAGCGGGTGCCCTCGAAGTACAGGGCCTGGTCGCCGGGGACACTCTCCAGCAGGACGGCGGTGCCGTTGCGCTGGAACAGGTTGCCGCTGTACATGTGGTCGCTTCGGTTGTCGCTGGTGGAGTTGAAGTGGAAGCCCACGGTGTTGTCCTCAAAGACGCTGTTTTTGATGTTCACCCAGGAGTTGCCGTAGCACAGCACGCCGGTGCGCCACCCGGCAAACTGGCAGTCGAAGAAGTTGATCCGGGCGGAGGCGGAGACCCCCACCCCCTCGCCGTCTCCCGCAAAGCGCAGGTTTTGAAATTGGCAGATGTAGCCCTTCTGAGCGGTGGCCTGAAGTGTGCCGGTGAAGGTGGTGCGTGTCCCATCCGGGCCCTCGCTGCCAATGAGGTTCATAGACCGCTGTTCCAGCAGCAGACTGCCCTCATAGGTGACGGCGGGCAGGTGGATGTAGACGATCACGTCGGAGGTGATGGTCTCGTTGATCTGGTCCACCAGGGCCTGGAGGTCATCCATCGTGTCCATAGGCACGTCCTCCGGGTAGAAGTGCCGGGTAGGGACCACACCCAGCGCCATGCGCTGGTACAGGCGGATGATGTCGCCGTTTTTCATGCGGATGTTCCACCGCAGCTCCATGTCGCCGCTGCGGTCGGTGTAGGTTAGGATGCTTCGGGAGGCGGCCTCCGGGTCGTAGTCTGATGCCTGGGGCTGGGTGTACTGCCAGGGCTCCGGGCTGTCGCCGCCCTGGAGAAGCTCCACGGTGATGGTCTCCACCTTGCGGAGAAAGACCTCCTTAGCGTTCACGCCGGTGTCCACATGGTTGATGAACAGCCGGGAGGGTTTGTTGGAGGTGGTCCCCTCCTCCACCTCCTCGGCGTAGTCGCCCATGGGCTGGAACCGGTCCCCGAAGTGGTTGAGCAGCAGCTGGTAGGAGCCGTCGCTGTCGGTGTAGATCACCTCGGCGGTTCCGTTGTCATAGACCCTGGGCCGGGTATAGAGCCAGGCCGTCAGAGCCAGCGTCACAAGGGCCAGGGCCAGCAGAGCGCCTCTTATCACCCGCCTGGACAGCCGTCTGGGCGGGTGGAGCTCCCGGCGCTGGGTGACGCTTTGGGCGCAGCAAGGACAGAAAGCGGCCTCTTGGGGTATCCGCGCCCCGCAGCGGGGACAGTTTTTCCATTCCATCACAGCGCCTCCATCAAGTGCAGTACATCTCTATACCGCTTGGCCGGGTTGACCCGGGTACACCGCTGGATAACCCGGCCCATCTGGCCCTCCGCCAGCTTTCGGGAGGGGTGTTCCCCGGTGAGCATCACGTTCATCAGCACCCCCAGGGAGTAGATGTCCGCTCGAAGATCGGATTGGGACAGGCCGTACTGCTCCGGGGCGGCGAAGCCGGTTGTGCCCAGGATCTGGGTGTCCGCCTCCACCTGGGGCTTGTGGAGGCGGGCGGCGTCGAAGTCGATGAGCACCGCGTCGTTCCCCCGGAGGATCACGTTCTCCGGCTTGATGTCCCGGTGGACGGCGGCCATGGAGTGGAGCACCCACAGCCCCTGGCACAGCTGTTTGACAATCCGTTTCGTCTCCGCCGGGGTGAACAGGGCATCCTGCAACAGGAAATCCAGGGTGTCCCCCTGAATGAACTCCTCTACCACCAGATTTTCTCCCTCCCGCTCCGCCGTCTCATAGATCAGAGGCAGGTGGCAGCAGGAGCAGTCCAGCAGCCGGCGGTAGACTTCCCCATTGCCGGTGAACCGTCGGAGGATGAACTGCTTTCCCGAGGCCAGGTGGCGGATGAGGCGCACACTGCCCCGGGGGCTCTCCTTCAACAGCCGGACCTCCTCAAATTCCAGTTTCAGTTGTTCTGACAGCCAGGAGTAGATAGCGGCCACCCCCACAAAATTTCAAACCCTATGCAGCCAGCATATTGTATTGAATGAAATATTTTTATACAATCCATTATATATCGTTTTCTGAAAAAGTAAAGAGGGATGAAATCATGCGGGAAAAAACAACCGACGACCTGACACAGGAGCTGATGGAGCAGGCCGACCTGGACCGGTATATCACAGAAAACGAGGCGTACTTTGCGGAAACGGACCTGACCTCGGTTTTAACACGGCTTTATAAAAAATGCGGGCTGTCCAAAGCGGAGCTGGCCCGGCGGGCGGGGATGAGCGAGGTCTACCTCTACCAGGTTTTCTCCGGGCGGCGCAGGCCCTCCCGGGACCGGCTGCTGTGCCTGTGCATCGGGCTGGAGTCTGGGCTGGAGGAGGCCAACCTGCTGCTGAAGGAGATGGGCTACGCCCCCATCTACCCCCGGCTAAAGCGGGACGCCATCATCAGTCACGGCCTGCTCCACCGCACGCCCCTGGCGGAGATCAACGACAAGTTGTTCAGCGAGAACGAAAAAACGCTGTTTTAAGAAAGGAGGGGACCACTGTGCCAACCACCCAAACCCTGTGCTACAACTGCTTTCAGCAGGTGACGGACCCGTCCGCCCCCTGTCCCCACTGCGGCTTTGACCTGGAGGAGAACCGGCAAAAGTTCCCGGTGGCCCTGCGGGCGGGGACGGTTCTCAATAACCGATACATTGTGGGCCGGGTGCTGGGCCAGGGCGGCTTCGGCATCACCTATGTGGCCTTTGACACCCAGTTACAGGCCAAGGTAGCGGTGAAGGAGTACATGCCCAGCGACATGGCCACCCGTGTGGAGGGAACCACCGTATCCATCATGATGGACACACGGGCGGAGGACTTCACCTATGGAGCCGAGCGCTTCCAGGAGGAGGCCCGGACCCTGGCCAAGTTCATCGGCCACCCCAACATCGCCGGCGTGTCCAGCTACTTCGACCAGAACGACACCTCCTACTTCGTCATGGACTACATTGAGGGCGTGAGCTTCAAGAGCTACATCGCCAACAACGGCGGGAAGGTGTCCGTGGACGAGACCCTCAACGTGATGATCCCCGTCCTGCGGGCGCTGACGGCGGTCCACGCTGAGGGCTTCATCCACCGTGACGTCACCCCGGATAACATCTACATATCCAAGGACGGCAACGTGAAGCTGCTGGACTTCGGCTCCGCCCGGTACAGTATTGGAGACAAATCCAAAAGCCTGGATGTTATCTTAAAGGTGGGATACGCCCCCAAGGAGCAGTACACCCGCCGGGGCCGCCAGGGGCCGTTCACCGACGTATACTCCTGCGCTGCCTGCTTCTACGCCGCCCTGACGGGCTATCTGCCCCCGGAGTCGTTGGACCGGCTGGAGAATGACACCTTGACACCGGTGTCCCAGATACTACCGGAGATTCCCGAGTGGCTGGATAAGGCCATTCTCAAGGGGCTGGCCGTCCAGCCCGAGGACCGGTTCCAGTCTGCCGCCGAGTTTTTGGACGCCATTGAGAACCAGCTGGTGGTGGACGTACCCGCCGCCGGACAGACCGCCCTCGCTCCGCAGAAAAAGCCCAAAACCGCGCTCATTGCCGGGGTCGCGGCGGCGCTGGTGGTGGTCGTGGGCGTGGGAGCCTTTCTGGCAGGCCGGGGCGGCGGGAGTTCTCCCGCTTCCAGCGCCCTCGGAACTGGCGGAGAACCCGTTAACGGCATGACCTCTGCCCCAGCAGCGATTGACGATGACCTGCCGCCCTTGAAAAAGGCGGAGGTGCCATCTATTACCATTCAGGGTCAGGAGTACAGCACTGACCTGCGGGAATTGAAGCTGGAAAACGCCTCTTTGACCCCGGAGGACTTTGACCAGTTGAAGTATATGGTAAATCTGATGAATCTGTCGATTCAGGGAAACAATGAATTTCATGATTTATCATTCCTGTCGAATTTGACAGAACTCCGGTCCGTGAATATTTCAGCTTATTGGGATGATTTTGATTTGGCCCCTTTGGCCGGACTGTCAGAGCTGGAGGTCTTCAACGTCAATCCTTCCAGCGGCAATTCCGATGGGATGGCGACATGTCAAGACCTTACCCCGTTAACGGGTCTGACCAAGCTGCGGACACTGACTTTGTACTCTGATGCAGAGAGCCTGGACCCGCTGGCAGGACTCACAAATCTGGAACGGTTGTGGGTATTTGGTACAAGTGACCACAACGGCGGCTATCCGCTGACAGACATTAGTGCCCTGTCAAATATGACGAAGATGCAGACCCTTAATTTGTATATGGGACCTGTAAAAGACCTCGCGCCTTTGAGCGGCCTGACGGAGATGAAAACACTGTATATAGCCGCCTATCAAGCACAGCTTCCCAGCTTAGAGCCTCTTTCCGGTATGACAAAGATGGAGGATTTGGTTCTCTGCTTTAACCAGGTAGACGCCGGCTTGGCTGGCTTGGAAAATTTCACCAATCTGACAACTGCAACGATTGATTTTAGTCGCACTTATAACTCTCCAGGGATATCCTTGGAGCCAATCACCGGTTGGAGCAGGATAACACGTCTCAATCTCATGGTAAATATAGCGGGCCAAGACCTCACCCCGCTGGCCAACCTTACCAATCTGCGAGACTTAGAGCTTTATTCTGAAGCCTGGGACCATCCTCTCCGAAACCTGGAACCCCTACGGGCACTGACGAAACTACAAAAACTGGATATCTATCCTGCGATAGATGGGATAGACCTTTCTCCTGTTTCTCATGTGTCTGATATTCGAGTAAGCTAATGTTTTAGGAGGTGAGCTACACCATGCCAACCATAACTCAAACCCTCTGCTACAACTGCTTTCAGCAGGTAGCGGACCCGTCCGCCCCCTGCCCCCACTGCGGCTTTGACCTGGAGGAGAACCGGCAAAAGTTCCCGGTGGCCCTGCGGGCGGGGACGGTTCTCAATAACCGATACATTGTGGGCCGGGTGCTGGGCCAGGGCGGCTTCGGCATCACCTATGTGGCCTTTGACACCCAGTTACAGGCCAAGGTAGCGGTGAAGGAGTACATGCCCAGCGACATGGCCACCCGTGTGGAGGGAACCACCGTATCCATCATGATGGACACCCGGGCGGAGGACTTCACCTATGGAGCTGAGCGCTTCCAGGAGGAGGCCCGGACCTTGGCCAAATTCATCGGCCACCCCAATATCGCCGGCGTGTCCAGCTACTTCGACGAGAACGACACCTCCTACTTCGTCATGGACTACATCGAGGGCGTGAGCTTCAAGAGCTACATCGCCAACAACGGTGGGAAGGTGTCCGTGGACGAGACCCTCAACGTAATGATCCCCGTCCTGCGGGCGCTGACGGCGGTTCACGCCGAGGGCTTCATCCACCGTGACGTGACCCCGGACAACATCTACATATCCAAGGACGGCAACGTCAAGCTGCTGGACTTTGGCTCCGCCCGGTACTCCATCGGGGACAAGAGCAAGAGTCTGGACGTGATCCTGAAAGTCGGCTACGCCCCCAAGGAGCAGTACATCCGCAGGGGCCGTCAGGGGCCGTTCACCGACGTATACTCCTGCGCCGCCTGCTTCTACGCTGCCTTGACGGGCTATCTGCCCCCGGAGTCCCTGGAGCGGCTGGACCACGACGAGCTGGTGCCCGTCTCCCAGGCGGGGGTGGAGGTCCCCGAGTGGCTGGACAAGGCCATTCTCAAGGGCCTGGCCGTCCAGCCGGAGGACCGGTTCCAGTCTGCCGCCGAGTTTTTGGACGCCATTGAGAACCAGCTGGTGGTGGAGGTGCCCACGGTGGGCGTGCCCGCCCAGCCGGCCAAGAAGAAGCTCAACCCCCTGATGCTCGGCGGCATCGCCGCCGCGGTCGTGGTGGTGCTGGGCCTGGGGATGGTCCTGGGCGGCCGGGGCGGAGGCGGAAACGGAGACGGGGGCGGAGGCGGTATCGCCGAGGCCCTGGCCCCCAAGGTGACCATCGCGGGGCAGGAGGTGTCTACGGCGGACAAGGTCTTGGAGCTGCAAAGCGCTACGGTGCGGGCCGAGGACATTGCCGAGATGAAGAAGATGAGCAGCCTGGAGCGCATTTATCTGGACGATGTGACCCTTGAAGTGGACGACTTCTCCTGGGTGGCGGATTTCCCCAAGCTAAAAGAGTTCAGCTGTCAGGGATACCTTATGGATGAGCTGGACCTGACCCCCTTTGCCGGCCTGACCGAGCTGGAGCGGCTGGGTTTCTACCAGAATGGCAACAGCGTGGGCATGGCGGTTAACGACCTATCCCCCTTGGCGGGCATGACTAAGATGAAGCGGCTGGACCTGAACATTGGCTTTGAGGTGACCAATCTGGACGCCCTGGCAGGCATGACCCAGCTGGAAAGTCTGCGGCTTTGGGGAAGCAACAACAGCACTTCTGGCATTACTGACATCGGCAGTGTGGCAGGCATGACCAAGCTGAACACCCTGGAGCTGAGCGTCGGGGATGTGAAGGACTTCTCCCCCCTGGCGGGGCTGACCAGTTTGGCGGTGTTACGGATTTACGGAGATTATATGATAGAGGATTTGTCCTTCCTTCGGAACCTGACTCAGATGCAAAACCTGCATATAAGCGGAAATTCCAATGACGGCGCCCCTGTGATAAAGGACCTGTCCGACCTGTCGGGGCTGACCAAGCTCACCGACCTCCAGCTCAATGTTTCCATAGCCAGCTTGGACGGGCTGGAGAATCTCACCGCCCTGCGGACGTTGCAGATGTATGGCTCCGGCACCTATACCGATGTGGACGCCTTGGCTAATCTGACGGAGCTGGTAGAGATAAACCTGCCCTACCGGTACTACAATTATGATGATCCCCTGCTCCCCGTTGACATCAGCGGACTGAAAAACCTGACCAGGCTCCAGACGCTGAATATCAACACGGATGTAGCCAGTCTGGAGCCTCTGCGGGGTCTTACCGAGCTACGGAGTCTACATATCCAAGCCAATAGCTCCGACACTTTGGTGTTATCTTTGAAACCCCTGTCCGGCCTGACCAAGCTGACGGGGCTGCAATTTAGCGGACGCGTTCAGGATGGGGACTTGTCCGGCCTGTCCGGACTGGCCGAGCTGCGCTCCCTGCAAATCTACCACCACTCTTGGAACGGCGGCAACGGGAATGACCGCACCTATATCCGGGATCTGTCTCCTCTGTCGGGGCTAACCAAGCTGAACAGCCTGTATGTCGGCGGAACGGCGGAGAATATTGACACCTCGCCGGTGGCCTTTGTCAGCGACTTGAACATCAGTAACTGATTTGAAAGGAGGAATTTTTCCATGGCACAGATCGAATGCGGCCGGGGCCATCTCTACGACCCGGACAAGTATCCAACCTGTCCCTACTGCAACGGCGGGCAGAAGATCACGGTGGCCTCGGCGGGGCGGACGGCCCCCATTGGCCGTTCGGTGCTCTCGCCCAACCGCACCGCCCCGGTGGGCGGAACTCCGGTGACGGCGGCGCAGAAGACAGCGCCTCTGTCCGGCGTCTCGGTGACCGCCCCTCAGAAGACGGCCCCTCTGTCCGGGGGCATCCCGGTCACCGCCGCCCAAAAGACCGCGCCCCCCAGGGGCTACGGCGTCCCCCAGCCGGAGCCGGTCCAGACCGCTCCCCCGCCCGGCTTTGGCGTGAGTGTGACGGCGGCGGGCAAGACGGTGGGCATGATGCAGTCCCAGATGGGCTTTGACCCGGTGGTGGGCTGGCTGGCCTG
>CANSXE010000024.1 GCA_947650875.1 uncultured Bacillota bacterium | reverse complement strand
GCCCCCCGGGCGCGGTGGAGTGTGGCACGCACCCGGACAAAAACAAATAAACACCCTACCCCTTTTCCCCGATGGGGGGGGGGGGGGGCGGAGCACCGCCGCCGCGCCGCCGTGTCTGTTTTGGAGCGAGAAATGAAGGGTTGCACCAGACGTCTGCTGCCTGGGGCCGCGGCCCTGGCAGTCCTTGGCGTATTTCTGTGGTGGGGGTTTTTCGCCCCCGCCGGAACGGTTTTCCAGCTCTACGACCGCCGGAACGAGAAGGTGGTGCTGGAGGTCCCGGCCGGGCCGGGCGACCAGTTCAGGCTGGAAATTGAACATTCCTTTGAGCACATCCCCTGGCTTGAGTTCTACACAGTCCTGCCGGACGGCAGCTTCAACCTGGACAAGATCGCGGTGGCCGGCTACGGCGCGGGCATCCCCGCCGAGATGGACGTGCCCACCCGCATCGAGGACGGGATGGTGTGGATGGAGGACATCAACAGCGTCTTTCCAGAGCTGAAATGGCTCACTTCCGACACCTACATGAAGGGCCTTGAGCTCAACGGGGAGGAGATATTCGACTTCCGGACCCTGCCCAACGCCAGCCGCATCCGGGGGTCCATCATTGAGAAAAGGGGGCATTTCTTCCATGGCTGATACCGAACGCGACCTCACCGTCGAAACCGCCGAAGCCGCGCCTATCGACGCGGCCAAGGGCGCGGAGATTATGGAAAAGTTTGAAAAGGAGTCCCGCACCCGAAACTTTTCCTTCCAACCCCTGGTGAAGGCGGGCTATATCCTGTGCCTGATCTTTACCGTATACCATTTGATTTTTGCCTCGGGCATGGTGTCCACCCAGAACATCAAGCACCACGCCGTCCATGTGGGCATGGTGCTGGTGCTGGGCTTCCTGTTTTACCCCGCCCTCAAGAAGTCCAGCCGGAAAAAGGTGGCCTGGTACGACTGGATCTGCATTGCGCTGTCCGTGGCCATGCCCTGCTATGTGTTCTACCGCTACATGGCCTGGACCTCCACCGGCTTCCGGCCCACCACGCTGGACATCATCATGGGCACCCTGCTCATCCTGCTGGTGATGGAGTGCTCCCGGCGGATCAGCGGCCCGGCCCTCACCATCCTGTCGGCCATCTTCCTGATCTATGGCATGTACGGCCGGTACTTCCCCGGCATCTTCCAGCACCGGGGCTACACCTGGACCCGGATGGTCCAGTACCTCACCTGCGACATCTCCGGCATCTACGGCAGCTCCGTAAAGGTGTCGGCCACCTTTATCGTGCTGTTCATCATCTTCGGCGAGGTGATGAACAAGTGCGGCATGGGCCAGTTCTTCAATGACATCGCCAACTCCCTGGCCGGCCACACCAAGGGCGGCCCCGCCAAGGTGGCGGTGCTGGCCTCCGGCTTCCTGGGCTCCATCAACGGCTCCGCCGTGGCCAATGTGGTCACCACCGGCACCTTTACCATCCCCCTGATGAAGAAGACAGGCTACTCCAAGGAGTTCGCCGGGGCGGTGGAGGCCACCGCCTCGGTGGGCGGACAGCTGCTGCCCCCCATCATGGGCGCCGCCGCCTTCGTCATGGCGGAGACCCTGGGCGTGAAGTACCCGGTCATCATCAAGGCCGCCGTCCTCCCCGCCCTGATCTACTACCTGGGCATCATCCTTCAGGTGCAGATGCGGGCCACCAAGGACCACCTCCACGGTATCCCCAAGGACCAGCTGCCGAGAATCGGCCAGGTGATGCGGGAGCGGGGCCACCTGCTTATCCCCATCATCTTCCTGCTGTACATGCTGATCTGGAGCGGTAAGACGGTTATCGTGGCCGCCTTCTGGACCATTATCGTCACCATCGTGGTGGCCCAGCTGCGGCCCATCAGCCGCATGTCGGTAAAGGACCTGTGCGACGCCTTTGTGTCCGGGGCCAAGTCCACCGTCTCGGTGGCCATCGCCTGCGCCTGCGTGGGCATCATCGTGGGCGTGTGCGCCCAGACCGGCTTCGCCCTCAGCGTGGCCTCCGCCATCGTCAGCATCGGCCGCAATGCCGTGCCCGACAGCCCGGCCATCAGCCTGTTCCTCACCCTGCTGTTCACCATGGTCACCTGCATGATCCTGGGCATGGGCCTGCCCTCCATCCCCTCCTACCTGATTACCGCCACCATCGCGGCTCCCGCCCTGGTGGAGCTGGGGGTGCCCGACATCGCCGCCCACATGTTCTGCTTCTACTTCGCCATGTTCGCCAACCTGACCCCCCCTGTGGCCCTGGCCTCCTTCGCGGCGGCCGGCCTGTCCGGCGGCAACCCCATGAAAACGGGGGTGGCCTCGGTGAAGCTGGCCCTGGCCGGATTCATCATCCCCTACATGTTCGTCTACAATCAGAAGCTGATGCTGGAGAACGTGGGCCTGCTGGACGGCATTCAGGTGGTGGTCACCTCCTGCGTGGGCGTGCTGCTCATTGCCGCCGCCGTGGAGGGCTACCTGAGAGGACGGCTGAACATCCTGCTGCGGCTGTTCTCCTTTGCCGCCGCCGTGATGCTTATCGACAGCCAGCCTGTCACCGATGTCATCGGTGTGCTCTGCCTGGTCGTCATTCTGGCCCTTCAGATGTTTGTGTTCCACCGCCACGATCAACCCGGCGCAGCTTCCGCTTAGACCGGCTGAATTTGCCCCTGTCCTATCCCTGCATTGAGATCAATCCCCTGGAGTCGCAAGGCTCCGGGGGATTTTTTGCGCCGTTTTCAAAGGCGTTTTATCGCCTGCGATGCCGCTGCCCGGGTTCCGTGACGGTGCATTGAGCAGAATTCAAAAAATTAATCCGGCATATTAAAATCATTCATTTGCTTTATCTTTCTGCCGGCTGTATGATAAATTTGAAAGCAGACATGAAGCAAAATTCGCTAAAATTTTAAAATGAAAGGATTAACGATCAACATGGCAAACAAAAAAGTGGAAATAATGATTGATGACACCCGGATCGTCGCGGAACTCTATGTGGACAAGGCCCCTGAGATATGCTCCATGATTTTGGGCAATCCCGGCCAGCGGGCTGTGGTGCAGCACGCCAAGCTGAACGGTCAGCTGATTTTCGGCACTCTGCCCTACCCCTGCGGCTTTGAGAACAAGTGCCGCGGCGGCGACCTGGACATGTTTGACCTGGCTTACTATCCTCCCCGCTGCCAGCTGTGCATCCCCTACGGCGTGTGCACGGACGAGCCTTTGCCCATCAGCCGCATCGGCCGTATTATCGAGGGCAAAGAGGCCCTTCAGGTGGCCGGCATCAAAAACTGGCTCAAGCAGGGCAGCATCATGACCATTGTGGGCGAAGTTGAGTAAGGAGGGTTATACAATGAACTGGAAAACTGCTATTGATACCTTTGAAGAGCGCCGCCTGGCAATTTGGGAGCATATGCCCCGCGATGTGTATGACCTGAGCAACGGTGTGGTCCCCGGCGACACCAATGTATACGGCCAGTATGTGATGACCGCTCTGTACGCCGACTCTGAGCTGCGTACCCTTTGCGACGAGGTCCTGTTCTATCTGGTCGAGACCGCCAAGGAGGGGACTGTGGACCTGCATACCCTGGTGCGCTACGCCAAGAACCTGCTGGATTACAAGGCCAAGTTCTTTGTATTCACCGGCGTGCCCATGGCCGGGGAGCTGCTTGACATGTACCTGAAAGCCCTGGACTCCGTGGAAAATCTGGAGCAGCTGATTAAGCTGTCTGAGGCTGCGCTGATGTACTTTAACCGCCATCATATGTGGGTGGACCTTATCATTCCCTGGGGCGTGTTCAACGGCTTTGCCAAGCAGGATTTTTCCAAGTACCTTTAAATCTGTCCTCTTCGTACCCCTCTTCCCTGATCTTTGAAAACCTTTTACCAGAAAAGCCGAACCGCACTGAAGCCCTCTTACAGTGCGGTTCGGCTTTATCTGTTTCAGGGATAATATCCCTCCCAGGTCTCCTGAATAAACGTCTTCAATTCGGCAATAAATGCTTTGGCCGCCGGAGCGGCGTGCTTCATGGAGTGGATGCAGATGCCCAATGTTCTGACATGGTGCTTGTCCAGGGGCAGAATGGCGATGTTGTCGTGAATGGGGATAATAACCAGTTCAGGAATCAGCGAGACGCCCAAATCCCGGCCGATGAGGGAGAGGGTGGCCATATCTCCCTTGATGCGAAATCTGATATGGGGGATCAGATTTTCTGCGTGCATGACCTGGCTGATGCTCTCATCCGCCCCCTCCTGCGGTGCGATAAACGGGTACTCCACCAGCTCCCGTACTGACACCGCATCTTTTTGCGCCAAGGGGTTTGATTTGGATACCACCGCCAAAATGGGGTCCTCCCAAAGGGGCAGAAAGTCGTAGCCGTCCGGCACCGGCAGGGAAGTGATGGCTATATCCACCTTCCCCTGGGTGAGCCACTCATTCATCTCATCGTGAGTCCCCTCGTTGATGCACAGGACAATATTGGGGTGTTCTGACAAGAAGGTTGAAATAATCTCCGGAAGCCAGTGGGTGGAGGTGCTGTAAAAGGTTCCAATCTTCAGGGAGCCCCGCTCTATTCCCCGAATCTGGTAGGCGGTTTCCATCAAGGCCTCGTTGTTGGAAATAATCTGCTGCATATAATATTGCAAATACCGGGCGTTTTCTGTGGGGAAAACGCCGTCCTTGGCCCGTACCAGCAGGGGAAAGCCCAGCTCCCGCTCCAGAGACGAGATCATATGGCTGATTCCAGGCTGCGTATATCCCAGTGCCTCCGCTGCCTTCGTCAGGCTGTTGTGTTCAATCGTGGTTAAAAAAGCCCGATATTTTAATATGCTCATATCTTCCTCCGTGCATTCTATTTTCTTATGAATGCTATAATAATTATTAAATTGCTAAATGGCAAAAATCAATATACAATATATTTAAATTAAGCTGTTAAAACGGCCGGTTTTTTTACAGTTTTCACGATGACTTTTCAGTTTCTTTCGTGCATTATTACACCAGTATTATAATTCGCTAAATCGACCACATAAATGCGGACAAGGAGACAGACCATGAAAAAAATTATAAACCGCCCGGAGGACATTGTTCCTGAGATGTGCCACGGCCTTATCTTAGCCAGTCCCGGCTTGAAGTGGGACAGCCACTATAAGGTTGTCTCCCGCGCCAGCCTGAACCCTGACAAGGTCACCCTCATCAGCGGCGGAGGCAGCGGCCATGAGCCCGCCCACGCCGGCTTTGTCGGCCCGGGTATGCTGGACGCGGCCGTATGCGGCGATGTATTTGCCTCCCCCTCTCAGATTCAGGTCTATCAGGCCCTGCGCCAGACCCGGGGAAACAAGGGAGCGCTGCTGATTATCAAAAACTACAGCGGAGACATGATGAATTTTAAAAATGCCGCCTTTCTGGCGCAGGAGGACGGCATTCTGGTAGATTATGTCAAGGTGGACGACGATATCGCGGTTCAGGACAGCCTGTATACCGTTGGCCGCCGCGGGGTTGCCGGAACCATTTTTGTCCACAAGATTGCCGGAGCCGCTGCCGAGCGGGGCTATAAGCTTTCCCGGGTGAAGGAGCTGGCCCAGCGGGCTGCGGACCATGTAAAGACCATCGGCTTTGCCGAAACCTCCTGCACTGTACCCGCCAAAGGGACGCCCACCTTCCAGCTGGGCGAGGAGGAAATTGAATACGGCGTGGGCATTCACGGCGAACCCGGCCGGTCCCGGGAGCCCCTCGCCAGTGCCGACGTCCTGGCCCGGCGGATGACGGAGCAGCTGCTCTCTGAGCTTGGGCTGGACCGGGGGCAGAAGGCTGAAATCGCACTGCTCATTAACGGCCTGGGCGCTACTCCCGCCCAGGAGCTGTATGTGCTGAACCACTCCGTCCGGCAGATCCTGGCAGAATACCCCGGGATTCAGGTGGTCTGCTCCCTGGTGGGCAACTATATGACCAGCATCGACATGGCGGGGGCCTCCGTCTCAATCCTGAAGCTGGACAGCGAGCTGAAGGAGCTGCTGTTTGATTCCTGTAAAACCGTCGCCTGGACCATGGACGGTCCTCAGGCTCCCGTTCCATATGTGCCCCTGGCGGGGAAGGAGGGGCCGGCGATTGAGGTGGATGACAAAATCCAAACCGACCCCGCATGGGCGGTCATTCACGGCGAGAAGCTTACTCTGTCCAATCTGATCTATATCGTAGACGCCATGAGCGCCTGCATCATCCGGAATGAACAGGCCTTCTGCGAGCTGGACTCCTTTGCGGGAGACGGAGACTTCGGCATGAGTGTGGCCAAGGGCTTCCGCCAGCTGAAACGGGAGTGGAACAGCCTGACTGCCCAGGGCGTTACCTTGGAGCAGTTTCTGTTCCAGGCATCCATGATTATTATGGAGTATTGCGGCGGGGCCTCCGGTCCCATCTGGGGCTCCGCCTTCCGGGCTGCGGCCCGGTACTGCCAGGGCAAGGACAGCCTGAGCAAGCAGGAGTTTGCCGGGATGCTCGCCGCTGTTGTTCAAGGGATTCAGGCCACTGGAGAGCGCTCCTTCGGGCGGGGCGCTCAGGCGGGGGACAAGACCCTGATGGACGCCCTGATTCCCTGTGCCCAGATGTGGCAGGAGAAGGCCGGCACGGAGCTGACCATGCTTCAGCTGTTCCAGGAGGGGGCCAGGGCCGCCGTCGAGGGGGCCAAAAGCACAGAAAAGATCGTAGCCCGCATGGGCCGGGCCGGAACGGTGGGGGAGCGCAGCCTGGGTTACCCCGATGCCGGCGCCCACGCCTTGGGCGTAATATTTACCGAATTGGCCGGACAATTGAGCTAACCGGCCCGCAACAGAAAACCGACAACACATGATGCACCACACGGGAGGGAATTGTCATGGATTATCAGCTGGAACTTACCAATGTTGCCAAACACTATAGGGATTTTATCGCAGTAGACAACGTTGACCTGCAAATTAAAAAGGGAGAAATTATCTCTTTACTGGGCTCCAGCGGCTGTGGCAAAACCACCACGCTGCGGATGATTGCCGGTCTGATTGATCCCACCAGGGGTACAATCCGCATTCAGGGACAAAATATGAACGGAGTTCCCCCCCATAAGCGGGACATCTCTATGGTGTTTCAAAATTATGCCCTCTTTCCCCATCTCAGCGTATATGAAAATATTGTCTACGGCCTGAAAATGCGGAAAATCCGGGACAAAAAGGTGCTGATGGAGCGGGCGCGGGAGATGATGGACATCGTTCAGCTCAGCGGTGTGGAAAACCGGCTGCCCCGGGAGCTGTCCGGCGGACAGCAGCAGCGGGTCTCCCTGGCCCGGGCCATGATTGTGGAGCCCAAGGTGATGCTCTTTGACGAGCCGCTGTCCAACCTGGACGCCAAGCTGCGGGAACGTACCCGGGTTGAGATTCGGAATTTGCTGAAAAGGATGAATGTCACCGCCATTTATGTGACCCACGACCAGGAGGAAGCACTGACCATCTCAGACCGCATCGCCGTGATGAACAAGGGAAAAATTGAGCAGATTACCGTTCCTACTGAACTGTACACCAAGCCGGCAACCAAATTTATTGCCGGATTCGTAGGCCACGCCAATTTCTTCGAGGGCACTGTTCAGCATGTGGACGGGGACCGGATTCTGGTAAAGTCCAAGGGCGGACACCTGATTCAGGCCGTTGTTCCCGGCGCCAGCCAGCTTTCCTTTGGGAAAGAGGTTACCCTTGCCATCCGGCCGGAAAATATTTTAGCCGGCGGCGCCGGCGAAAACAGGCCAAACCTTGTTTCCGGCACTGTGACCGCGCGCATCTATCTGGGCTCCACCGTGCGTTATCTGGTGGATGCGGGAGAGGGAAAGGAGATTGAAATTGATCTACAAACCAAGCATCTGGTTGACTGCGGAGAGGGAGACACAATCCATTTCTCCCTGGACGAGAACAACCTGATTCTGGTGGATAGATAAACTGTCAACCTCAAACACGAAAGGAGAAAAACAAATGAAAAAGATCCCTGCTTTGCTGCTCTGCGCTGCAATGACCCTGTCTCTGGCCGCCTGCGGCGGCGGACAGTCCAGCGGAAGCACCTCTGGCTCCAACAGCGGAAACACCTCTGTCAAGGGCAGCGAGGGCCTTCCCTACGCCGGTGAGACCCTGGTAGTTCAGGTCTGGGGCGGCACCTATGAAGAGACGCTGCGCAACCATGTGATTCCCAGCTTTGAATCCAAGACCGGCGCCAAGGTTGAGGTCGTCAGCGGTGCGGCCCCCCTGGCCCAGCTGGCCACAGAGGGCAGCAACGCCTCCATTGATGTGCTCCATGTGGACACCTTTGAGGTGGTTCAGGGCACCGATATGGGCGTTCTGGAGACGCTGGATGCCAGCAAAATTGAAAACGCCAAAGACCTGTATCAGGAAGCCTTTATGTATGACACCGCCGTGGTCACCAACTGGGGCACCTACGGTCTTGTCTACCGCGCCGACCTTGTGGAGAAGGAGCCCACCAGCTGGCTGGATCTGTGGGATTCTGCCTATGCCGGGGGCAAGGCCGGCATGATCGACTACAGCATGGGCGGCGGCATGGAGTTCCTGGAGGCCGTTTCCCGCATTCAGGGCAGCCACATTGAGGATACCTCCAACTGGGACAAGCTGTTCAACGAGCTTCAATCCCTGAAGGGCAACATCGGCATTTATGCCAGCCAGCACGCCGATCTGGAGAGCGCCCTGTCCAGCGGAGAAATTGTCATCTCCGTAGAGACCAACGGCCGGGCCATTGGCCTGATGAAAGAGGGCTACGACGTGAAGTTCTGCCAGCCCAAGGAGGGCTCTATCGCCATGACCTCTCTGGCGGCCATCAGCAGCGGCTCCACCAAGAAGGATCTGGCCTATCTGTTTGTCAATGAGCTGCTGGCCCCCGAGGGACAGAAGGCCTACGCCGAGAATAACTACTACGCCCCTTCCAACTCCAAGACTGTTATCGACGAGGAGCTTCAGGACTACATGCCCTATGGGCAGGAGCAGGTTTCCAGCCTGATCTATATGGACTCCGCCGCTCTGGAGAGTGTAAAGCCCGCCCTGATTGAGCGCTGGAACCGGGAATTTAAGTAATCGCTGTCTGACAAAAGGGCGGGGGACTGACCCTTCCCCGCCCTTTTGGAGTTGCGCCGCTGCAAAGGAGGGAGCCCCATGAGACGAGAAAAAGACACCTGGTCCTATGTGAACATCTGGTATCTGATTATCCCGCTGGCCTACGTCACCTTTTTGTTTCTCATCCCGATTTTCAAAATGATTTACATGAGCTTTTTTGAATTTCAGGGTGTGGGCAAGGCGCTGGGGGTATTCACATGGCACAATTATGCCAGATTTTTGATGGACCCCTACTATTGGAAGGTTTTAGGCCTGACTGTAGGGCTGAGCTTTCTGTCCGCTGTAATCTGTGCGGTGATGGGCTATCCTGTGGCTTACCATCTCTGCCGGGTCAACGCCAAGGCAAAACACATCCTCACCGCGCTGTCCATTCTGCCCCTCTGGGTGCCCATCACCGTGCGGCTGTTTGGCCTGATGTCCCTTGTGGAGACGGGTACCCTGCTGGCAGTGGAGCTGGGTCTGGTATACTGCGGGCTGCCCTATATGATTATGATTCTCACCGGCCCCATCGGAAACGTCAACCGCAGCGTGGAGGAGGCCTCGTATGTCTGCGGGGCGGGGTTTTGGACCACCTTTTTCCGCATCACCTTCCCGCTCACCATTCCAGGGCTGGTGTCTGGCTTCATGCTGGTATTTGCCCTGAATACCGCCGCTTTCGTGGTTCCCGTTATTCTGGGCAACGGCAAAATTATCACCATGACCACATTGATTCAGCAGCAGGCCACCTATATCTACGACTGGGGCTTTGCCGCCTCCATATCCGTCATTTTCCTGATCGTCTCCATGATTATCAGCAACTCCGGCAAGCTCTACGACCTGTGGCAGGCCAGAAAGGCGGCACGGTCTGAAAAGCTGCTGCGCACCGCCGTGCGGGGAGAGGGGGAGAACCTATGAAGCTGACAAGTCTGGCTGGAAAGCTGGCCCGGTTCCTGGTATATCTGTTTCTGCTCAGCCCTTTGCTGGTGGTTGTAATCACCGCATTCAGTGATACCAATAGGGTGGTTTTCCCGCCCCGGGGATTTACCCTGCGCTGGTTTGAACGGGCCGTCCACAGTGCGGAGTTCAATTCTTCCCTGCTGCTCTCCGTCCGCATCGCCGTGGTCAGCGTGGTGATTGCCTGCGTGCTGGGAACGATGGTCAGCCTATGGTTTTGGAAGTCTAACAGCAGGGCGAAGGGAATTTTTGAATCCGTCTTTCTCTCCCCCATTATTATTCCCACTATCATCAGCGCGGTGGCCTTTTTGCAGTATTTTGTCCTGTTTGGCGGGCTGTTCACCAACTACTGGAAGCTGTGCCTGACCTATGCGGTGATACAGATGCCCTATGTAATCAGAACGGTTACCGCGAACCTGGTGGGACTGGATACCAGCTTTGAGGAGGCATCGCTGGTGCTGGGGGCCTCCCCTGTTCGCACCCTGTTCCACGTCACCCTCCCCTGTATCCGCCAGGGCATTGTGGGCGGAGCGGTGTTCTCATTTGTGGTTGCCTTTGATGAATGCGTTATCATCCTGTTTATGAAGAGCGCGAAAACCGTCACCTTCCCTCTGCGGCTGTATTCCTATATTACGGAATCCTTTACCCCCCTTATCTCTGCCTACTCCACCCTGTTTATTATAGTGGCCGCGGCAGTAATCTACCTGGTGGAGAAAAAAATCGGTCTCAGCAAGCTCTATTAATCCGAAAACGCAGCTGAAAAGCATATCCCGCCGACTTCTGCATATATCTCAAAGACAGCCTTGAACCGTTCCCATTTGGAACCGCTCAAGGCTGTCTTTTTTTGTGAAAGAGACCCCCTCCGTTCAGGGGGAAATTAATATTTTTTCAAACGCCTATAGAAAGTCAAACCGATTGATGCTACAATACAAGCAATAAAGCATCTGTCATACCGCGCCATCACTCCATAAAAGCTGCCCCGCCGCTGTATAGAAGGAGACAACTTCATGCCCAACCATACAAAAAGAGCCATCAAGGAGACCTTTATCTCTCTGTTAAATGATCGGCCGCTCAACCGGATTACCGTCAAGGACATTGTGGAAACCTGCGGAATCAACCGCAACTCCTTTTATTACCACTATGAGGGCCTGCCCGCCCTGATGGAGGAAATTATCGCCGGCCGGGTGGAGGAGCTGATTCAGGCCCACCCCACCATTGATTCCCTGGAGGACTGTTTCGATGCGGCGCTGGAATTTGTACTGCAAAACCGGCGCGCTGTGCTGCACATCTACAACTCCATAAGCCGGGACATTTTCGAGCGCTACCTGATGGATGTGTGCTTGTATGTGGCGAAGACCTATGTGGAGACCGATTTCGCCGGCCGGCCTGTAGACGAGCAGGACAAGGAGATGCTCATCCGCTACCACAAATGCGAGTGCTTCGGCAATATCATCGACTGGCTGAACGGCGGCATGAAGGACGACATCTCCGTCTACTTTCACCGCATCTACCAGCTGAAACGGGGATGGGAGGACGGAGTCCTCCGCCGGGATGTTAAGGCGTAGCGGCGCCTGGAAAATCGTGCAGGGAATTTTTATGGAGAGAGCGGCGCTGTTGTGATGTGGCCGGCTGGCTGCTGACCGGCTGCTTTCTCCGTTTCATGCTGTTCCTGATGGAGATACAGCCAGGGGGTGCTGATGGGTAGCTTGACAAAGTCTCCACGCCGGTAGACCTCTTGTACGCTGCCCCGGCGCAGCCGGACCAGCCGGTCGGCCAGGGCCAAGGAGTCGGCCAGGTTTACCGCCAAAATGACCACCGCAATATCCCGTTTCAGCAGCCGGTCAATCAGTTCCCAGATATGACTGCGGATGGACACCTCGGCCTTTTTAAAGGGATGGATGCAAAATACCACCTTTGGCCGCTGAAGCAGCAGCCGGGTAAACACGAGGTCGTATTTCTGACGGGCGGTCAGCTCGTTCACCCGCAGGTCGAACACCTCCGCCCCCAAAAGCGGCGCGTACTCCGTCCGAATGCTCCGGCACATCCCCCGGTCGGTCCAGATTCCGGGGAAGCGGTGGTCCATATTGAAGCACAGGTTGTCCATATAGCTCATGTCGTGAAAGAGCATGGTTTCCATCGGCCGCTCCTGAACAATGGCGATATTCCGGTCCAGACCGGAGCGCAGCGGCGCTCCTCCCACCAGCAGCTGCCCGCTGTCCGGACGGCCATGCTCCAACACGGCGAGGAGGTCGCTCTGGGCGCATCCGTCCATATCCTGTATGACCACGCATTCCCCGGCGCTCACCCCCAGGCTGACATCCCGGAGATTCCCCTGGCAGACGCCTTGCAGCTCCAGCACCGTTTCACCGGACCGCTCCCCCTCCTTTAACCGGGCCCGGACCCAGCGGTCATAGTCCTCCACGCAGGGCAGGAAAGGCCGGCCCCGGCTGCCGCTCTCCAGGTCAAAGCATTTCAGGATGCGTCCGTTGGACATCAGCGCCGTACGGTGGCAAAAGCGGAGCGTCTCCTCAAAGTGGGCGGAGAGATAGAGAAAAGAGATGCCTTTTCCGGCGTAGTGGGTCAAAATTTCCTGGAGCTTGGCCAGCTCGCTGTCGCTGATAAAGGCGTCTACATTTTCCAGCACAATCAGCCGGCTTCCCGCCACCACTGCCTTTAGCAGCTCAACCACAAACCGCTGAAAGGTGGTCAGGCTGTCGATGTAGGCATCCGCCCGAATGGGCACCCCAATCTCCTGAATAAAGGGGGTCAGCTGCTCCTCCAGCACCCGGGGCCGGATGTGCCATTTTTTAAACCCGGGCCGCAGGACAAAGATGTTGTCTGCCACCGTCAGGTCCTTGGCCAGACAGCTCTCGTTGCGGATCACGCTGATCCGATTGTGTCCCGGCCGATGGTCGTGCCAGTCGTTCACCAGCTTTTCATGGTAATAGATATAGCCGTACCGCAGGGGAAGGTTGTGGACCAGCAGGGAGAACAGGGCTTCTACCCCGCAGTTGTTTGTGGGCACCAGCCCCAGGATTTCCCCCTCCCACACTGACAGACTGAAATTATCCAGCTGGGTAACCCCCTGATATTCATAGCTCACCCGATCCATACGCAGTGTTTCTGTTCGCATATACCCTCCTACACAGAGCGCAGGGCCGCTTTATTGGGAACATCCCGGTCGCTGGTGATGGCGGGCAGCAGAACCTCCACGTCGGTCCCGGCTCCGGGGATGGAAAACACCCGCAGGCCATACTCCTCTCCAAATAACAGATGGATGCGGTTGTTTACATTGACCAGAGCGATGCCGCCCTCGGGCTGCTCGCTTTGGGAGGCTGTGGTCCAGGCGCCTCTCTGCAGGCGCCTGTTCATCTTCGCCAGTGTCTCCTCGTCCATGCCCACCCCGTCGTCAGAGACACGAATCAGCAGCAGCTTTCCTGTGCGCTCCAGGTGTATTTTCAAGTAGCCTGTGCCGATTTTACACTCCGTACCATGGATAATGCTGTTTTCCAAAATAGGCTGCATGGTCAGCTTGGGCAGACGGCAGTTGTAGATCTCCTCCCGGTCCGCGCTGTCACATTCGATGGTGAGCTGAAGGCGCTCCGCAAAGCGGTACTGCTGTATTTTAAAATACGTCTCGCAGTTTTGCAGCTCCTCCTCCACCGAGACCAGATTCTCCACCTTGCTGATGGTGTAGCGGAAGAAGCTGGCCAGGGCCTCCGTCATGTCCGCTACCGGCATCAGTCCAGCGATGAGGGCTTCGCTGCGGATGCTCTCCAGGGTGTTGTAGAGAAAATGAGGGTTTATCTGGTTTTGGAGCGCCAGGTATTGGGCCTGACGCTTGTTCAGCTTCAGCAGTTCGGAGGAATCCAGCATTTTTTGCAGACACTCCTGCATCTGCTGTCCCCCAGGGGAGAGGAACACCTCCCCCGCCCTCGGGGCGCTGTTGGAGCTATACCCCTCTAAAAACCGGCAGGTTTCCTTCTCCTGACAGGAAAAGGGCCTGACAATCCACAGGAACGTCCATACCAGAAGGAGCACCGCCGCCGCCGTACCCGCCGCAGCGAATATGAACCAGGAGCCGCCCAGCTCTGCCGCCGCAGCAAACAGGGCCAGGAGCAGCATCGCCCCCAGCGCCAATGTCCCGCCGCCTGCCGCCAGCAGACGGCGGGATAAATAACAAAACCGGTCCCGTCTCATACTGCGCCCTCCGTCAGCCGTAGAGTCGGCGGAACTCCGCCGGGTTTACGCCAGTCATTTTGTGGAAGGTCTGGGTAAAATGCTTCCGGTCGCTGTACCCCACCGCCTGACATACCTCCGTAACTGGTAAATCGGTGTCTCGCAGCAATTCCTTCGCCCGGTCAATCCGCACCTCGGTGAGGTATTTGGAAAAGCCCATTCCTGTCTCTTTCTTAAACAGGGCGCTGAAGTAGGCGGAGCTGAAACCTACGGTCCCGCACACATCCTCCAGGGTGATATTCCGCCCGTAGTTCTCCTGGATGAACTGCTTTGCCCTGCGGATGGGGCGGGTGGTCTCATTTTCCCGCCGCTCCTTCAGCGTTTGGAGGGTTCCGCTGTGCAGCCGCTCCAGCTCCCGGAACAGCAGATCCATCCGTCCCCGCTGGCCGCACCGCCGCTGAAACATTTCCGCCTCCCCGCTTCCGGCCCGCAGGACAAAAATCTTTCCGGCGTCCAGCACCAGCTCCAGAATCTCATGGCCGGATATTCCGGGGGAGGACAGCATGGCGGCCCGAAGCCCGTCCCTGGCCAGGCGCAGCGGCTCCTCGTCCAGCATTTCTATCCCCTGGTCCACCAGCTTGGTGTAGTGGTTCAAAATCGTCTGTCTCGGTACGCCGGAATCGCCGGACGTCCCCTCCAGTATCCGCCCGCGCCCCTCAATCAGCCGCCCCTCTGCCGCCAGCCGGGCCGTGTCCAGGGAGTCCGCCAGGTCCTGGACACACTCCACGGAACAGCCCAGGCCGATGGTGAACTCCACCCTGCCGAACAGGTTTTTGTTGGCTTCCAGCTTTTTGAGCAGCTCCCGCAGGCTGTGCCGCACCCGGTCCCGCTCACCGGGCAGACAGGTTAACAGGCCGTACCCGGCACAGTCGCGCAGGTAAAGCGCTCCCTCCGCGCATACAGGCAGCACGGCGCTCTGGAATAATTCCTCCACCTTCTGGCGGAGGATGGATTGGGTCGGCGTACCCGGCTCGCCCTCGTCCAGGTCCAGCTTTAAAAGAAACATCTGCGCCTGACGGCCCCGCAGGTGGAACTGGTAATTGTTGGCCAGCTCTTCCTCTGTGAACTCTCGCCGGCCGTCCAGCAGGTCCCGGATCAGATACCCCCGGAGCCGCTGGGGATCGGCCTGGTCGCCGCCCTGGTGCGGGCCGCCCTCTGCCCCGGCCTCCAGCCGGAGGGCTATCTTTTGCAGGGTCTTATACAGTTCGGCCTGATTCACCGGCTTGAGGATGTAATTGCCCACGCCCAGAGAGATGGCGGTCTGGGCATACTCAAACTGGGCGTACCCGCTGATGATAACGATTTCGATATTGGGGTTGCGCTCCCTGGCCTGACGGATGAGGTCAAGCCCGTCGCACCCGGGCATACGGATATCGGTAATCAACAGGTGGGGCTGGAACTGCTCCACCATCTGGAGGGCCTCCAGGCCGTTTTCCGCCCTGCCGACAATCTGCATATCCAGCTTTTCCCAATCGACCAGGGCTTCGATCAGCCGGCACACCAGCTTTTCGTCATCCGCAATAATGACTTTCCACATAAGGCGCCTCCTTTCCACATGATGCTCTGCCGAAAATTCCTGTTATAGGACAGCGCGCAGGAATGCAGCGAAAGATATGTTCTTACTGTATCATTACTTGCCGTTAAATTCAACAGGAACGCCGGGAGAAACCGGCGTTCCTGCTGTTTTCGGTATGTGGAGTTTATTTGGTCAGCACAGATACGCCGGTATCGGTGACCGCGCCGCCGAGAGAGGTGCCCTCCAGCGCCTGCACACAGGCTTCCACGCCCTTGGCGCCCATGACGTCGGGGTTCTGGGCCATGGTGGCCAGCAGGTAGCCGTCACCGATCAGGCCCAGGATAGCGTCAGACTTGTCAAAGCCCACGCCGATGATGCCGGTGCTGCTGTTGGCCTTGATGGCGTTGCCCGCGCCGGTGGTGGAGCCCTCGTTGCAGCCGAAGATACCCACCACGCCCTGGGTGATGTAGTTCTCAGCGATGGACTGGGACTTGGCGGCGTCGCCCTCGCCGTACTGGGTCTCCAGCAGCTCGAAGCTGGAGCCCTCAAAGGCGGAGCGGAAGCCCTCCTCACGGGCAACACAGGAGTCGGTGGCGGCGTTGACGTTGATGATGCCGATCTTGCCGGAGGTGGTGCCATTGCCCTCCAGGGCCTTCCGCATCTCCTCGCCGGCGGTCTTGCCGGCGGCCTTGTTGTCGGTGGAGAAGGTGGCCTCAGCGTCCACGTTGGCGGGGGAGTCCACATAGACAATCTTCACGCCCTTGGCCTGGGCCTCCTTCAGGGCGGCGGAGATGGCGTCGGGGCCGTTGGCGGCCACCATGATGGCGTTATAGCCGCCGGCCACGGCGTTGTTGACGCACTCGATCTGCTGGGCGTCGTCCTTGGTGTTGGGGGACATAAAGGTGACGGACACGCCCAGCTCCTTGGCCTTGGCCTGAGCGCCCTCGTTCAGGGTGACCCAGTGCTGGTCGATGGAGTCCATGGTAATCAGGGCGATCTTCCACTCCTGGCTGGCGGTGGTGCCGGTGGAGCTGGCGGAGCCGCCCTCCTTGGTGAGGACGGACACGCCGGTGTCGGTGACCGCGCCGCCCAGGCTCTCGCCGTTGATGGCCTTCACGGCGGCCTTCACGCCCTCGTAGCCCATGACGTCGGGATTCTGGGCCATGGTGGCCAGCAGGTAGCCGTCGTCAATCAGGCCCAGGATGGCGTCGGACTTGTCAAAGCCCACACCCACAATGTCGGCCTTGCCGGTGGCCTTGATGGCGTTGCCCGCGCCGGTGGTGGAGCCCTCGTTGCAGCCGAAGATACCCACCACGCCCTGGGTGATGTAGTTCTCAGCGATGGACTGGGACTTGGCGGCGTCGCCCTCGCCGTACTGGGTCTCCAGCAGCTCGAAGCCGGAGCCCTCAAAGGCGGAGCGGAAGCCCTCCTCACGGGCCACACAGGAGTCGGTGGCGGCGTTGACGTTGATGATGCCAATCTTGCCGGAGGTGGTGCCGCTGCCCTCCAGGGCCTTTTTCATCTCCTCACCGGCGGTCTTGCCGGCGGCCTTGTTGTCGGTGGAGAAGGTGGCCTCGGCGTCCACATTGGCGGGGGAGTCCACGTAGACGATTTTCACGCCCTTGTCCTTGGCCTCTTTCAGGGCGGAGGAGATGGCGTCAGGGCCGTTGGCGGCCACGATAATGGCTTTGGCGCCGGCGCTGACCGCGTTGTTGACGCACTCGATCTGCTGGGCGTCGTCCTTGGTGTTGGGGGACATGAACTGGACGTTGACGCCCAGCTCGGTGGCCGCCTTCTGGGCGCCCTCGTTCAGGGTAATCCAGTGCTGGTCGATGGAGTCCATGGTGATCAGAGCGATCATGTCGCCGGAGCCTCCGCTCTGGCTGGGATTGTTCTGCTTGGTGCAGCCGGTCATGGCGGTGAGCATCAGACAGGCGGCACACAGAATTGCTGTAAGCTTTTTCATCATAAATCCTCCTATTTTTTATAATTAGCACCTGACGGTGTCTAATTCCCGTTGGCTCAGCCGGCCTTGGCGGGCTTCTTCCGGGCGCCGTTGCGGACCACTACGTCCAGGAACACGGCCACCACAACGATGATGCCGATGACCAGCCGCTGGATGCCCACCTGGGCGCCGATCATATTCAGACCGTTCTCCAGGGTCTGCCACACGGCTGCGCCGGCCAGGGTGCCCAGCAGGATGCCGGTGCCGCCCAGGGGGGACACACCGCCGATGACACCGGCGGCCACGCCGTACATCTCATACATGTTGCCGGCCTCCATGTTGCCCATGCCGGCCTGGCCGCACAGAATCAGACCCACTACGAAGGAGCAGAAGGCGCTGACCAGATAGGCCTTGGTGGTGGTGGACAGCACGCTGACACCGGACAGCTTGGCTGCGTCCACATTGGAGCCGATGGCGTAGATGTGGCGACCAGTCCGGGTGCCGGACAGCAGGAAGAAAAATACCACAAACAGGGCAATGGCAATCCAGAAGGTGTTGTAAATGCCAAAGGTGGAGCCGTAGTAGAAGAAGTTGCCGAAGGAGTCGGCGGCCTCCTTGCCGATGCCGGAGGCGATGGCGTCGGTGTTGCGGTTGCGGTTGACGATGTAGGCCACGCCCCGGGCCACGAACATGGTGCCCAGCGTGGCGATGAAGGGGGGCAGTTTCCACTTGCCCACCAGCAGACCGTTGAGCACGCCGATGGCCAGACAGCACACCAGGGTGACCAGAATGGCGGCGATGGGGTGAATCCCCTTGGTCATCAGGGTGGCGGAGATCATGGCGCTCATGCCCGCCACCGAGCCGATGGACAGGTCGATGTTGCCGGTAATCAGGATGTAGCTCTGGCCGATGCCGATGAGCAGGTATTTAGACATGGAGCGCAGCAGGTTCATGATGTTCTGCCCGGAGAATACGGTGGGGTTGATGATGCCGAAGGCTATGTAGATGACAATCAAGCCGGCAAAGGCTGTCAGCGCCCCGCCCATACCCCGGGTGTTCAGGATGCGCTTCAAGGGATTCGGTTTTGTTGTATTCATTCTTTCCGCCCTCCTTAAATGGCGATTTTCTTCTCAAACTGGGTGGCCAGGGAGAGAATCTTCTCCTGAGTGGCGTCCTCCGCCATCAGCTCACCGGTGATCCGCCCGTCGCACATGACGATGATACGGTCGGCAATGCCCATGACCTCGGGCATCTCGGAGGAGACAAACATCACAGCGATGCCCTGCTTTTTCAGCTCGTTCATCAGGTGGTAAATCTCCACCTTGGCCGCCACGTCGATACCGCGGGTGGGCTCGTCGAAGATGACCACCCGGGAGTTCCGGGCCAGCCACTTGCCCACCACCACCTTCTGCTGGTTGCCTCCGGAGAGATTGGCGGCGTTAATTTCCACGTTGGGGGTTTTGATCCTCAGGTCCTGCACCGCCTTGGCGCAGGTCTCAGCCTCCTTGCCCCACTGGATTACGCCGAGTTTGTTGCACAAAAAGTCCAGGTTGGGCAGGGCGATGTTGTGCCGGATGGACAGCTTGGTGCACAGGCCGTCCTTTTTCCGGTCCTCCGGGGCCAGGACGATACCCGCCTGAATGGCGTCCCGGGGATTTTTGATGGTCACCGTTTTGCCGTCCAGGATGATCGTGCCCTCTTCCTTGGGGTCCACGCCGAAGATAGCCCGGGTGGTCTCGGTGCGGCCCGCGCCCATCAGCCCGGCGAAGCCCACAATCTCCCCCTCGTAGAGGGAAAAGTTGATGTCCCGTACCATGCGCCCGGCGTTGAGACCCTTTATCTCAAACACCTTTTTGCCCTTTTTACAGGACACTCGGGGGAACTTCTCTTTAATCTCACGGCCTACCATGTGGGCAATGATTTCGTCCAGCGGCACGCCCTGAAAGTCCATGCTGGTAATGTACTGGCCGTCCCGCATGATGGTCACCCGGTCAACGATGTGCTGGAGTTCTTCCAGGCGGTGGGATATGTACACGATTCCACAGCCCTTGGACTTCAGCTCCTTGATGATGCGGAACAGGTCGTCGATCTCCCGGGCGGTGAGGGCGGAGGTAGGTTCATCCATAATCAGCACTCTGGCGTTGGTGGACAGGGCCTTGGCAATCTCCACCATCTGCTGCTTGGACACGGGCAGCTCGCCCACCACCTGTTTGGGATCCAGGTCAATTTTCAGCTCGTCCAGGATGCTTTTGGCCTCGGCTTCCATGCTGGCGTTGTCCAGCCGGATGCCCCTGCGCTTCTCTCTGCCCAAAAACATATTTTCCGCCACGGACAGGTGCTTGCACATATTCAGCTCCTGGTGGATGATGGCCACGCCCACCTCCTGGGCCAGCTTGGGGGTCAGGTCCCCGTACTCCTTCCCGAAAATCTCCAAATTCCCCTCGTCGCGCTGGTAAACGCCGCTGAGCACCTTCATCAGAGTACTCTTACCCGCACCGTTTTCCCCCAGCAGGGCCATGACTTCTCCGGAGCGCAGCTCGAAATCAACATGGTCCAGCGCTTTGACGCCGGGAAAAGATTTACAAATCCCCTTCATGGATACGATGGTTTCATTCATTCCTTGATCACCGGCTTCCTTTTTGTTTTACGCTTCGATGAATTTTTACACGTTTACCATTTGAATTTTTATTGGTAATGACAGTCTATCAAAGACACCGCTCAATTCCAAGGGGGGAGCCTTTTGACTTAGAGGGGGTTTCTTATTCACTTTTGTGAAATGTTTCCTAAAAAAGACAGTTGGTTTTATCCAACTGTCTCAGCTTGTCGAAAAAGTCTGCCAGTAGGCAGACTTTTTCGACAAGCTGAGCCGCCGTCCATTTTGGACGACGGCTTCTATCTAAATACAAATCCGTCAAAGGAACTGCGCAATGAGGACGGCGCCTACCATCAATGGGATATTTAAAGTGAGGAAGGAGGGGACACAGGTGTCCCAGATGTGGTCATGCTGGCCGTCGGCGTTCAGGCCGCAGGTGGGGCCCAGGGTGGCGTCAGAGGCGGGGGAGCCGGCATCGCCCAGCGCGGCGGCGGCGGACATCAGGATAATGGTAGCCTGGGGCGAGAATCCCAGCTGGGTACACAGGGGGACGTAGAGTACCGCCAAAATGGGAACGGTGCCAAAGGAGGTACCGATGCCCATGGTCACGATCAGACCGATCAGGGTAACCACCGCAGCGGAGATCAGTTTATTGCCCGACATGGCCGCGGCGGCACTGGAGACCAGCGATTCCACACCGCCAGTGGCACGCATCACTTGACCAAAGCCGCCGGCCACCAGCATGACAAAGGCGATATTGCCCATCATGTGAATACCATCTGCGAAGCGGGTCTCAATGTCCCCCCATTTAACTGCCCCGCTGAGAAACATAACAAGCAGACCGGCTACAGCGGAGACAGTGAGGGACTGGGTGATGACCTCAACCACAGTGGTGACCAGAACAGCCAGGAGGGCAATGTAGTGGTCCTTGCCCATTTGCGTGGACTTGATCTCGTCAAAAGCGGTGAGGTCCGCCTGTGCGCTGCTGTACTCACGGGGCTTGCGGTAGCGGAACCAGATGTAGACCATACCGGGAATGAAGCAGAGAACCAGCATCCAGTTGACGGCAATAACATCGGAGACAGCCACATTCAGGCCGTTGGCCGCCATTTCATCCGTCACAATGTTCATAAAGATCAGGCCGTAGCCCACAGGAATGCCCACATAGGGCATCATGCCGAAGACCAGTGCGCCCGCCATCAGCCGGCGGTCCATCTTCATATCGTTCATCATGCCCAGCAACGGAGGAACCAGGATGGGGATGAAAGCAGTGTGGATGGGGATAATGGTCTGAGAGACAATGGCAATCACAATCATAATGATGACTAGGGTCAGCTTGCTTCCCTTCACGGTCTGGGCTATTTTTTTAGAGAGGATATCCGTCACTCCAGTATAGGCCAGGCAGGAAGCGAAAGTACCCAGCAGGATGTAGGCCATAGCGGCCTCTGCGTTGTTGCTAAAACCTCCCAGCATGGTGGGGACGATGGTGTCCATCAAATCCAGGCCGGCCGTCAATCCGCCCACCGTGCAGGCGATAACCAGGGAGAACATCACATTCAGCTTACACAGGCACAGTACACACAAAACGATAACAGATAGAACAACGGGGTTAAAAATAACACTCATATATCAGACCTCTTTTCTACAGTGCCGTCTCTTAATTTAAAATAAGCCTGATTATGCCAGGAGACTGCTGTTTAGTCAGGTCACCGGGCAAAACCAGGCAAATTTGACGCTAGAATGAAGAGGAACCAGTCAAACCGCTGTAGGCCTGACTGCGCGAAGAGGGGGGCAGAGAGAAGACGGTGAAGAGAGGGATCACCGCTTCTCCAGACTATAGCCAAGGAGACCGGCCAGCTGGGCCACGTCGTCCACGTCCTTGCGCTGGAGATTTTTGCCCAGCTCCCAGGGGAGGACGGTATAGAACCAGCTGTTAATCCGGTTCACATAGCAGAACCAGGACCAGAGCAGATCACGGAAGTCCTCTTTGGACTCAATGGTGGGGTAGGATTCGATGATCTTATCGTGGAAGTAGGCAAACTTGGGCATATTCAGCCAGGGAGCGGGGCAATTCGGCTCCAGGACATCGCCCAGAAGATGGGCAATGGGGCCGTTCAGATAGTCAAACAGCTTTTTGCACACATCCAGGGAGAACATGTCGTCGCCCAGCACGCAGTACATGGTGGGTTCGATGGTCCACCAGCCCATGGCCTGGGTGTCAGCGTTCAGGAAAAACAGGTTGCCCAGATACTGGTTGTTGGTGCCGGCGCCGCTGGGGAAAATGCCCAGCTTGCTCATGGTGACCTCAATGGGCTCTTTCAGCCACACCTTTTCCACCTCATCATGGATCTCGCGCTTTAAATCCTTCCAATTCACAGACATTACGACTCCTCCCCTCTGCTGAAAATAACGGTGGCCAGCTCATGGTACAGATAGGTGTGGTTCCAGCAGTCCAGGCCACCCCGGTGGAACTCCTCCAAATACTCAGGATCAACCTTTGCCATGATGGGCCCCATGTTGGGCAGGGGCTCAGTGCAGGGGCCGTAGGTCATGGCGAAGTACCAGCCGGACCATGCGATGTCGCCGTTGACGCAGTCACACAGCGCGGGGACGCTGTCTCCTCCCAGAGGATTGGACTGGTCGCCCACATACTTGGGGACATGGTAGGGGGGGACCGGACGACACTGGACGTAATCGCCGGTGGACAGGGTGTTGTGCGCCTCGCACTCCATGGGCTGGGCAATCTTTTCCCAGAACTCGTCGGCCAACTCGGGGAACTTGTCTTCCAGGACGGTGGCGTAGACGGTGATGCGTGCTTTGGGGAATTCGATTTTGATCTTACGCAAGCTGCATTCCTCCTAAACAAATCTCGGTGTCTCGAACCGGAAGTTGTACACCCGACCGGTTTCGTTAGCCTGTTTGCATTATATCAGCCCCATATTCCAGGCCGCAATTGTGAAAAAAGTAAAATGCGGCCTGGAAGCAGGAATTTTTTATCCATTTAGCGTGAAAAAGATTAAATTTTAAATTGTAGTTCCACATCGGATGATATATAATAAAGCATTAAAAATAATATGCACGAAAAAGGGGGAATTGGATTGGTGGACGCTGTTGACCTTAAGATATTGACCCTGCTTCAGGGCAACGCCCGCATAAAGCTGAGCGACATTGCCAGAGAGGTGCATCTAAGTGTGACAGCCGTGGTCCGGCGGATGGAACGGCTGGAGGACAGAGGGGTAATCCGCGGCTACCGCACTCTGGTAGATATGGAACAGTTGGGAATAACGGTACATGGCTTTATGCTGGGAGGGGTTTATAATGTGATGCTCCCAAGGTTCTATGATTATATAGACTCCGTGCCTGAAATTATCCGGTGTGAAACAATCATCAGTGGCGGAAAGGAGGTCCTGCTGGAGTTTTGCTGCAAGGACCTGGATGCGCTAATGGCCTTTTACAGCGGAGACATCAGAAAATATCTGGATTCTATGACGGTCTATCTGGTGAAGGGACCGCCGGCTAAAGATGCCCCCGTTACGCTGGATAAACAGCAGAACAGATGAAAGGGGACAACAAAAGGAGACCATCCATCTGGACGTTCTCCCAGGCCTGTCGCTTGTTGATTGATCTGTAAACGCAAACAGCGGCCCCGGCAAATGACTAGACGTCATTTGCCGGGGCCGCTGTTTTGCTATGCTGTAAACAATATAGACGATGCGGGCTATACAAGACAACAATTCTTCACCACATAAAAAATAAATTCAGGCGCCGGAAGAGACCATTCTCAGGAGCTCCTCCGCACCTTGTTTTTTGTATGGAATCAGCTGCTCTCCTTTTCCGCCAAAACCCAGGGAACCACCACGGAGTGGCACTCCTCCCCCCGGAGCAGACGGAGCATCAGTGTGGCGGACAACTCCCCAATGTTTTGCGTTCCGTGGGAGAGGGAGGTGATCCGGACCGGGGCCAGCTCGCTGTATTGGCTGTTGTCAAAGCTGACAACAGCCATTTCCTCCGGATGCCGGACTCCCCGCTTTTTCAGCTGGGAGACAACGCGAAACGCAATTTCGTCATTATAGCAGACAATGGCAGAGCAGCCCGCCAGGTCGTCCAGGACCGAGTCTACAAACGTCTCTGAAAGAAAGGACTTTCTGTCCTCGGTGTTATACCAGTAGATTTGACTGTCCTCCAGGGGCAGAGACAAATCCCGCAGGGCCTCTGCATAGCCTGCGTAGCGCAGGGTGCCCTGCATATCGTCGTTTTTAAAAATTCCGGCGATGTTCTGGTGGCCCTTTTGATGGAGATACTCCACCAGCAGCCTTCCACCGCCGTAGTTGTCCGCCAGCACCGAGGGGGTATCCGCCAGTTCCGGATAGGTCCCGTTGAGAAAGACCAGCTGCACCCCCTGACCGATCAGCCTTTGGTACAAATCTAAATTGGGATTGGGCAAAGCAGTTTTGCTCCCCTCCACCAGCACGCCGTCCAGCCCCTCCATTGTGAGCAGGGTTTGAAGGATTTTTCGCTCTATGGCAATCTGGTTCTGGGTGGCAAAGAGGAGCGGAGCGCTGCTGTTGGCGGCCAAGACGGTTTCCATACCCTGAAGGATATCGGGAAAGATGTAATCGCTGATGTAGGTAGTCACCACCGCGATGGTACAGTTGAGCAGGGTCTCCGGCCGGGTGTGCTTCCGCAGCCGGGAACCGCTGCCCTGACGGCGGGTGATAAGACCCTCGTCCTCTAAGACGGACAGGGCCCGGCGGACCGTTTGCCGGCTGATCTGAAAGCGCTGGCACAGCAGCTGTTCGGTAGGGAGCAGCTGTTTGCTGGTGTATACGCCATTTTCAATCTCCTGCCGCAGAGAGTCGGCGATAGACTGGTATTTGAGAGCCATAGGCCGGCCTCCTTTATCTCATTGCCGTAGTATTATAGCATATTCACCCGATTTGTACAACACCAAATAATTTGTACCAATTTTCTCCATCATATCAGGTTACATGTAAATTCTCCGCCGGCCGGTTTTGAGGTTTTTGCATAAGAAAACAGGGAGACAGTCCGGTATAAATTTGTCGCAATTTATGCTTTGTCAAAAAACTTCTAAAGTCCAGGGGTATTTTATGCAAGTTGACCTGCTCTTTTTTTAATTTTCCCTTCAGCGGAGCAGGATTTTCTTGCGGAAAAGTGTTCATAATTTACTGTTTTTACAGTAAATTATGACTTCTTGAGGAAGAAGTCATAATTTGTATCTTTTTTATAATGATATCGCTTCAAATTTGTATTGTTTATTTCCTAGAAGTTCAAATATTTCGATACAAATAATTGACGGAAGGAAATACAAATGCTATACTGAAGCCAGTTAAACCCCAGCACAAAATTTTAGAAAGCGAGGAATATGAAATGAAAATGAAGAAAGTTCTCGGCCTTGCACTGGTTGCAGCGCTGTCCCTGTCTCTGGTGGCCTGCGGCGGCGGTAACGGCGGCAACGGCAGCGCTTCCAGCGGCAAGTCCTCCGGCAACGTCTCCTCCAGCGAGCCCTCCGGCGGCGCTTCCAGCAGCACTCCCACCACCACTCCCACCGGCGAGCTGATCACCGTGGGCGTCATCAACAACGACCCCAACGAGTCCGGCTACCGCACCGCCAACGATGCGGCCATGCGCTCCACCTTTACCGAAGAAAACGGCTATAAGGCCACCTTCTATAACAACAACGACGCCGCCCAGCAGATCGCTGAGGCCCAGCAGATGGTCCAGAACGAGGTAGACTTCCTGCTTCTCTCCCCCGGCGCCATGACCGGCTGGGACACCGTGCTGAAGGACGCCCAGGCCGCCGGCACCCAGGTCATCCTTTTTGACCGTATGCTGGAGGCCGACGAGAGCATGTACGCCGCTGCCGTGGTGTCCGACATGCCCGCCGAGGGCAAGACCGCTGTGGACTGGCTGGCCGCTCAGGGTCTTGACGAGTACAACATCATCCACATTCAGGGCCACATGGGCTCCGACGCCCAGCTGGGCCGCACCGGCGCTCTGGACGAGAAGGTCGCCGCTGAGGCCAACTGGAACTATGTGACCCAGCAGACCGCCGACTGGGACGAGGCCACCGCCCGCACCATCGTGCAGTCCGTCATCGACTCCGGCAAGCCCTTCAACGTGATCTACGCCGAGAACAACGGCATGGCCCGGGGCGCTGTGGCCGCTCTGGACGCCGCCGGCATCACCCACGGCAAGGACGGCGACGTGATCGTCATGGGCTTCGACAGCGACAAGTGGGCCTTTGAGGCCGTGCTGGAGGGCAGCTGGAACTACATGGGCCTGTGCAACCCCCTCCAGGCTCCTACCGTTGACACCATCATTAAGGATCTGGTGGCCGGCAAGGCTCCCGCTCAGAAGATCATCTACACCCCCGAGCAGGGCTTCGACTGCGACACCCTCACCCAGGCCGACGTGGACACCTACGGCACCTGATCTGACCGCATACATATAACCATCATATGACCCGACACGCGGCGCGGCACGTCAGCCGCGCCGCGTGTTTTAAAATCTGAGAGAATGGAGGCGTATCCCTATGCAGGAAGGCGCGGTATTAGAAATGCGCGGCATCTGCAAATACTTTCCGGGTGTGCGCGCCCTCCAGGATGTGGACTTTACCCTTCGTGAGGGGGAGATCCACGCCCTGATGGGGGAGAATGGCGCGGGCAAGTCCACTTTAATCAAGGTGCTCACCGGCGTGTACCCCAAGGACGGGGGCGAGGTCCACATCAGGGGCATCGAGGGCGCGGCAGTGATCCGCTCCCCCCAGGACGCCCAGAACGCAGGCATCAGTACCGTGTATCAGGAGATCACCCTGTGCCCCAACCTGACGGTGGCGGAGAACATGTACATCG
>CANSXE010000023.1 GCA_947650875.1 uncultured Bacillota bacterium | reverse complement strand
TGAACATCATGGGCCGGGTGGACCTGAACTCCAACCTGGACAGCCCCTTCAAGGCCGCCAACTACTTCTGCAACCGGGGGGGCTTCGACCTGCTGCTGGTGGACTTCCACGCCGAAGCCACCAGCGAGAAGGGGGCCATGGGCTGGCATCTGGACGGCCGGGCGGCGGCGGTGTGGGGCACCCACACCCATGTGCCCACGGCGGACTGCCGTGTGCTCCCCGGCGGCACCGGCTTCGTCACCGACCTGGGGATGACCGGCCCCGTCAACTCGGTGCTGGGCATCAAGCCGGAGAACTCCCTGAACCTCTTTCTCGGCGGCCTGCCCCGGCGGTATGAGGAGGCGGAGGGCAACTGCAAGCTCAACGCCTGCCTGTTTGTCATTGATACAGAGAAAAAGAAGTGCGTCAGCGTAACGCGGACGGATATTGAGGAGTAGCCCATGTTAAAAATCATCCACGGGGCCGATTTCCACCTGGACAGCCCCTTTTCCGGCCTGACGCCGGAGCGGGCCGCCCAGCGCCGGGGGGAGCAGCGGGAGCTGCTGGACCGGCTGGCGGCACTGGCCAGGGAAAAACAGGCCGATCTGGTGCTGCTGGCCGGCGATCTGCTGGATTCGGATCACATCTTCCGGGAGACGGCCCAGGCCCTGCGGGAAGCGCTGGGCAACATCCCCTGCCCGGTATTCATCGCCCCCGGCAACCACGACTTCTACAGCCCCCGGTCGGTCTGGGCCGCCCTGGACTGGCCGGACAATGTACATATTTTTTCCGGCGCCGCCCTGGAGACGGTGGAGCTGCCCGGCTGTACCCTGTGGGGCCGCGCCTTCACCGACACCCATCAGGACTCCTGCCCTCTGGAAGGGCTGACCGTCCCCGACGACGGGAAGCTGCACATCGCCGTCCTCCACGGAGAGGTGGGGCAGGGCAGCGGCTACGGCCCAATCTCAGCGATGGACATCGCCGCCAGCGCTCTGGACTACCTGGCCCTGGGCCACGTCCACCAGGGCAGCGGTCTGCAGCAGGAGGGGAACACCTGTTGGGCCTACCCCGGCTGCCCCGAGGGGCGGGGCTTTGACGAGCTGGGGGAGAAGGGGGTCCTCTATGTGGAGGCCGAGCCGGGCCGGGTGACCGCCCAGTTCGTCCCCCTGGCAAAATACCGCTATGAGATTACCACAGTGGACATCACCGGGGCGGGGGATGTCCAGTCCGCAATTCAGTCCGCCCTCCCGGAGGACACGGAGCACCTCATCTGCCGCCTGATTCTCACCGGGGAAGGGCAGTCCCCCGACCTGGCCGCCCTGGACCGGGTCCTCTCCCCGGCGTTCTACGGTCTGACCCTCATCGACCGCACCCGCCTGCCCCAGGACCTGTGGGCCCGGCGGGAGGAGGACGCCCTCACAGGGCTGTTTCTGCGCACGATGTGGGAGAAGTGTCAGGCGGAGTCGGACAACCCGGTCTGTCAGCTGGCGGCCCGGTATGGGCTGGCCGCTCTGGAGAGGGGGGAGGAGCCGTGAAAATCAAATCCATGACCGCCACCTTCGGCCGGCTGGAGAGGGCCCGGCTGGAGCCGGGGCCCGGTCTCACCCTCATCCACGCCCCCAACGAGGGGGGTAAATCCACCTGGGCCGCCTTCTGGCGGGCCATGCTCTACGGCATCGACACCCGGGACCGGGACAAAAAGGGCTATCTCGCTGACAAGAACCGCTATCAGCCCTGGTCCGGAGCCCCCATGGAGGGAGAGATCACCCTGGACTATGAGGGCCGGGACATCACCATCCGCCGGGGTCCCAGGGGAAACACCCCCTTCGGGGCCTTCTCCGCCGTCTACACCGGCACCCAGGAGCCGGTGCCCGGGCTCACCGCCGCCAACTGCGGCGAGCTGCTCACCGGAGTGGGGGCGGAGGTGTTCACTCGCTCCGCCTTTCTGGGGGACGGAAACCTGTCCCTCACCGCCGCCCCCGAGCTGGAGCGGCGCATCGCCGCCCTGGTCACATCGGGGGAGGAGGACGTGTCCTTCTCCCAGGCTATGGAGCAGCTGAAGGTCTGGAAAAACCGGCGGCAGGTCAACAAAAGCGTGGGGGACATCCCCAAGCTGGAGACCCGGCTGGCTCAGGTGCAGGAAAATCTGGAGACGCTGGAGCGCTCCGCCGCCCTCACCGCCCGGCTGGAGGGGGAACAGGCCGCTCTGGCCCGCACCCAGGAGGGTCTGGCCCGGCAGGCGGAGATTCACCGTCTGCTCGCCCGGCGGAAGCTGTCTGACCGATACGTTCAGGCCGAGGAAGCGTGTCAGGCCGCCCGGAAGCATCTGGACAATTTGGAGACCGAGCTGGCCGCCCGCCCCATCCCCGACCGGGAGGAGCTGAAACGGGCCCAGGGGGAGCTGCAATACATCAAAGCTCTGGAGGAGGAACTCAAACAGGGGGAGCCCGCCCTGAAGGAAGCAGAGAAAGCCGCCGCCAGGGCCAAGGAGACCGCAAAGGACGAGCACTTCCCCCAAATGTCCGGGGAGGAGACAGTCGCAAAAGCGGCAGAAATCGCCGCCGCCGTTCAGACCGACCGGGAAAAGCTGGCCAAATGGACGTCCCCCAAGCTCACCGTTATTGGCCTTGTCCTTGCCGCCCTTCTGGGCGGCGGCGGTTGGCTGGTCTACAGAGACGTCATAGCCGCCGCCGCTCTCGCCCTGGCTGTCTGCTTCAGTGTGGCTGTCCATCTCCTTATCACCCATATCAGCGCCCAGAAAACCAGAAAACGGATCGCCGCCCTTTTGGCTCCCTACGGCGTCCAGACCCCGGAGGAGCTCACCGCCCTGGCCCAGAGCTACCGGGAGCGGTGTCAGGCGGCGGACAAGGCCGCCCACGAGGTGGAGGTCATCCAAAACGCCGTCACCGAACGGCAGAGCAAGCGGGACAGCACCAAGGCGGAGCTGCTGGACTTTGTCCACGCCTTCGCCCCGGAGGTGACCGACCTGTTCGGCTGTTCCGCGGCCCTGAGCCGGGCACTGAATATAGACCACGATCTGGCTCTGGCCCGGGAGCGGGCCGCCGCCGCCCGCCGCCGGCTGGACGACCTGGCCGCCCAGGGAGCCGAGCGTCAGGACGGCCCCATCCCGGAGCTGCCCATCCCCGACCTGGGCCCCCGGGAGACCGACCTGGCCCTGGCACAGGCCGCCCAGCGGCTGGAGCAGGTAAACGCCCAGCTGAACCAGGCCCGGGGCACCCTCAGCGCCATGGGGGACCCCGCCGTCCTGTCCGCCCAGAAGGAGCAGCTGGAGGAACGGCTGGCCCGGCGCAGGCTGGAGCTGGAAGCCATTTCCCTGGCCATGGACGCCCTCACCCAGGCTAACGCCCGCCTTCAGGAGCGGTTTTCCCCCGAGCTGAACCGGCTCACCGGCCAGTATATGGCCCGGCTCACCGGAGACAAGTACCCGGCGGTGTCCCTCACCCGGGAGCTGGAGGGCTTTGTCCGGGAGGAAAACGGCGTGCTGCCCCGCTCCGCCCTCTACCTCTCCCGGGGGACGGCGGACCAGCTTTACCTGGCTCTGCGGCTGGCGGTGTGCCGGCTGTGCCTGCCCGAAAAGCCCCCCATCCTGCTGGACGACGCCCTGGCTTCCTTCGACGACGGCCGCCTGACCCACGCCCTGGAGCTGCTTTGGGAGCTGTCCGGAGAGCAGCAGCTGCTGCTGTTCACCTGCCAAAAGCGGGAGGGCGAGGTGCTGGGCAGCGCCCCGGGAGTGACGAAAATAGCGCTGTGAAGGCTCCCTTCTCCTGAAAAAGCCTTCTCCTGTTGCATTTTCCCTTTAAAGCGGTTATAATACCACTCACGACACAAGGAAACGAGGTGTTCCAATGGACGAATACAACGACCTCTCCCAGCAGCCGGAGGAGGAGAAGCCCCCCCGCCGGCCGGGGGCCGACCTGTATGAGTGGCTCCAGCTGTTTTTAGGCTGCGTGGTGGCGGCGGTGCTGCTGTTCAACTGCGTGGCCCGTCTCACCAGGGTGGACGGCAGCTCCATGGACAATACCCTTCAGGACGGGGAGATCATGCTCATCTGGTCGCTGGGCTACACCCCGGAGCAGGGAGACATTGTGGTGTTGAACAAGACCCCCGCGGTGCTGGCCGGCTGGCCCGGCCCCCGCGCAATTGTCAAGCGCGTAATTGCTACCGGCGGGCAGACTGTGGACATTGACTACGGCGCCGGTATCGTCTATGTAGACGGCTATCCCCTGGATGAGCCCTATATTTTGGAAGAGATGTATCTGCCCTACTCCGCCACCATGCAGCAGACACACTGGGAGGTCCCCGAGGGCTCCGTCTTTGTCATGGGGGACAACCGAAACGGCTCTACCGACAGCCGCGATGTTCAGATTGGCACTGTGGATACCGGCTACATCCTGGGCAAGGCCGTTCTGGCCCTCTGGCCCATGGACCGCTTCGGTATGGTATAACAAAACGCCCCGTCTCTGGCCGGAAAATCCCGGCCGGGACGGGTGTTTTGTATTTTATCTTGAAAATGCTCCCATTCCCTGATATAATAGGTGAGTTAATATGAAATAATGCGCCCTGCGGAGCGCTCGCAGATGAGAGGTGATGCCCGGTGAAATACAAACAGTGGCAGGTGGCCGCGCCCTGTCCGGATGGACAGCTGGCCCTGGAACACGCCGGATTTCCCCCTCTGCTGGCCGGGCTGCTGGCCGCCCGGGGGGTAGTCCTCCCGGAGGACGCCCGGCGGCTGCTCAACCCGGACTCGGAACCCATCCCGGACCCCATGCTCCTGAAAGACATGGACCGGGCAGTCCGCCGGATAACGCTGGCCCTGGAGCTGGGTGAGCTGATCGCCGTCTACGGCGACTACGATGTGGACGGCATCACCTCCACCTGCCTGCTCACCCAATTCCTCACCGCCCGGGGGGGACGCATTATCCCCTATATCCCCAGCCGCCTGGGGGAGGGCTACGGCCTGAACCAGGAAGCGGTCCAGACCCTGGCTGAACAGGGGGTCGCCCTCATCATTACGGTGGACTGCGGCATCACCGCCGTGGAGGAGACCGCCCTGGCGGCCAGCCTGGGGCTGGACGTAGTAATTACCGACCACCACGCCTGCAAGGAGGTGCTCCCCGCCGCCGCCGCGGTGGTGGACCCCCACCGGCCCGACTGTCCCTACCCCTTCAAGGGGCTGGCCGGGGTGGGGGTGGCTCTGATGCTGGCCCTGGCGGTGGCCGGACCCTCAGAGACTTCCTCTGTGCTGGACAAATTCTGCGACCTGGCCGCCGTGGGCACAGTGGCTGACGTGATGCCTATGACAGGGGCCAACCGTGCTATTGTCAGTCTGGGGCTGCGCAGGCTCAACCCGCCCCGGCGGCTGGGACTGGCCAGCCTGATCCGCTGCGCCGGGCTGGAGGACCGGCCCGTCACCTCGGTGTCGGTGGGTTACACCCTGGCCCCCCGGATCAACGCCTCCGGGCGTATGGGGATGGCGGAGGTGGCGGCGGAGCTGTTTCTGACCCACGACCCCGCCCGGGCGGAGGAACTGGCCGCCCAGCTGTGTGAGCTCAACCGGGAGCGCCAGGACATCGAGGGGGAAATTTTTCAGCAGTGCGTCCAGCACCTGGAGGAAGCTCCCCAGCAGGGGGCCATTGTGCTGGCCGGGGACCAGTGGCACCAGGGGGTGGTGGGCATTGTGGCCTCCCGCCTGGCAGAAAAGTACGCCTGCCCCTGTTTTATGATTTGTTTAGACGGCGGCATGGGCAAGGGCTCCTGCCGCTCCTGGGGGGACATCAACCTTTTTGAGCTGCTGTCCGCCTGCGCTCCGCTGCTGGAGAACTTCGGCGGCCACGCCCTGGCCGCCGGCTTTACGGTGAAGGAGGAGAACATCCCCGCCCTGGCCCTGGCCCTGCGCCGGGCAGTGGCGGAGAGCTGCCACGGACAGCCCCTGCCCTCGGTGCTGGACATCGACCTGGCCGTCGCCCCCCACCACCTGACGGTGGAGGCGATGGAGGCCCTGGACCTGCTGGAGCCCTGCGGCACAGGCAACCCCCGGCCGGTGTTCCTCCTCCAGGGAGCCCAGGTGCACACCATGTCCCAGGTGGGCCGGGGCCGGCATCTGAAGCTGCGGCTGGAGAGCCGGGGGGTCCCCCTGGACGCCATCTACTTCTCCAGCCAGGGCGCGGAGCTGGGCCTGTATCCCGGCTGCCGGGTGGACGTGGTGTTTTACCCCCAGATTAACGACTTCCGGGGGGTGCGCACCGTACAGCTCCAGGTGGTGGACCTGCGGCTGGCCCCCTCCCGGGCCCAGCTGGAGCAGGCCATCTATGACAAATACAGCCGGGGGGAACCCCTCACCTGCGAGGAAGCCCGGTTCCTTCTCCCCAGCCGGGGGGACTTCGTGGGCCTGTACCGCTGGCTGGAGCGCCAGTCCACCGGCTGCACCGTGGTGGAGGACACCCCTGCCCGCATCGCCCGGGCGGTCTCCCGGGCCACGAGACAGCGGGAGGTACCCGCCCGCACCATGCTCTGCCTGGAGGTGCTGGAGGAGCGGGGCCTTATCCTTTTGAACCGCCGTACCGACCGCATCCAGATTACCCTGCGCCAGGTGGAGCAGAAGGTGGACCTGGAGGCGTCGGAGATTATCAGGCGCCTGCGGAAGATATTGGAGGGTGGCCTGTAGGGACGCGCCATGATGCGTCCGCCCCTTCACTGTTCCCTTTTTGCCGCTGCATTTGCTGCGTTTTTGCGGACGCTTCGTGAAGCGTCCCTACACCGGTTTTCGCCGCCCGGAATCCCCCAGTAGGGACGCATCACGATGCGTCCGCCCCTTCACTGTTCCCTTTTTGCCGCTGCATTTGCTGCGTTTTTGCGGACGCTTCGTGAAGCGTCCCTACACCGGTTTTCGCCGCCCGGAATCCCCCAGTCACGGCCTGATGGCCGTGCCAGCCCCCTTTAGCAAGGGGGCCTTTGGGAACGGAAGCGGTGCCGATTGCGTAAACAGCCCCCCTTGTGAAAGGGGGGAGGGCCACGCGAAGCGTGGCGGGGGGATTCCCCGCCCACATCCCGAAACCGAGGTGATCCGAATGGACCCCATTTTAGAACGCTATCACACCCTGGAGAAAAAGATGCTCACCTACATGCCCAATCTGGACACAAAGGTGCTCTTTGACGCCTTCACCTACGCCGATACCTCCCACCATGGCCAGCTGCGCAAGAGCGGCGAGCCCTATATCATCCACCCCATCGCCGTGGCAGACATTGTGGCCGACCTGGAGCTGGACATCGACAGCGTGGTGGCCGCCCTGCTCCACGACTGCATTGAGGACACCGCCTCCACCCACGAGGAGATTGCCAAGCGGTTCAACCCCACCGTGGCCGAGCTGGTGGAGGGGGTCACCAAGCTGACCAAGATGCAGTTTGTCACCAAGGAAGAGGAGCAGATGGAAAATCTGCGCAAGATGCTCATGGCCATGAGCCGGGACATCCGGGTGATCCTGATCAAGGTGTGTGACCGGCTGCACAATATGCGCACCATGGAGTACCAGTCCCCCCGGAAGCAGCGGGAGAAGAGCCTGGAGACCATGGAGATCTACGCCCCCATCGCCCACCGCTTAGGTATGCAGAAGATCAAGTGGGAGCTGGAGGACCTGTCCCTGCGCTATCTGGACCCGGTGGGCTACAAGGAGATTGAGGACGAGCTCGTCGCGCGCTCCTCCGCCCACGAGGAATTTTTAGCGGGCATCCAGCACCGCATCGAGCAGCGCCTGAGCCAGGAGGGGCTCCACTGCACCATCTACGGCCGGGTGAAGCACATCTACTCCATCTACCGAAAAATGTTCGCCCAGAACAAGACCCTGGACGAAATCTTTGATCTGTACGCCTTCCGGGTGATTGTCAGCGACATTCCCGAGTGCTACAACGTGCTGGGCTGCATCCACGACATGTTCAAGCCGGTGCTGGGCCGGTTCAAGGACTATATCGGCACCCCCAAGCCCAACATGTACCAGTCCCTCCACACCACCGTCATCGGCCGGGAGGGCATCCCCTTCGAGGTGCAGATCCGCACCTGGGAGATGCACCAGACCGCCGAGTACGGCGTGGCCGCCCACTGGAAGTATAAGCAGGGGATGGCAAACAGGAACCTGGGCACCGAGCACGAGTTTGAGTGGGTGCGCAAGCTGCTGGAGGGCCAGCAGGACACCGACGCGGAGGAGTTCGTCTCCACCCTCAAGGTGGACCTCTTTGCCGACGAGGTCTTTGTCTTCACCCCCAACGGGGACGTGAAGAGCCTGCCCCAGGGGGCCACCCCCATCGACTTCGCCTATAACATCCACTCCGCCGTGGGCAACACCATGGTGGGCGCCCGGGTGAACGGCCGGATGGTGCCCTACGACTACACCCTGTCCAACGGCGACATTGTGGAGGTGCTCACCTCCAAGAGCGCCAAGGGGCCCAGCCGGGACTGGCTCAAGCTGTGCAAGTCCAACGAGGCCCGGAACAAGATCCGCCAGTGGTTCAAGAAGGAGCGCCGGGAGGAGAATATCGCCACCGGCCGGGCGGCCTTTGAAGCGGAGCTGAAGCACTACAAGCTGCCCATGTCCGCCATCACCGCCGACGAGGTGCTGCCCCACATCCTCCACAAGCTGCGCTGCGGCACCCTGGACGAGCTGTACGCCGCCATCGGCTACGGGGGCACCACCGCTTCCAAATCTGTGGCCCGCATCCGGGACGAGATGCAGCGGCTGGGCCGGCTCCAGGCGGAGAAGGCGGCCGCCTCCGCCCGCACCCTGGAGGACAGCCTTATTATGCCGGGCAACGCCGCCCCGTCCAACGCCCACGGCCCCGTCAAGCCCAAGCACTCAGACTCCGGCATCATTGTGGAGGGGCTGGGCAACTGCCTGGTGAAGTTTGCCAAGTGCTGCACCCCCGTCCCCGGCGACCCGGTGATCGGCTTTATCACCCGGGGCTACGGGGTGTCGGTCCACCGGGCCGACTGCCCCAACACCGCCCCGGACAAGCGCAAGCCCGAGGAGGAGGCCCGGTGGGTCAAGGTGTCCTGGGTGGACAGCAAGCTGCCCAACTACAAGACCTCCCTGGAGCTGTCTGCCAAGGACCGGGACAACCTCACCCTGGACGTGGCCATGGCCCTGTCCACCGCAAAGGTGAAGGTGTCCGCCCTCTCCGCCCGCTCCATGCCCGACGGCCACGCCACCATTAACATCGTGGTGGAGGTGAAGGACAAGGGCGATCTGGAAACGGTCATCAACAAGCTGAACAACATCCAGGGCGTCTACCATGTGGCCCGGGCTTCGGGGAAATAGAAAGGACGTGATCCCATGCGCGCAGTTGTCACCCGGGTCACCTCCGCTTCCGTCACCATCGGCGGCAAGGTGGAGGGGGCCATCAACAAGGGCTTTCTGGTCCTGCTGGGGGTTGGCCCCCAGGACGACGAGACCGTCTGCGACAAGCTGGCGGAAAAAATCTGCAACCTGCGGATATTTGAGGACGAAAATGAGAAAATGAACTTAAACCTGGAGCAGGTAGGGGGTGCGCTGCTGGTGGTGTCTCAGTTCACCCTGTACGCCGACACCTCCTCCCGCCGCCCCGGCTTCTCCCGGGCCGCCAAGCCGGAGCTGGCAATCCCGCTGTACGAGCGGTTCATGGACCAGTGCCGGACCCGGGGCTTTACGGTGGAGCACGGCCAGTTCGGGGCCGACATGCAGGTGGCGTCTGTCAACGACGGGCCGGTAACCATCCTGTTCGATACGGACAAGGCGTAGCAGCGGCCTGTGGCCGTCCGCCTGAACCGATATACGCAAAACGGGCGGACAATGTCCGCCCCTACAGAGGAGGTTTCCCCATGTTTTTCTTTGGCAAGCCGAAAACCGACCCCAGCCAGCCCCATCAGGACTGGCCCTGGACGCTGAATCTGGGGGGCAGGCCGTCCATGCAGCTGAGCTGGGACATCCTGGAATCCGAGCTGCGGGCGCTGAACCTGGAGGACCCGGACAGCTTCCTCATCCTGGAGCAGCAGGACCCCGACGACTCCAAAAACTACTGGTTTATCCAGAGCTCCATGAATCGGGCGGGGCCCAAGCCCGGCTGGTACACCGTGGAGATTGGCTGGGGCTCCCGGCAGGGGATGGCCCTCTGGGATTTGGACGTTCAGACGGTGGAGGAAGTCATCCCTTATTTCCGCACCGCCTATGGCCGGAAGCCGGTGGACCGCGCCGGATTTGAAGATATGTCTGACATGCTGGGCTGAACAGGAGGAGCTTATGAACATCAAACTGATGCAGGTGGGACCCATTGGCACTAACTGCTATATTCTGGAACACGACAACAAAATCGCCGTGATCGACCCCGGCGACGAAGCGGGGCGCATTCTGGCCGAGCTGAAAAAATCCGACGCGCAGGTGGAGTACATCCTCCTCACCCACGGCCACTATGACCACACCACCGCCGTGCCCGAGCTGCACCAGGCCCTGCCGGAGACCAAAATCTATATCCACCAGGCCGACGCCAACGGCGCGGGCAGCCGCCTGTTCCCCCTGGCCGGGCAGGTGGACGACCTTCTGCTCTATGACGAGGGGGACATCCTCCCCCTGGGCGACCTGACTATCGAGGTGCTCCACACCCCGGGCCACTCCCCCGGGTCGGTCACCCTGAAGGCGGGGGACGCCCTCTTTACCGGCGACACCCTCTTCGCCGGCGACTGCGGCCGCACCGACCTGCGGGGGGGCAGCTGGGAGGAAATTCTGGTGTCCCTGGGCCGGCTGGGCAAGCTGGAGGGCAATTACCACATCCTCCCCGGCCATGAGGGCACCTCCGATTTGGACACCGAGCGGCAGGTCAACCGCTATCTGCGGGAGGGGATGGGGGTAACGTAGGGACGCATCACGATGCGTCCGCTTTGGAATCCCTGCCTGTGTTGCGTGCGGATTACCTGCGGGAGGGCATGGGGGGCGTAGGGACGCATCACGATGCGTCCGCTTTGGGAGACCCTGTCTGTGTTGCGTGCGGACGCTTCATGAAGCGTCCCTACGGGCGGTGCTTCGCCCCCTGCGGGCGGGACGGGGGTCACCCCGCTATCCCCTCCAGAATTTCCCGGCGCAGGCCCAGGCCAAAGAGGTAGCAGGCCCGGACCTCATAGGAGAGGTGGGCGTTCATGGCGGTTTCAAAGCGGCTGTACCGCTCAAAGCCGATAAGTTCCTCCAGCTCCTGTGCGGCTTTGTTATATTCCTGCTCCGCCTGGACATATTCTGGAATACTGCTGCAAAAGCTGGCAATCTCTCCCGGGATTTCCGGGTTGTCCAGAAATAGAGTTTGTAGTATAGTTTGATTCATAAAGCGTCTCCGTCGTGCATTTTATATTCATTATATCACGCATATCATATTCGTGTCAAGGGGTTTTTATGGCTAAATTAGGTGAACGATTGAAAATGCTTCGTAAGGAGAAGCGAATGACGCAGCCTGAGCTTGCAGAGCTGCTGAATCAGTCCCTGCGGGCATATCAGTATTACGAATCCTGTGAACATATCCCCGAGTTCCCCAATCTGGTCCTCCTGGCCGACTTCTACGATGTCAGCATGGATTATCTCATCGGCCGCAGTGAGACAAGGGAGCGGCAGCCATGAAGCTGTATTTTGAGACCTCCAACTTCCCCTGGTCGCCGGAGCGTTACCACTACGCAGCGGAGCAGATGATGCTCACCCTGTTCCCCGGGGAGCGGCCCGAGTACCCGGAGGGTCCCCCGCCCAAAGTCCTGAGCGGGGAGGGAAACGCGGTCATTTTCACCCTCCGCCGGGGAGAAAAACAGGCCAGCGTCAGCGCCCTGGTGTTCCGCAATCAGGAACGCTTCGACGGGGTGCGCCGCTTTCCCTCCGAGGAGCTGGACCGCCCCCCGGAACAGGTTTACCACACCGTCCAGCACGCTCTAAAGCTGGCCTTCTACAAGGCGGGCACCGCCCTGCTGGGCCATGAGCCCCCTTGGGGGGCGCTGACCGGGGTGCGGCCGGTGAAGCTGCCCACCCGGGCCCTGCTGGCCGGCCAGACGGAAAAGCAGGCGGAGACCGAGCTGAGGAAGGGGTATTTTGTCTCCCCTGACCGGGCAAAGCTGGCGGTGGACTGTGCCCGGGCCAGCGTGGCAACACAGCGGTCGCTGAAGGAGGGGGAGGTGTCGCTGTACATCGGCATCCCCTTCTGCCCTACCCGGTGCGCCTACTGCTCCTTCGTCTCCGCCGACGTGGGCCGCACCCTGAAGCTGGTGGAGCCCTATGTGGAGGGCCTGCTCCGGGAGGTGGCCGAGACGGGCCGGGTCCTGCGGGAGACGGGGCTGACCGTCCGCTCCTTCTACATGGGGGGCGGCACCCCCACCACCCTGTCCGCCGGACAGATGGACCGGCTGCTGACCCAATGTGAGGAGTGTCTCCCCCTGGAGGGCTGCACCGAGTACACCGTAGAGGCCGGCCGGCCCGACACCATCACCCGGGAAAAGCTGGCAGTATTGAAGGCCCACCGCATCGGCCGCATCTCCATCAACCCCCAGACGCTGGAGGACCATGTGCTGGAGGCCATCGGCCGGAAACACTCCGCCGGGGATATCCGGGCGGCCTGCGCACTGGCCCGGGACGTGGGCTTTGACTGCGTCAACATGGACCTGATCGCCGGCCTGCCCCGGGACTCCTTTGAGGGATTTTGCCGCTCCCTGGAGGGGGTGCTGGCTATGGAGCCGGAAAACGTCACCGTCCACACCCTGGCTCTGAAGAAGGGCTCCACCCTGATGGAGCGCGGCGGAGACCTCCCCAGCGGGGAGGAGGTGGCCCGGATGCTGGACTGGTCCCGGCAGATTCTCACAACGGACGGTTATATTCCCTACTATTTATACCGACAGAAATACATGTCCGGCTCGCTGGAGAACGTGGGCTGGGCCCGGCCCGGGGCGGAGAGCCTGTATAACATCGTCATGATGGAGGAGCTGCACACCGTGGTCTCCCTGGGGGCCGGCGGCGTGACCAAGCTCATCGGCGGCGGGAAAATCCTCCGCCTTGCCAACCCCAAATTCCCCCAGGACTACCTGTCCGGCCTGGATAAGGTGCTGGGGCAGAAGGCGGAGATCGGGGCGTTTTCCCTGCCGTAGGGACGCATCACGATGCGTCCGCCACTCCATCGGCACGTCCTTTTGCGTCCGCCACTCCATCGGCACGCCCTTTTTGCGTCCGCCACTCCATCGGCACGCCCTTTTTGCGTCCGCCACTCCATCGGCACGCCCTTTTTGCGGACGCTTCGTGAAGCGTCCCTACCGATTTCAACCAAGGGAGGAGATTCCTATGGCCTACCAATTACAGGAGATCAACCGGCGCGCCCGAAGTGATGCGGCGGAATTTCTGGCCGAGTGCGACGAGAACTACGCCCAGCGGGTATCACTGGCGGCGGACAGAATCCTGTCCAACCTGGAGCACAGCCCCATCGTGCTGCTGTCCGGCCCCTCGGGCTCGGGCAAGACCACCACGGCCATGAAAATTGCCGAGGAGCTGCTCCGCCGGGGGGTGAACTCCCGGGCGGTGGCCATGGACAACTACTTCCTCACCCAGGACCCCGCCACCGTCCCCCGCACCCCCGACGGCAGCATCGACTACGAGTCCCCCCTCTGCCTGGACATGGAGCTGCTCAGCCAGCACTTTACCGCCCTGAGCCGGGGGGAGGAAATCCTCATCCCCAAGTTTGAGTTTGCCCGCCAGATGCGCAACGACAGCCTGGGCACCCCCCTGAAGCTGGAAAAGAACGAGATCGCCATTTTCGAGGGCATCCACGCCCTCAACGACGACATTACCGGCCGGCATCCCGCGGCCGCCAAGCTGTACATATCCGCCCGGTCCAACATCAACGAGGGGGCGGTCCTGCGCTTCAAGGGCACCTGGATGCGGCTCGTCCGCCGGGCGGTGCGGGATTACAGCTTCCGGGGCGCCGGCGTGGCCCAGACGCTGGCCATGTGGGCCAACGTGCGCCGGGGGGAAAAGCTGTACATCTCCCCCTTCCGCAGCAAGGCGGATATTGTCTTCGACTCCTCCCTGCCCTACGAGGTGCCGGTGATGAAAAATTACGCCCTGCCCATCCTCCAGAGCGTCCCGGAGGACAACGAGCGCCACGACGAGATGCTGGAGCTTGTGAAGGCCTTTGAACATTTCGAGTCCATCGACCCGGCGCTGGTGCCCCGGGACTCCCTCCTGCGGGAGTTCATCGGCGGCGGGCGCTATAAGTACCACTGAACCCCCTCCTTTTCAGAGAAGAAACCCTCTCCGTCACGGCTTCGCCGTGCCACCTCTCCCAAAGGGAGAGGTAAAAAAGCTCCCCCTCTGGGGGAGCTGGCAGCCCAAAGGGCTGACTGAGAGCGCGCCCCTACAGATATTCCATCGTTCGGAGTGATACCAATGCCATATTTACCCACCTACGACTCCCGGGATCCCCGGTACAAAACACCTTACGGGGCAGTGTCCTCGGGAACGCAGGTAAGCTTTACCCTCCGTCCCCCCCGGGCGGAGTGCTATTCCCACGCCAGCCTTACCGCCCGGTTCGAGAGCCGCTTCAACGAGATCGTGGTGTCAAAAATGTCCTGGCAGGGCCACGAGCTGGGGCAGGACCTGTTTTCCACCAAGCTGGACACCGCCGGCTATGTGGGGCTGATCTGGTACTCCTTCCGGCTGGAAAAGCTGGATGGCCGCACCCAGGACCTGGGTCCCTACCAGCTCACCGTCTACGACGGGGAGGAGGATATCCCCGCCTGGTTTGGCGAGGGAACCACCTATCAGATTTTTCCCGACCGCTTCTGCCGCAGCAAAATTCCAGACCCGGATGGCATGGTGGGGGGCCGGTGGGTCCACCAGAGCTGGGAGGAGTTCCCCGAGTACCGCCCCAACGACCGGGGCGAGGTGCGCAACCGGGACTTCTTCGGCGGAGACTTTCAGGGCGTGCTGGAGAAGCTGGACTACCTCCAGAGCCTGGGGGTGGAGACCCTGTACTTCAACCCCATCTTTGAGGCGGCGGAGAACCACCGCTACGGCACCGCCGACTACAGCCGGGTGGACCCCATGCTGGGCACCAACGAGGATTTTACCCGGCTGTGCGACGAAGCCCACCGGCGGGGGATGCGGGTGATGCTGGACGGTGTGTTTAACCACACCGGCTATGTGAGCCGCTACTTCAACGGCGACGGCTTCTACCCCGAGACGGGTGCAAAGCAGAGCCAGGACTCCCCCTACCGCTCCTGGTTTAACTTTACCCAGTGGCCCAACAAATACGACAGCTGGTGGGGCATCTACTCCCTGCCCGCCGTCAACGAGAACGACCCCGGCTACCGGGACTTCATCTTCGGCAGCGAGGACAGCGTGGTCCGCCGGTGGCTGAGGGCGGGGGCGGACGGCTGGCGGCTGGACGTGGCCGACGAGCTGCCCGACGACTTTGTGGCCGGTATCCACGCCGCCGCCCGGGCGGAGAAGCCCGACGCGGTGGTCATCGGAGAGGTGTGGGAGGACGGGTCCACCAAAGTGGCCTACGGAGTGCGCCGGAAACACATCCTGGGGGGCCACTGCGACGGGCTGATGAACTACCCCCTGCGCTCCGCCATCCTCTCCTTCTTCCAGGGGGGCGGAGGGGAGTCCTTTGTCAAGGGGATGGAGACCATCCGGGAGAACTATCCCCCCTTCGCCTTCTACTCCGCCATGAACTCTCTGGACACCCACGACACCCCCCGCCTGCTCACCCTGCTGGGGGCAGGAGGGGAATACCGGGACCAGACCAAGGAGTGGCGGGCTGCCTTCACCCTGTCCTCCCGCCAGCTGAAGAAGGGCCGGGCCCTGCTGAAGGCCGCCGCCCTGCTGCTGTTCTGCTTTCCCGGCTCCCCCACGGTGTATTACGGGGACGAGGTGGGGATGCAGGGCTTTGAAGACCCCTTCAACCGCCAGACCTTCCCCTGGGGTTATGAGGACCGGGAGCTGCTGGAGTGGTACCGGGCCCTGGGCCGCCTGCGCAGCCGGCACCCCGCCCTGCGCAAGGGCTCCATCCGCTATCTTTTGGGGAAGGGGCCCCTGCTGGTCTTTCTCCGGGAGACCGGAGACGAACAGCTGCTGTGCGCCTTCAACGCCGGGGGCGAGGAACACGCCTTTTCCTTTGACGAGGGCAAGCTCTTCCCCCTCATAGGCCGGCCCCAGTTTTCCCAGATGGACGGGCTGTATACCATCGCCCTGCCCCCCCGGTCGGGCGCGGTGTTCTCCATCAAATAAACGCAGACAGAGACAGCTCACGGGCTGTCTCTGTTTTTCTGTATCATGTTTCCCCCAAATGCTCCCACAGGATCAGCCGGATGCAGCTTGGGACCGATCGCCCGTCCTCCTCCGCCAGCCGCTTCAATGTCTCGTACAGGTCCAGCGGCATACTGACACTGACGATCTTCCTGGGACCTTTTTTCATATTGATCACCTCAACTTATTTTAACCTATTTCAGGGTAAATGTAAATACCCTGTTTTAGGTTAGACTATAGTTAAATTTGAGGTGACTTACATGTATCCCAGGATTCGTAATTTCCGTGAGGATAAGGACTTGACCCAAACCGAAATCGCAAAACTGCTCGGCATGTCACAGACCGGTTATTCCAAATATGAAACCGGTGAAAATGATATTCCAACTCCAATTCTGATTGCCCTTGCCAAAATTCACAACACCAGTATCGACTACCTACTGGAACTGACGGATGTGCAGGAGCCCTATCCCCGGGCGAAAAAATAAACACAACAGCCCCGCCAGGCGCTTGCCGGCGGGGCTGTGCTCTAACTATTTAACTGCTGGCTCTCCGGTCCTCGCTGTCTCTTCCTTCCGGCCCGCGGCCTTGGCCCACTCGCAGATAGGGATGGGCGCCATAGCCAAAGCCAGCACGGTAAACCACTGGGGGGCGTTCATGGGGGTGACGGAGAACACCCCCTGGAGGGGGGGCACCAGCAGCACAGACAGCTGCATGGCCAGTCCCGCCAGAAAGGCCCGGTTCATGGCCGGGTTGGACAGCACCCCCTGGGCAAAGAGGGACCGGTCCTCGCTGCGCACGTTGAAGGCGTGGAACAGCTGGCACAGGGTGAGGGTGGCAAAGGCCATGGTGTTGGCTGTGGCCCCCTCCAGCCCCGGAGCGGCCAGACGGGTAAAGCCCAAAAAGTAGGCCGCCAGGGTGAGCCCCCCCACCATCAGGCCCTGCCAGGCCAGGCGGAGGGAAAACCTTCCGTCAAAGAGCCCGGCGGAGGCGTCCCGGGGGTCCTCCTCCATCACGCCCTCCTCTACCGGCTCCACCCCCAGGGCCAGGGCGGGGAGGGAGTCAGTGACTAAATTGAGCCACAGCAGCTGCACCGGCACCAGGGGCATCTGCCCAAAGCCCAGCAGCGTGGCGGCGAAGATGGTAAATATCTCCCCGATGTTGCAGGAGAGCAGGTAGTGGATGGCCTTGCGGATGTTGGAATAGATGCCCCGGCCCTCCTCGATGGCGGCCACGATGGTGGAAAAGTTGTCGTCGGTGAGGATCATGTCCGCCGCGCCCTTGGCCACGTCGGTGCCCACCACCCCCATGGCGCAGCCGATATCGGCCGCCTTCAGGGCGGGGGCGTCGTTCACGCCGTCCCCCGTCATGGCCACCACCCGGCCCCGCTTCTGCCAGGCCTGGACAATGCGCATCTTGTGCTCCGGGGACACCCGGGCGAAGACGGCGAACTTTTCAATGTCGTTCTCCAGCAGCTCCTGGGGCATAAAATCCAGCTCCGCCCCCGTCACCGACCAGTCCCCGGGGCGGGCAATGTCCAGCTCCTTGGCCACCGCCACTGCGGTGGCCCGGTGGTCGCCGGTAATCATCACCGGCCGCACCCCCGCCAGGTGGCACCGGGCCACGGCGGCCCGGACCTCCGGCCGGGGCGGGTCCATCAGGCCGAAGAGCCCCAGAAACGTGAGCTCCCTCTCCACCTCGCCGGGCTTTGGATTTCGAGGCAGGGCGGAAAGCTCCCGCCGGGCCACGGCAATTACACGCAGGGCCTTGCCCGCCATCTCTTCGTTGGCGGCCAGGATGCGGGCCCGGTCACTCTGGGTGACAGGCCCCCTCGCTGTGCTGACACACCGGTCCAGCAGTACGTCCGGGGCCCCCTTTACAAAGGCGGTCCAGCCCCCTTCCGGCTCGGTATGTATGGTGGTCATCAGCTTGCGGGTGGAGTCAAAGGGGATGTCGGCCACCCTGGAAAAGCGCTCCAGCGCCCGGTTTTGATCCACTCCGTCCCGGGCGGCGGCCACCACCAGCGCCCCCTCGGTGGGGTCGCCGGAAGCGGTGGGCGCCCCCGCCTTCCAGGTAAGTCTGGCATCGGAGCAGAGACAGCCCGCCAGCATGGCGTCCCGCCGGTGGGTACCGGGGGTGAGCCACACCTGCTGCACCGTCATTTTGTTCTGAGTGAGGGTGCCCGTCTTGTCGGAGCAGATCACCCCGGCGCAGCCCAGGGTCTCCACGGCGGGCAGCTTCTTCACAATGGCGTTCCGTGCGGCCAGCCGCTGGACGCCCAGGGCCAGCACAATGGTGACGATGGCAGGCAGCCCCTCGGGGATGGCGGCCACCGCCAGGGAGACGGCGGTGAGGAACATATCCAGCAGCCCCTTCCCCTGGAACAGCCCCACCCCGAACATGATTGCGCACACCGCCAGGCACAGGAAGGACAGGGACCTGGAGATTTCCCCCATCCGCTTCTGGAGGGGGGTGTCCCCCTCGCCGCTGTCCAGCAGCAGGCCGGCGATATGGCCCATCTGGGTATCCATGCCGGTGGCCACCACCAGGGCGGTGCCCCGGCCGGCGGTGATGAGGGTGCCCGCAATGAGCATATTCACCTGGTCCCCCAGGGGGGTGTTCTCCGGGAGGGCCTCCACCCCCTCCTTCTCCACCGGCACCGACTCCCCTGTCATGGCGCTCTCATCGGCCTGGAGGCGGCTGCACTCCAGAATCCGGGCGTCGGCGGGGACCTGGTCCCCTGCTTCCAGCAGAATCACGTCCCCGGGCACCAGTCCGGCGGCGGCAATCTTCCGGGGAGCCCCCTCCCGCAGGACGGTGGCCTGGGGGGAGGACATCCGCCGCAGCTCCTCCAGGGCCTGCTGGGCGTGGTCCTCCTGGGTGATGGAGATTACCCCGTTGACCACTACAATGACCAGGATAATCACTCCGTCCAGCCAGTCCTCCCCGCCGCTGGCCAGCAGCGACAGGGCCGCCGCCCCCAGCAGCACCAGAATCATAGGGTCCTTCAATTGGCCCAGGATGCGGAGCAGAAGCCCGGGCGGTTCAGGCTGCGCCAGCCGGTTGGGGCCGTATTTCTCCAGCCGCTGGGCGGCTTCCCGGCCGGTGAGCCCCCCGGGCCGGCCGCCCACCTCCTCCATCACCTGAGACACACTCCGGCTGTGCCAGTCGCCCATGGTCGCATCTCTCCCTTCCAGTTTCTTCCAGTATAGCGGGAGCCTGTCCAATTTTTAGGGGAAATGTGTCGAGAAAAAAATCTTCTTCCGCAGCCTTGACTTGATAAAGAAATTTGAGTATAATTTATGTATCAAAGGAGGTGCTGTTATGCCCCATATTCGCTCCAGCGCAGACCTGCGCAACAACTACAACGAGATATCCACCTTCTGCCACGACCGTGCCGAGCCGGTGTTTATCACCAAAAACGGCCGGGGCGATCTGGCTGTGATGAGTATTGAGACTTATGAGAAAATGATAAATACGTTCCAGACCGATATCGCGATTGCTGAGGCCGAACACGAGCTTGCCATGGGAGGAGAGCTGTTGGACGCCAGAGAGGTACTGACAGCCTTACGGAGGAAATACTTTGGATAGCTATACAGTAAAAGTATCTCCGCGGGCCAGCCGGGATTTGGATGAAATTTACACCTATATCACAGAACATCTCTTGGAGCCGGGCACAGCTGAACACATGGCGGATCAGCTGGCCCAGGCTATTCTCAGCCTGGAGCAGATGCCGGAGCGAAATCCTGTGCGCCGGACCGGGATTTACGCCAATCGGGGTTACCGACAGTTGTTCCACAAAAAATATGTTATCCTCTATCGGGTACTCAAGCAAAAAAGAGAGGTCCATATTATCACTGTGCGCTACGCACCCAGCCAATTTTAAACTTTAGCCCCAGGGCTTTTTGCCCCGGGGCCGTTTTCATCCCTTCATCTCCAGCAGCGTCCTGGCCACGTTGTCCGCCCACAGCCGGCCACCGGCGATGGCTTCGCTGAGGGAATTTCCGTGTCCCCCCACCTCCACCAGGATGGACCCCGGGCACAGCTGCTGATTATACCGGCTCTTGCGCAGGACGGTGGGCCGGACCAGGCTGGTATAGCCCTTCACCAGGTTTTGCTGCAAGCGGAGGGCAAAGGCCATATTGTCCCTCCACCGGGGGTGGTCGGCCCCGCCGGCGTCGGTGCCCAGCACCATCATCACCTGGGCCACCTTCTCCCCCGCTTCAACAGACACCATTTTATAAATTTCCCCCTCACTGCCCACCAGGGCGTCCCGGTGGACGTCGAAGACCACTTTAATGGAGGGGTACTGCTCCAGCCACTGCTCCACCACCGCCTTGGAGCGGTCGTAGGCCCCGTTATAGGCGGGGTAGTCGCACAGGGTCGTGTCGTGAATCACCTGAAAGCCATAGGCCCGGAAGACGGTGGCGATCTCCTCTCCCACCCGGACCACGTTATGGGCGCAGTCGGTGGTGCGGTAGGGGTCGCTCTCCTCATAAGTATCCCCGTCGGTCATGGAGTAGGCCTCGCTGCCGTGGGTGTGGACAATGAGAATCTGCGGCCCCTCTCCCAGGGGCACATCCACCGTCCCCGCCCGGAGGAGAGAGGAGTCCAGCTCCTGCCCGGTGCGGTTGTAGACATACACCCCGCCGTCCCGGAGGTACTGGCTGCCCTCCTTCCCCTGGCCGGTCATCTCCACAATGCCGTCGCCGTCCGATGGCTGAAGGTCGGGCTTGTCGATGTCCTCCTCCCCGTCTCCCATGTCCGGCTCCTCCTGCTCCGGCGGCTCTCCCCCTCCGCCGGCCCGCAGCTCCAGCACAGCCCCTTCCCCCTGCTCCAACAGGGGGGAAGCCTTCAAAAGCATACGCCGCCAGCCGTTGAGCCCCTTTTCTCCGCCGGGGAGCTCCCCCAGCTGAGAGGTAATCAGGGCCACTGCCAGGGCGGGCTCCTCCCCCAGCGATTTGAGCCGTCCCCCCACGCCGGCCAGGTCTGCCGTCAGGCTGATCCCCCAGGCCGCCGTCACCGCCAGCCCCAGCGCCACACCCCGGCGCAGGGCGCGCCAGCCTGTCCCTCTGTCTGCCATAGTACCACTCCTTATCCTGCGTATGTCTCTGCTATAAGGAGCATATGCCCGGTCCAACCCGGGTATGACAAAAAGGGACGGCTCCCCTTCGGAGCCGCCCCTTCTGGCTGTTTTACCAATAATAGAGCATGCTGTACAAACTGTAGTCCTCGAGGTTTACAAAATCGAGATACCAGGACTTGCCCACCTTGATGACAGGGATACTTATTGTTGTGCTGTCCTCATCATCATCGGCCTGCATGGTAAACTTTACCTTGATTCTCGTGGCGTCCTTTACCTTGATGTCATACTCATCATCATAGTCATCAATGATACTGTTCCGCTCTTTCTTGGAGTAATCATCTGTATCCTTCACCTTGTAGGTGATCTTCCACTTGTCATACTCATCATCGAGCCACTCCAGCATGTCGTCCAGCGTGTCGTCCAGCTCGTCGATCAGGTCCTCTTTGTCCATATCCATTTCGTCGCAGGCTTCCTCAAGGACTTCATTTGGAATCAGAGCAACAATGGACTTGGCGTTCCCCTTGGTAACGCCGTTGACCAGCTTCTTCACCACGTCCTTCTGGCTCCGGCCGCCCAGCAACACAAACAGTAAAACAGCCACTGCCACGATGATGGCGGCGGCGCCAATCAGGACGATATTGGGCTTTTTCGCGGGATGCACCGCGCCGGCGGTTCCGGCGCTCTCTCCGCCCGCGCTGCTCAGCGGCGCGCCGCAGGACTGGCAAAAGGTTGCGTCATCCTTGTTTTGTGCTCCACAACTACGACAAAACATACTCATTTCTCTCCTTTACATTTTCATACTCTGTAAACCGAATTGCAATAAAAATTCCATCCGGTTTTGTTTGAGTATAGCACAAGCCAAAATATATAGCAATACTTTCTGTCGAATACAAGGTAATTTCCTGTCAATCTTTTCCCTCCCCCTTGTACCCAAACGAAAAAAATAGTATAATATATTATTACCCAGTTATACCCTTGGAGGTTTTTATGGAACACACCACTGTTATTTCTCCCGAACAGATTGCCGCCCAGCTGGACTGCTGCCAGGCAGTGGCCCGGCTGACCGCCCAGTGGGACGCGCAGCCCCTGGCCTTTGTAGACACCTACGGCTGCCAGCAGAACGAAGCCGACTCCGAGCGCATCCGGGGCTTTTTGGCAAAAATGGGCTTCGGCTTTACCGACAGCGAGGAGCAGGCCCGGATCATTGTCATCAACACCTGCGCCATCCGGGAGCACGCCGAGCAGCGGGTCTTTGGCAATGTGGGCGCTCTGGTCCACGTGAAGCGCCGCCACCCGGATACCCTGATCTGTCTGTGCGGCTGCATGGCCCAGCAGCCCCATGTGGCGAAAAAAATCCGGGAGTCCTACCGCCATGTGGACCTGGTCTTTGGCCCCCACGCCCTGTGGAAGTTCCCCGAGATGGTCCACGGTCTCCTTGTCCAGCGGGGACGGACCTTCTCGGTGGACGACGAGGCCGGGTCCATCGCTGAGGGCATCCCGGTGGTGCGGCAGGACAGGGTGAAGGCCTGGGTGTCCATCATGTACGGCTGCAACAACTTCTGCTCCTACTGCATCGTCCCCTACGTCCGGGGCCGGGAGCGGTCCCGCAGGCCTGAGGACATCCTGGCCGAGGTGCGCCAGCTTGTCAGCGAGGGGTATAAGGACATCACCCTCCTTGGCCAGAATGTCAACTCCTACGGCAAGGATTTGGACGAACCCCTGGACTTTTCCGATTTGCTGGAGCAGGTGAACGCCATTCCCGGGGACTTCCTCATCCGGTTTATGACCTCCCACCCCAAAGACGCCACCCAGAAGCTCTTTGAGACCATGGCCCGGTGCGAAAAGGTGGCCCCGGTGCTCCACCTGCCCTTCCAGGCGGGGAACGACCGGGTGCTCAAGGTGATGAACCGCCGGCACACCCGGGAGCAGTATCTGGAAAAAATAAAGGCCCTCAAGGCCCTGATCCCCGATATCGTCCTCACCTCTGACATTATCGTGGGCTTCCCCGGGGAGACGACAGAGGAGTTTGAGGACACCCTGCGGGTGCTGGAGGAAGTCCGGTTCGACGCCCTGTTCACCTTTATCTTCTCCCCCCGCCAGGGCACCCCGGCGGCGGAGATGGACGACCCCATGCCCCGGGAGGAGAAGCTGGCCAACTTCAACCGTCTCACCGCCCTTCAGGACCAGATTTCCGAGGAGAAGCACGCCGCCTATGTGGGCAAAACGGTGCGGTGCCTGCTGGACGGCCTGTCCGACGACGAGCGGTACGACCTCACCGCCCGCACCCCCGGCAACCGCCTGGTTCGGGTGGTGGGCGACCCCGCCGCCCTGGGCCAGTTCCGGGACGTGAGGATTACCGGGGCCAACAAGTGGTCGCTGTTTGGGGAATTGGTGTGATGGACCGCCTTCCACAGCGAAAGTCTCCCCGGCTGCCAGGGTATGACTACAGTCAGGCAGGGGTGTATTTTGTAACCTTTTGCACAAAGGCACGGGAAAACCTGTTGGCGCGAATTACGTCTCCTGAATGTGTAGGGACGCATCATGATGCGTCCGCACTCACCCTGACCGATATCGGTCAGGTCGTAAACCGGATGGTGCAAGCCCTGCCTTTGCGGTATCCTGCAATTCACCTGGAATCGTATGTTATCATGCCGAATCACGTTCATTTACTGCTGCGAATTGTTTCGGAGGAGCGGACGCTTCATGAAGCGTCCCTACACAAGCCTGTTCCGCAGCAACGCACCCTGTTGGCAAAGGCGATAGGTTATCTGAAAATGAACGCGACCAAAACGGTCCGTTGCCAATACCCATTTATGGTTTTATGGCAAGAACGCTATCATGACCACATTATTCGCAATGAAGCCGATTACCTGCGTATTATGCAGTATATCGAAAATAATCCCACGAAATGGAAAGAAGATTGTTTCTATAACGAACCAGGCCCCGCTCCGTAGGGACGCATCACGATGCGTCCGCCCCTTATATGGTACCCGTAAAATATATTGCGGACGCTTCATGATATATCCGTCCTTCATGGTACCCGCAAAAACAGATTGCGGACGCTTCGTGATATATCCGTCCCTCATGGTACCTGTAAAAACAGATTGCGGACGCTTCGTGAAGCGTCCCTACAAAGGCCCCGCTGGTATAATATGGCTCCTTAGTTGCACGTTTTCGTGCAATTATCGCACCTATAAAGTAAATGGTAAAGTAAATGAAAATGCTAATGTTATTGTAAATGTGCCGCAGCAGGCGGCGCACAGAGAGAGAAAGAAGGTAGACCCCCATGGCGGAGCTTACCCCCATGATGCAGCAATATCTGGACATCAAGGCCCAGAACCCGGATTCTATTCTGTTTTTCCGGCTGGGGGACTTTTACGAGATGTTCAACGAGGATGCCAAGCTGGTATCCAAGGAGCTGGACCTGACTCTGACCACCCGGGACCGGAACAAGCCGCCGGAGGAGCGCACCCCCATGTGCGGGGTGCCCTACCACTCCGCCGACAGCTACATCGCCCGGCTGATTGCAAAGGGCTATAAAATCGCCATCTGCGAGCAGACCGAGGACCCGGCCCAGGCCAAGGGGCTGGTGGACCGGGACATCATCCGGGTGGTGACGCCGGGGACGGTGATCGCCTCCTCCATGCTGGAGGACAGCAAAAACAACTACATCTGCGCCATCTACGCCGATTCCGCCGCCTTCGGCCTGTGCCTGTGCGACATCTCCACCGGCGAGGTGTACGCCTCCTCCTTCCCCGCCGGGGCGGAGGGATTGGGCCACCTCCAGAACGAGCTGGCCCGGTTCCACCCCACCGAGGCGGTGCTGTCCTCAGGGGCCTGGAACACCGACGGGCTGGTCCCCTTTCTCAGGGACCGGCTGGACTGCCTGTGTGAAAACGGCGGCGAAGCCCGCTTCCGCATCGGGGCGGCCCGCCCCCTGGCGGAGAAGCAGTTTCAAAGCGGCCTGACAGCCATCCCTCCCCAAAATGAAGCCACAATTCAGGCCGCCGGGGGGCTGCTGGCCTACCTCTACGAGACCCAGAAGACCGACCTGAGCCACATCTCCGCCTTGACCTACTACACCGCCGGCCAGTTTATGGAGCTGGACCTCACCGCCCGGCAGACGTTGGAGCTCACCTCCACCATGCGGGGCAAGGAGAAGCGGGGTTCCCTGCTGTGGGTGCTGGACAGGACCAAGACCGCCATGGGGGGCCGGCTCCTCCGGGGCTGGATGGAGCGGCCCCTCCTCTCCCCGGTGCAGATTGCCCGGCGGCAGCAGGGGGTGGCCGACCTGGTGGAGGACGCCATCACCCGGGAGGAGCTGTCCCTGGCTCTCCGGGAGGTCACCGACCTGGAGCGGCTGGCCGGCCGGGTGGTCTACGGCTCCGCCGGCAGCCGGGACCTGGCCGCCCTGTCCGCCGGACTGGGCAGGCTGCCCCATATCCGGGACCTCCTCTCTCACTGCCCCTCCCCCCTCCTACATGAGCTGCTGGGGCAGCTGGACGACCTGCCCCAGCTGCGCGCCCTGCTGGACAGCGGCCTGCGGGACGAGGACGAGAAGCCCCTGCCCTTCTCCGTGCGGGAGGGGGACTTCATCCGCCCGGGCTACAACGCCCAGGTGGACGAGCTCCGGGACCTGCTCACCAACGCCAACGGCCACATCATCGACATGGAGGTCAAGACCAAGGCGCAGACCGGCATTAAAAACATGAAAATCACCTCTAACAAGGTGTTTGGATACTACATCGAGGTGGCCAAGTCCCAGACCGGCCTGGTGCCCGGCGACTGGGTGCGCAAGCAGACCACCGTCAACGCCGAGCGGTATATTTCCCAGGAATTAAAGGAACTGGAGCACGCCATCCTCTCCGCCCGGGAACAGGTGACCGCCCTGGAGTATCAGCTCTTCTGCGGGCTGAAGCAGGAGGTCTGCGCCCAGGTGGACCGGATTCAAAAGACCGCCGCCGCCCTGGCCCAGGTGGACGTCCTCCAGTCCTTCGCGGCGGTGGCCGCCGCCGGCGGCTACTGTATGCCCCAGGTGGACAGTTCCGACACGCTCACCATTGTGGAGGGCCGCCACCCGGTGGTGGAGAAGATGCTCAAGGGGACCCCCTTCGTCCCCAACGACACCCACATGGACGGCGGGGACGACCTGGCCGCCATCATCACCGGCCCCAACATGGCGGGCAAGTCCACCTACATGCGCCAGGTGGCCCTCATTGTCCTCATGGCCCAGATAGGCTCCTTTGTCCCCGCCCGCTCCGCCCGCGTCGGGGTGGTGGACCGGGTGTTTACCCGCATCGGGGCCAGCGACGACTTGGCCTCCGGCCAGTCCACCTTTATGGTGGAGATGACCGAGGTGGCCGCCCTGCTCACCCACGCCACCCGCAAGTCCCTGCTCATCCTGGATGAGATCGGCCGGGGCACCTCTACCTACGACGGCATGGCCATCGCCCGGGCGGTGCTGGAGCACTGCGCCGACAAAAAGCGGCTGGGGGCCAAGACCCTCTTCGCCACCCACTACCACGAGCTCACCGCCCTGGAGGGGGACATCCCCGGGGTAAAAAACTACAATATCGCCGCCAAAAAGCGGGGCAGCGACGTGATCTTTCTGCGGAAGATCGTCCGGGGCGGGGCCGACCAGAGCTACGGCGTGGAGGTGGCTAAGCTGGCCGGGGTGCCCGACCGGGTGGTCCGCCGGGCCCGGGAGATTCTGGAGGAACTGGAGAGCGGAAACGCCCCCCTTGACGGCGGGCGGCCACAGGCCGCCCCTACGGACCAGGTGTCCCTCATGGACCTGGGCGGCGAGACCGTCTTGAAAAAGCTGCGCATGACCGACGTGAATATCCTCTCCCCCATCGAGGCGCTGAACCTGCTGGCCGAGCTGAAACAGGACCTGAACTGAGAAAGGAACTTCTATGAAATACCCAAAATACTTACTTCTCCTGCTCTTCTGTCTGCTCCTGGCCGCCTGCGGGCCCAAGCCCGCCAAAACCGTGGCGCTGGACCTGGACTACATCGCCAATACCCTCTCCGACAGCGGCTATTTCCCCCAGCCCCTGGAGGCCCAGGACCCGGAGCTGGTGCCCGGGCTGCTGAGTCTCTATGAGGACCGCATCGTGGCCAACCCGGAGGATATCGCCCAGGCCCGGTACGCCATGTCCCTGGGGATGGTGGCCGACCAGTTCCTCCTGCTGGAGGGGGCGGACGGTGAGGCGGCCGGCCGGCTGGAACAGGCGCTGGCCACCTACGCCGAGGACCAGCGGTCCGCCTATGAGTTTTACGCCCCCGAACAGGCCGCCCGGATGGACGACCCCGTGGTGGAACGACAGGGCAATTATCTGCTCTTCGCCGTGGGCCAGGATCAGGATGGACTGGAAAAACTGTGCGCCGCCCTGATGGACGGGCAGGAGGTGGACCTGGCCGATTTCCAGCCCGACCTTCCCCCCGCTCCCGATATATCAGAGCCGGATGTTTCCGAGCCCGGCAGTTCCCAGCCGGAGGCCCCCCCGGTCACGGGTCCGTCCATTCCCTTTACCGAAGAGGAGCTGGACCAGGCCCGGCAGGCCGCCCTGGACTACTACGCCGGAACGGTGTTCGACGTCACCGAGCTGGTATTTGAGGAGCAGATGGCAAATACCGCCAGCTTTACAGTCAAATGCTCCAAGGGTGGCGTGACGGTGGACCCGGACCGGAGCATCGTTCTGGAGCTTCAGGACGGGGCCTGGACCGTGGTCAATGAGGGGTACTGACCGTGTACCTCCACACCCACTACTTTATGGACCCGCGCCGCCCGGCCAGCCGGCTGGAGATCGTCACCATTGTGCTGTCCGCGCTGGCCGTTTTCTTCATGTTGATTTTCGGGCTGGGATATGTCATTGCCATCCCCATGCGCAGCGGCGAGCCCTGGATGCTGGGAGTGACCGGGCTCCTGCTGCTGTTCGCCGCCATGCCCTGTACGCTGATTGCCCAGTTTCAGGGCCGGCGGCGGGAGTGGCTGCGGTGCAGCGGCTTCCCGGTACAGGGGCGGGTAGTCAGGGTGACACACCACCCCTCCGTCAGCTATGGAAACCAGCGCCACCCCTGGACCGTCCTGTGTGAATACCACTACGAGGGGCAGACCTACACTGTCCTCAGCACCTTTTTGTGGGACAAACCGGCAAAACAGACGGCCCGGGTCTATCTGGACCAGCAGCGGCCCGCCCAGGCCTGGGTGGACCCGAAATCGCTGCTTGTGTAGGGACGCATCATGATGCGTCCGCTCTTAGAGTCTGTTCACACAAACAAAGATATGCTATAATAAGGGAATGGAACTGAAG
>CANSXE010000022.1 GCA_947650875.1 uncultured Bacillota bacterium | reverse complement strand
GTGGCCCTGAACCTGCTGTGGGAGCACTGCTATTACGCCCCCTCCTCCCGGAGCCGGGAGGATGCCAGCAACAACGAAATTGTCTGCAAAAATCTGGAAATGGCCGCCATGCTGGACCGGAACGTCCCCCTGCCCCGGAAGGCCTATGAGGAGATCTGCCAGCTGGCCCGCCGGGCTCCCGCCCTGCCCGACGGCCCCGAGCTGGAGGAGGAGTTTGAGCCCGGCTACCGGAAGGGGCTGGTCACCTGCCCCATGGGTCCCCTGCGCCTTACCCTGCCCGGTCTCTACCGCCATGAGCGGGAGCAGTGGGAGGACGGAAATGGCTGCGAAAAGTGGTGCGACGAGACCGGCCTGAGCCCCATCTGGCGGGTAAACGGCTACCGGATGAATCAGGGTGACGCCGCCTTTACCCCTGTGTTCGACGGCGACAATGACCTGACCCGGTTCGAAATCAAGGGCGGCGCCGTCCAGTACGGCTGGCGGGCGCTGGAGGAGGACGGACAGTCCATCTATCAGGTCCGGGCGGAGGTGGTCACCGGTCCCTTCCTGTTTGTCATCACCGTGACCTATCTGGAGCCGGAGGACCGGCCCGGCATCGAAGAACTGATAAGGAAAATTACTGTCCAAACTCAGAGCGTGGAGAAACAGACCATTCAGGCCGACAAATAAGGAGGACAAAACCATGACAAATCAGCAGCAGGCGGCGGTAAACGCCATGACAGAGTGGCTTGCCCACCCCCAGGAGCTGGGCAAGGCCCCGGCCAAAATCGAGATCGCGGGGGAGTTCGACCTCCACGACTGCCACTACTACATCCTCAAATACAAAAAGTCTCTGCTGGGCAAGTGGCTGGTGGGGGTGTGCGGCTTTGAGGACACCGAGACCCTGGAGCCCTGCGGCCACACCTTCAGCCAGATGGAGCCCTACAACCCCGCCGACGCTCAGGCCAAGTGCGAAGCCATGGTGGAGCAAATCCGCCAGTACTGGATGGACCGGGCCAAGGAGGAAGTGGAGCGACAGAGCTCCGCCGGGCCCTTCGCCGGCTTTGTGCTGCTGTCCACCCCGGAGTGGGACCTGGAGACCTTCAAGGCCCAGCTAAAGGCCGACTGGGACATCGACTATCCCCCGGAGGACGGGGAGGAGACCGTCTCCAACGACAGCGGGACAACGGCGGTCTTCGATGTGGACGGCATGACGGTGGCCGCTTCCCTGATGGAGGCCCCCGTCCCCGACGGCGAGGCGGAGTACTGGGCCAACAGCAACTTCATGGAAAAGGAGAAGGCACTGGCCGCCGCCAAGGCCCACCAGGCCCATGTGATGGTGGCGATTCTGGACCAGATGAGCGAGGGGCGCACCCGCCGTCAGCTGGGGGAGCTGTATGTGAAGCTGGTGTCCACCCTCCTCAAGGCCCCCAACGCTCTGGGTGTGTATACCAACGGCACCGTCTGGCTGCCCGACTACTTCGTCCGGGTATCGGAGGACCTGAAGGAGGGCCACCTGCCCCTGCTGGACCTGGTGTTTGTAGGTCTGGTGAAGTATGAGAAGGGCATCTGCGGCTGGACCAACGGCCTGCGGGCCTTCGGCAAGGACGAGCTGGAGATTCGGGACAGCCAGCATTCCCCCCAGGACGTCCACGAGCTGCTGCTCAACGTCTCCGGCTACCTAATTGAGGGGGACGTCACCCTCCACGATGGCGAGACCCTGGGCTACACCGCCGAGCAGAAGCTGCACATCACCCGCTCCGAGGGGGTTAACGTGGAGGGTATGTCCCTGAAAATTGAGTTTTGAAAGGATTGCGCTATGAATCAGGAATTTTTAAACCAGCTGGAGCAGTGGAACGAGGAGGACAGATACCAGGAGATCATCGACGCCATCGAGACCCTGCCCAAGGAGACGCTGGACTTCACCCTCACCAGCGCCCTGGCCCGGGCCTATAACAACCTGGCTATCGACGTGATGCCGCCGGAGGACCGGCCCCTGTACCAGCGGGCCCTGGACCTGCTGCTCCCTCTGGAGGACCGGCTGGAGGAACAGGTGAAGCAGGACCCGGACGCGGCCCACACCTGGAATTTCCGGGTGGCCTACGCCTACTTCTACCTGGACCGGGAGTCGCTGGCCCTGCCCCACTTCGAGAAGGCCCTGGAGGGCCGCCCCGGAGATGAGGACACCCTGGAGTTCATTGACCGCTGCCAGCAGTGCCTGGCCCTGCCCCTGTATATGAGACCCTTCCGGGGACGGACCGAGGAGGGCTGGAGCTCCTTCCTGGCGGGGGAGGGGGAACTGAGGGCCCTGATGGACCAGGAGGACCGGGAGGCGGTAGGCCGGGAGCTGGTGGACCGGTGTACCGAGCTGCTCTCCCCCGCCTTCGCCGACGTGGCCTTTGAGCTGGGCCACAACGGGGACAAGTATGAGCTGATTCTCGTCCCCGAGGGGGACCGGACCCGGCTGTTTCAGCTGGCCTACTTCCAGAAGCACGCCCCCAAGGAGCTGCTGGACCGGTGGAATATCCTGGTGGGCCGCACCCGGAGCGGCGGCTTTGGCCTGCGGATGAACGGCCAGGACATCTCCGCGCAGGACGTTCAGGTGTGGGCGGAGAAGACTCCGGACAACGGCGTGGGCCTGCGGCTGTACTGCGAAAAGCTGGCCCCCCTGTGGAAGGAGGACCAGAATCAGGTCTATCACATGCTTTACATCCTGCTGGACCAGTCCCTGGGGGAGCTGGCCGCCATGCGGTATGTGGACTATCTGGACATTCTGGACGCCCCGGCGGAGGGGGCGGCCATCACTCTGGACCAGCTGGCGGATTTTGTGGCCACAGAGGTGGACCCGGAGGGCTGGCCCCAGGCCAACGACCCGGAGCTGGCCGGAGAGCGATACACCGCCTATGAGGGCAAGCCCTCCGAGAAGGAGGATTGGCCCCTGCGGGCCGACGTATATGTGGGGGTGACCTGCTGCGTCCCCCTGCTCAACAGCTATTTCCAGGGGGACGACTACTACATGGACCGTCTCCACCGGGACGGGGTGGTCCCCGGCTTCTTCTACTACCCTCTGGAGGGCATCGACAAAAAGGACATTCTGGATCTGCGGGACCAGCTGGAGCAGGCCATCGCCGCCCGCTGCGGCGAGGGGGTGGTCACCTTCACCGGCGGAGCCACCGGCACCTGCTACGGCTACCTGGACTTCATCGCCTGGGACCTGAGAACCCTGCTGGACGCCGCCGTGGAGGTCTTCGCAGGAGCCCCGGTGGACTGGGCCGCCTTCCATACCTTCCGCTTCAACGTGAGCGGCATCGGATTAAAGCAGGATAAGGAGGAATAACTGGTGGACGACTTATTATCCCGCCTGGAGCAGTGGCATCAGGAGGACGAGTACCAGAAGATCATCGACTGCCTGGAAACCCTGGCCCACACCCAGGCGCTGGACTATACCCTCACCTGCCAGCTGGCCCGGGCCTACAACAACATTGCCAACTCCGAGAGCGAGGAATTTACGGCTCAGCTCAAGCGTGCGGAGGAGCTGCTGCGGTCAGTCGAGACGGAAGGGACGGACGACCCCCTGTGGCACTTCCGCCTGGGCTACTCCCTGTTCTACCAGGACCGGGAGCAGGAGGCCCTGGCCTGTTTCCGGCGGACCCAGGAGCTGGACCCGGAGGACGGGGATACGGAGTATTTCATCAAGGAGTGCGAGAAGTATATTGCGGCCAGGGAGTGCCATCCGGAGATGTATGAGCAGGAGGACTGGGACGCAGTGGAGGCCCATCTGGAGCGGTACTTCGGCCCCTGCGACAACGTGTTTCACGAGATTCTCTCCCCCGATATCCACGTGGATATTTACATCATGAAGCCCACCCCGGAGCGGAACTATTACGTCCTGTCCACCTTCGGCATGGGGGCCCACCGGATGAACGTGCCGGAGGAGCTGGCCGAGAAGAAGCTGGAGCGGGCGGAGATCATCGTCACTCTGCCCCCCGACTGGAAGGTCACCGAATCGGGGGAGGAGTGGTACTGGCCCATCCGCTGGCTGAAAATTCTGGCCCGCCTGCCCATCAACGAGGATGGCTGGCTGGGCTGGGGCCACACCGTGGCCAACCCGGACGACGCCCCCTTTGCGGAGAACACCAAGCTGTGCGGCCTGGTGCTCACCCAGCCCCAGGGCTTCGACGAGGATGCGGTGTGCTGTCCCCTCCCCGGCGGGGATGAGGTGAATTTCTACCACATGATCCCCCTCACCTTCGAGGAGATGCAGTTCAAGCTGGCCCACGACGCCCAGACCCTGCTGGCCCGCTTCACCCCGGAGCAGCTGGCGGTGGTGGACATCCATCGGGAGAGCGTCTGCCCCGACGCGCCGGAAAAGCGGTTTGCCATCCCCCGGGAGGAGCTGAAACAGCTCTACGAGGGGGACGGCCCCCAGGGGTGTATTGCCACCGACCGCATCGTGGTGGACGGGGCCCCCGTAGGCTACTGCTACCGGGAGGAGCCCGACGCCGGCGACGAAGCCTGGGACAGCGGCTGGCGCTTCACCGCCGGGGACGAGAGCGAGACCTACATGGATGACCCGGACCGCTCCGGCGTCTATGCCCTGAACACCATCTGCAACTACGACCCGGATGTGATTCCCCTGCTGGACTCCGAGCCCGGCACCGCCTGGAGCCGGGGAGAGGACGGGGTGTTCCGCCCGGAGCTGTATGAGGAGGATTAACCCCGTGCATTGGTAGGGACGCTTCACGAAGCGTCCGCCAAAGGGGAATAGCATCCGAAAAACGGACGCATTGTGAAGCGTCCGCCAAAGGGGAATAACACCCGAAAAACGGACGCATCGTGATGCGTCCCTACAGGGACATTTCAACCCCCGGCGATTTTCGGTCGCCGGGGTTGACTTTTCCCCCTCCATCCAGTATAATCCAGACTGTCTCAAATAAGACAATTTGGAGGGATTGCTTTGTCTCTCAGCCGTTCCGAAATTTCCCTGCTCACCGCTGGCCTTCTGTTCCGCGGGGTCAGCGAGGAGCTGCTCCAGGCGCTGGCGGGGGCGGAGGGGGCCAGTCTGGTCCGGTTCGAGCCCGGGGTGGTGTACAGCCCCCGGCACTTCCGCCGCTCCCTGGCGGTGGTGCTGTCGGGACAGCTCCAGGTGACCAAGGGGGCGCTGGCCGTCAGCGTGCTGGGGCCGGGGGACCTGTTCGGGGCCGCCGCCCTGTACAGCGACGAGCCTGAGTTCGCCGCCACCGTCACCGCCAAACGCCCCAGCCGGTGCCTGATGCTGGAACAGCGGCTGGTGGACCGGCTTCTGGCTGAACAGGGGCAAATCCGGGAAAACTATCTGCGTTACCTCACCGGGCGGGTCCGGTTTCTGTCCGGGCGGCTGCAAACTCTGGCCCAGCCGGGGGTGGAGGGCAAGCTGGCCCGCTACCTGCTGGCCAATGGGGGCAGCTCCTGCCCCGCCACCGAGCTGTGCCAGCGGCTGGGGGTGAGCCGGGCCTCCCTCTACCGGGCCTTCTCCGCCCTGGAGGACAGCGGGCTCATCACCCGCCGGGGCAAAACCATCACAATTGTTGATCCAGCGGGGCTGGAGACAGTCCTGTAACATGAAAGGATGATTACCATGAAACGCACCCTATCTCTGCTCCTCACCGCCGCCCTGGCCCTGTCCCTGCTGGCGGGCTGCGGGCCCAAGAATCCCCCCGCCGGGACCTCCTCCTCCGCCCCCGGCTCCAGCTCCAGCCAGCCGGACGGGTCCGGGAACGCTTCCTCTTCCGGAGATATCAGTGCGGCACACGGCCCTACTCCCAGACTGATGGTCCTGTCCGGCCCCACCGGCGTTGGCGCGGCCAAGCTGATGGCCGACGCGGATGCCGGCACTCCTGCCGCAACGGTGGAGGTGGTCACCGACAACACCCAGGTCCAGACTGCCCTGGCCAACGGCGACGTGGATATCGCCGCCATCGCCACCAACGCCGCCGCCGTTCTGGCTTCCAAGAACCCCGATTCCATTCAGGTGCTGGCGGTCAACACCCTGGGGGTGCTCTATATCCTGGAGAAGGGGGACACCGTCCACGCCATGGCCGACTTGGCAGGTAAAACCCTCTACGCCCCCTCCAACACCAAGGGGGCCAACCCGGAGCACATCCTCAACCACCTGCTGGAGGGAAATGGCGTAGACCCCTCTGAGGTAAATATCGAGTGGCTCACCCCCCAGGAGATCACCGTAAAAATGACCTCCTCTGATTCCGGCATCTGCATGCTCCCCGTCCCCGCCGCCACCGCCCTGCTGGTGAAGGACAGCGGCGTCCGGGAAGCAGTTTCCCTGTCCGACGCCTGGCAGGACCTGGAGGGCTCCCCCCTGCCCATGGGCTGCGTGGTGGCCCGCACCGAGTATATCGAGGAGAACCCCGTTGGGGTGGAGGCCTTCCTGGCCGCCTATGAGAAGTCCATCGACTATATCAGCGACCCCGCCACCGGCGCCGCCGCCTCCGCCCTGGTGGCCCAGTATGAGTTCGCCCCCAACGACCAGGTAGCGGCCAAGGCCATTCCTCAGTGCTCCCTCACCTTCGTCACCGGGCAGGAGATGAAGACCATGCTGGAGGACTACTACTCCATCCTCTTCCAGGCGGAGCCCAAATCCATCGGCGGCGGCCTGCCCTACGACTCCTTCTACTATGGGGTGGACTAAACCCCTGAAAAAACTGTTATACGCCCTGCCGGCCCCCGCCTTCTGGCTGGGGGTTTGGCAGCTGTGCGCCTTTTGGGTGGACCGGCGCGTGGGCGGCAGGGGCAACGAGCTGCAAATGCCCTACCCCATCTCCGTCTGGAACGCCCTGGTCGCCATGGTGGGAACGGGGGACTTCTGGTCCACTGTTTTGGCATCTCTGGGCCGGATCGCCATGGGGCTGGGCTGGGGTATCCTCCTGGGCGCCGTGCTGGCGGTGCTCACCTGTTCCTCTTCCTGGTGTGACCGGCTCCTCTCCCCCGCCGTTCGGGTGATTCGGGCGGCCCCGGTGGCTTCCTTCATCCTGTTGGTGCTGCTGTGGGCGGGCCGAGGGCGGACCCCGGCTATCATCTCCGCCCTGATGGTCCTGCCCGTGGTGTGGGATAACCTCTCCAGGGGCATCCAGGCCGTTGACCCCAGGCTGTTGGAGATGGCAAAATGCTACCGCTTCTCCCGGTGGAAGACGGCGGTTCTGGTCTCTCTGCCCGCCCTGCGGCCCTACATCCTCACCGCGCTCTCCACAGCCGCCGGTCTGGCCTGGAAGTCAGGGGTGGCGGCGGAGGTGCTGTGTCTGCCCAAGCCCTCTCTGGGTCAGCGCATCTACTACACCAAGTATTACCTGGAGATTCCCGAGCTCTTTGCCTGGACGGCGGTGACGGTGGCCCTGAGCATGGCCCTGGAACGGCTGCTCCGGGCCTGTCTGGCCCGGTGGGGAAGGGGGTGGGGACGGTGATTTTCTGCAAGGACCTCTCCGTCTCCTATGGGGACAGGGTGGTGCTGGACCACTTCTCCCTAAAAATCCCAGACACCGGGGTCACTGCCCTCAGCGGACCCTCGGGCTGCGGCAAGACTACCCTGCTCCGGGTGCTGGCCGGGCTGGAGCGGCCCCGGAACGGGACGGTGGAGGGCATCTCCCCCCGCCAGACCGCCATTCTCTTCCAAGACGACCGCCTGCTCCCCTGGCGGACGGTAAAGCAGCACCTCACCGACGTATTGCCCCGGGAGCGGTGGGGGGAGGCCCCCGCCCTGCTGGCCCTGACCGAGCTGGAGGGGGAGGAACACACCTTCCCCGCCGCCCTGTCCGGAGGAATGGGCCGGCGGCTGGCCCTGGCCCGGTGTCTGGCTCTGCCCGCCCGGCTCTATCTGCTGGACGAGCCCTTCGCCGGGGTGGACCTGCCCCGGGTCCTGCGGATTCTGGAGCGCCTGCGTGCCCTCCCCGCCCCTGTCCTGCTGGTGAGCCACGAGCCGGCGGTCCTCTCCGCTGCCGACACCGTCATGGAGCTGAACGGTCCGCCCTTGCGATCTGTTGACCTGTAGGGGGCAGCGGCCCCTACATATGTGCGCAAAAACGCCCATATTCCGATTGCATCCCGGAATATGGGCGTTCTTTCACTGCATAAATTCCTCCGCCAGCCGGACCTCTCCCGCCGCAAGGGAGCCGGGCACGTCAATGATCCGCTGGTTGCTGGACCCCCGGAACCGCAGCCCCAGGTCCTTTTTCGCCAGGACAAAGGGGCCGTCTACCAGCACGTCCAGTCCCTTCAGCAGCTCCCGGCTGTGTTCCCCGACTTTTCCGTCGGCCAGCTCCTCGAAGAGATAGCCGGAGTAGCACCAGATGCTCTTGCCGGGCAGCTCCTTCCGAACCCGTCTCACCAGCTCCAGAACGGCGGACTGGTTGTCCGGCTCGAAGGGCTCGCCCCCCAGGAGGGACAGCCCCCGGATGTGGTCCGGGGCCAGCAGGGCAAGGATTTTTTCGATTTCTTCTTCCCCAAAGGGGGAGCCGTAGGAAAAGTCCCAGGTCTCCGGGTTGAAGCACTCCTCGCACCGGTGGGTACACCCGGACACAAACAGGGACACCCGCACCCCCGGGCCGTTGGCCACGTCTACCTTTTTGATATCAGCGTAGTTCATTCTTGGTTTCCTTTCTTGTCACTATCAAAAAGCAGCCCGCAAACACAAACAATGAGCCCCACACTTGCAAGAAATAGTGTTATTAAAACTCCTTCTCCTCCAAAAAATGCAAATGATATGCCAAATAAGATAATCGCAATACCTAACAGTATTATCTTTACACCTTTCATATCATACATCAGCATATTCGCCATATTTAATAACACAATTACTGGCAACAGAATCATACATTAACGGCGGTGAAATTGATACACTAACCCCTTTATATCCAAATTGAACACTCCCTGCAATAGGTGTCTTACTATGGCAGTACTCTACATTAATTGAGGTGCCTTTATTATTACCAGCATACATAGTGTCTGTGGGGTATAATGTAAAAGACGCAGTTCCGGAAAAAGTATATTTAAGTTGCAAGTCGTCTTCGCCCATACCAACACGAGGAAAATTTATATTATAACCAAGACCACCTTGAGCTAAAGCTGACGCATCTGGCGTCGTTTTACTATCTATTAATGTATCTATAAAATACGCTCTATCTGTACTTTTAAACGTAGATTCACTCGTATAAAATAAAGATGCATCCCAGTTTACAGAAACGCCATCCTCTCTACGCATTGCGGGATGACCAGTGGTCCAATCATAAGTGATATAAATATCAATTTCTTTATAAGTATATCCATCTCTATTTAATGTAGAAATAGGGTAAACGTTGAGTTTCATATCTGCACGAGGAATTGTCCCATATGTAGAGACATCATCAGTATACAAAAAGGCACTTGTTTCACCTTCATAACGAAGTGTATATGCTTGGGATTTTTCATACAGATAATTAACATCCTCATCAGTTATAGATTCAAGAAATTCCTGAGAAAATCCCAATTCCTGCAAGTGTGCGGCTTGGGTACTAATAGTTGTTGCGGCTAAAGATGGGATAATCATCGTAACCATGATACTGAATACTAATAGTATGGATAGAAACTTTTTCATAGCTATCACCTCTTTGTTTGAATTTATTTAATTATAACAAACATATTTCAATTTGTCAAGCGGTAAAATACACTTCGACCAAAATTGATGCCTACAGATGCAGCACTCTCGCCTTGATCTCCTTGGTCTTGCCCACATTCCAGAAGTTCTCCCCCAGGTAGCCGCAGGTGCGTCGGGTGACGTTCATCTTGGACTGGTCGGTGTTATGACAGGAGGGGCACTCCCACTGGAAATCCTCGTTGATCTCAATCTCCCCGTCGTAACCGCAGCACTGGCAGTAGTCGCTCTTGGTGTTGAACTCGGCGTACTGGATGTTGTCGTAGATAAACCGGACCACGTCCTTCAGCGCTTCCAGGTTGTGGCGCATGTTGGGGATCTCCACATAGGAGATACACCCACCGGTGGAGATGCGCTGGAACTGGCTCTCGAAGGTGAACTTGTCAAAGGCGTCGATGTGCTCCCGCACGTCCACGTGGTAGCTGTTGGTGTAGTAGCCCTTGTCGGTGACGTCGGGGATGGTGCCGAAGCGCTCCTTGTCGATGCGGGCGAAGCGGTAGCACAGGGACTCCGCCGGGGTGCCGTAGAGGGCGAAGCCGATGTTGGTCTCCGCCTTCCAGTCGTCGCAGGCGCGGCGCAGGCGGTTCATCACCGCCAGGGCGAACTCGGTGCCGCCCTCCTGGGTGTGGCTGACCCCCTTGACCAGCTTGGTGAGCTCATACAGGCCGATGTAGCCCAGGGAGATGGAGGAGTAGCCGCCGTAGAGCAGGGGCTCGATGGAGGCCCCCTTGGGCAGGCGGGCGATGGCCCCGTACTGCCAGTGGATGGGGGAGGAGTCGGACCGCACCTTTTTCAGGGCGTTGTGCCGGCACATAATGGCTTCATAGCACAGGTCCAGCCGCTCCTCCAGCAAAGACCAGAACTTCTCCTCGTCGCCATTGGCCAGAATGCCGATCTGGGGCAGGTTAAGGGAGACCACCCCCTGGTTGAACCGGCCCTCAAATTTGTAATTGCCCTCCTCATCCTTCCAGGGGGCCAGGAAGGACCGGCAGCCCATGGGGGAGAAGACGTTGCCCTGGTAGTTCTCCCGCATCTTCTTGGCGGAGATGTAGTCGGGGTACATCCGCTTGGCGGAGCACTTTACAGCCAGCTCGGTGAGATAGTCGTACTTGCCCCCCTTGAGACAGTTGTGCTCGTCCAGCACATAGACCAGTTTGGGAAAGGCGGGGGTGATGAATACGCCCTTCTCATTCTTGATCCCCTCCAGCCGCTGGCGGAGGACCTCCTCAATAATCATGGCGTTCTCCTCAATATAGGAATCGCCCTCCTGGAGGTTGAGGAACAGGGTGACAAAGGGGGATTGGCCGTTGGTGGTCATCAGGGTGTTGATCTGGTACTGGAGGGTCTGAACGCCGTTTTTCAGCTCGCACCGGAGCTGGTCCATCACCAGCCGCTCCACCGTCTCCTCGTCCACCTTGCCGGCGCACTCATAGGAGATGTGGGCCCTGAACTTCTCCTTGCTCTTGCGCAGATACTTGCCCAGGTGGCGCAGGTCTACGGACTGGCCGCCGTACTGGTTGGAGGCCACGCAGGCGATGATCTGGGTGACCATGGTGCAGGCCACCTGGAAGGTCTTGGGGCTCTCAATGAGCTTGCCGTTCATCACGGTGCCGTTCTCCAGCATGTCGCCGATGTTGATGAGACAGCAGTTGAAGATGGGCTGAACGAAGTAGTCCGCGTCGTGGAAGTGGATGGTCCCCTCGTCGTGGGCCTTGGAGATGTGCTCGGGCAGGAGGATGCGCCGGGTCAGGTCCCGGCTCACCTCGCCGGCGATGTAGTCCCGCTGGGTGGCGGCGATCATGGTGTTCTTGTTGGAGTTCTCCTCGGCCAGCTCCTTGTTCTCGTTGCGCAGCAGGGCCAGGATGGACTCGTCTGTGGTATTGGCCTTCCGGACCAGAGCCCGGTTGTAGCGGTAAATAATATAGGTCTTGGCCAGGTGGAACATGTTCCGCTCCACCAGCCCCTGCTCCACCAGGTCCTGGATGTCCTCCACCAGGATGCGCTGGCGCTTCTGAGCCTCGATGCTGTCGATGATGGCGTCGATCCCCGCCCGATCCAGACGCTCCTCCTCAGGGACCTCGGCGTTGGCCTTCTCAATGGCGATCACAATCTTGCTGCGGTCATAATCTACGCTGCTTCCGTCCCGTTTAATAACCTTCATTCCTGTTCTCCTCTCATTGGTAAAAGACGCTAAAAAAACCGCGCTTCCGCCCGGGGGATTTCTCCGCTTGGGAAGCACAGTATGGATTATAGCACACCTGCCCCGCTTTGTCCACTATATCTTGTGCCGTTTTTTTGCCGTTCGCGGCTTTGAATACAAGATGTATAATCAACTTTTTACACCCCCGGACCCCGCTCTTTCCAGGGGTTTGAAGTTGCCAGCGGGGGTAAAATGTGGTATACTTTGGGTGAAATTTCAGCAAAATGCCAATGGAGGTCTTTATGAACCAGACAACGGCCGCCGCCATGAGCGGCGGCGTAGACAGCACCGCCGCCGCTCTGCTGCTGCTGGAGGGGGGGCACACGGTGGAGGGGGTCACCCTGCGGCTGGCCCCCTGCGGGCAGGACGGCACGGAGGACGCCCGGGCCGCCGCCCGGGTCCTGAACATCCCCCACCACGTCTTTGACCTGACCGGCCTTTTTCAGGAAAAGGTGGTCTCCCCCTTTGTCCAGGCCTACGAGATGGGCCGGACCCCCAACCCCTGCGTGCTGTGCAACCGGGAGATCAAGTTCGGCGCCCTGCTGGAGCTGGCCCGGGAGCGGGGATGGGATAAGGTGGCCACCGGCCACTACGCCCGGCTGGACCTGGACGCCGGCTCCGGCCGCTGGCTGCTGAAAAAGGCGGCCCGGCCGGAGAAGGACCAGAGCTATGTGCTGGCCATGCTCACCCAGGAGCAGCTGTCCCGGGCCCTGTTCCCCCTGGGCGGGCTGGCCAAGGAGGAGGTGCGGACCCTGGCCGCCCGGGCCGGGATGGCCAATGCCCACAAGGGGGACAGCCAGGATATCTGCTTCATCCCCGACGGGGACTACAGCGCCTTTATCCGCCGGCACACCGGGCGGGACTACCCCCCCGGCCCCTTCCTCCGCGAGGACGGGACCCCGCTGGGCCGGCACGAGGGCATCATTGCCTACACTGTGGGCCAGCGGCGGGGGCTGGGGATGTCCTCCAACAGCGGACGGCTGTATGTGAAGGAGGTCCGCCCAGCGGACAACGCGGTGGTTCTGTCAGGGAACGAGGGGCTCTTTGCCCGCAGTCTCACTGCCAGCGGGCTTAACCTGATCCCCTGCGCCCGGCTGGACGGCCCCGTCCGGCTCCGGGCTAAAATCCGCTACCGCATGGCGGAGCAGCCCTGTACCGCCTGGCAGACGGGGGAGGATACCCTCCGTCTCACCTTCGACAGCCCTCAGCGAGCCATCACCCCCGGCCAGACGGTGGTTCTCTACGACGGAGACCTGGTTTTGGGCGGGGCGGTCATCGAGCGGAGTCTCCCGGATGGAAAGGAGTAGGACTATGGCAAACAAGAAGCGCCGGCACAGCCGCACAGTGGAGCTGAAGCGTCAGATGGAGCAGGAGAAGCTGGCCGATGAGAAGTCCCGGGCTAAAAACCGCTGGAATCCAGCCGGGCAGGCCCTGCTGTGGATTGATTTAATATTTCTGGCTGCTACCTCCCTGCTGGAGCTGAACGGCCTGATTTCCGAGACAGCCGCCGCGCTGTGCACCCTCCTCTCCGTTGTCCTGCTGTTGGTCGCTCTGTGGCTGCTGTTCGGCAGTAAAAAGGGCCGGGACGGCTTTAGCGGAGGACGCCGGCTGTAATAAAGGATTGATTTTCCCCACGATTTGGTATATGATAGCTACCATTATCCCTGCAAAGCTTCCCAACGAGAGGAACTGACGCCATGAGAAGAGATATCGTTCTGCCCGTCCTGGCAGTTGCCGGGGGCGTGGCCGGTTTTTTCCTGCGGCGGTGGCAGCTGGCTTCCGCCTATGATCCGGAGACGGAACTGTTTGTTCACAGTGCCCCCGCCACCGGGGCCCTGCTGGGGCTGACCGCCCTGCTGGCCCTGGCCTTTCTGCTGGCGGTGTTGAAGAAGAAGGAGGGTCTGGACGACTTTCTCCCCGCCTTCGGCTCCCCGGGCACCGGGCAGATGACCATTTTCGCCGCCGCCGGGCTGCTGATGATGGCCGCCGGGATGGCTGGCCTGTTCAGCGGCTTGCGGGCCATTCAGCTGTGGCAGCTGGCCCCGGAGGAGTATCAGCTGTCCACCCTGGCCACCAGACTGCTGGCCGCCGCGCTGTGCCTGCCCGCCGGAAACGCCGTCCTGCTTATGGGCCGGATGGCCTACCGGGGGGAGTTGGATAAACTTGCCTGCTTCCTGAGCCCGTTTCCGGCGCTGGCCGCTCTGGTGTGGCTCTTCTCCACCCACCTGGAGCACGGCACCGAGCCGGTGCTGATGAAATACGCCCTGGGCCTGTTCGCCGCCCTGCTGCTTACCCTGGCCCACTACTGCGTGGCCGGCTTCCTCTACGGCAAGCCCCGCCCCCGGGGCACCCTGTTTTTCGCCCTGACGGGGGTGGCCCTGGGCATTACCTCCCTGGCCGACGGCCCCGACCTGTTTACCGCCGCGGCCACCGCCGCCTTCTCCCTGTCCGCCCTGGGCTTTGCCAGGGCCCTGCTGGCCGGCCCCTGGCCGGAGCGAATGCCTCCCCCGGAGGAGGAAGAACAGGACGGTTGATTTTTGTGGGCCCCCTTGCCAAAGGGGGCTGGCGCCGCCGCAGGCGGTGACTGGGGGATTCCCTGCGCCGGGAAAGGTTCGCTCGACGGAATCCCTCCACCACCGGGCTTTGCCCGGCGGTCCCCCTCCCTTTGGCAAGGGAGACTTTGGCGGGGGCATGTCATGTGCCCCATTAAAATCACACAAGGGAGACGATTCTTAATGGAAAACAGACGTTTTTATATCACCACCCCCATCTACTACCCCAGCGACAAGCTGCACATCGGCCACACCTACTGCACCGTGGCCACCGACGCCATGGCCCGGTACAAGCGCCTCACCGGCTGCGAGGTGATGTTCCTCACCGGCACCGACGAGCACGGCCAGAAGATCGAGGACAAGGCCCGGGAGGTGGGCGTCACGCCCCAGCAGTTTGTGGACAGCATCGTCCAGGGGGACCGGGGCATCCTGGACCTGTGGAAGCTGATGAACATCAGCAACGACCGCTTTATCCGCACCACCGACGACTACCACGTCTCCGCCATCCAGAAAATTTTTAAGAAGATGCACGACAACGGGGACATCTACAAGGGCAAGTATGTGGGCAAGTACTGCAAGCCCTGCGAGTCCTTCTGGACCGATTCCCAGCTGGTGGACGGCAAGTGCCCCGACTGCGGCCGGGAGGTCCAGGACGCGGAGGAGGAGGCCTATTTCTTCAAGCTGTCCAAATACGCTGATAAAATCCAGCACCTGCTGGAGGACACCGACTTCCTGGAGCCCCGCTCCCGGGTGAACGAGATGGTGAACAACTTCATCAAGCCCGGCCTGGAGGACCTGTGCGTCTCCCGCACCTCCTTCACCTGGGGCATCCCGGTGGACTTCGACCCCGGCCATGTGGTCTACGTGTGGGTGGACGCCCTGTCCAACTATATCACCGCCCTGGGCTACGACAACGACCGGTATGACGACTACAGCAAGTTCTGGCCCGCCGACGTCCACTTTGTGGGCAAGGAGATTGTCCGCTTCCATTCCATCATCTGGCCCGCCATGCTCATGAGCCTGGGCGAGCCCCTGCCTAAAAAGGTCTTTGGCCATGGCTGGCTGCTGCTGGACGGGGGCAAGATGTCCAAGTCCAAGGGCAACGTGGTGGACCCCTATATCCTGGCGGAGATGTTCGGGGTGGACGCCCTGCGCTTCTTCCTGCTGCGCACCTTCCCCTTCGGCTCCGACGGCAACTTCTCCAACGAGGCCCTGATTCAGACCATCAACGTGGACCTGGCCAACGACCTGGGCAATCTGCTCAGCCGCACCGTGTCCATGGTGGGCAAATACTTCGGCGGACAGCTGCCCGCCGAACAGGCGGAGGACCCGGACAAGGACAGCGAGCTGGTGGATATGGTCTCCTCCCTGCGGGGGCGCTATGAGGAGCAGATGGAAAAATTCGCCTTCCAGAACGGTCTGGCGGAAATCTTCAAGGTGATCGACCGGGCCAACAAGTATATTGACGAGAACGCCCCCTGGGTACTTGCCAAGGATATGGAGACCAATGGTCCCCGGCTGGCCTGCGTCATGTATAACCTCCTGGAGGTCCTGCGCGTCTGCGCCATCCTCCTCACCCCCTTCATCCCCACCTCCGCCGCTGAGGTCCTGCGCCAGATCGGTGCCTGTGAAAAGTGCTCCACCTGGGAGAGCGCCGGACAGTGGGCTGTCCTGCCCAAGACTGTGGCCGTCGTCCGCGGTGAGAACCTCTTCCCCCGCATCGACGCGGACAAGGCTCTCAAGGAGCTGGATGAAGCCGCCGAGGCCGCCAAGAAGGCCGCCCTCCCCGACCTGGAGATCGAGCCCCAGCTGGAGGAAAAGGTGGACTTCGACACCTTCTGCAAGTCCGATTTCCGGGCCGTCAAGGTGAAGGACTGCCAGCCGGTGAAAAAGAGCGAAAAGCTTCTCCGCTTCACCCTGGACGACGGCACCGGCACCGACCGGCAGATTCTGTCCGGCATCGCCAAGTGGTACAAGCCCGAGGAGCTGATTGGCAAGACCCTGATGGCCATTGTCAACCTGCCCCCCCGGAAAATGATGGGCCAGGAGTCCTGCGGCATGCTCATCTCCGCCGTCCACACCGAGAAAGGGGAGGAACAGCTCAACCTCCTGATTCTGGACGACAAAATCCCCGCCGGGGCCAAAATGTGTTAATCCTCTGTTAAAATGTGCTGTCCTTCTTGGAGGGACAGCACACTTTTTTTACCGGTCCGCTTACATTTTTATGAAATTCTGCTCTATTCAAGCCGGTTTTTTTCCTGTAACATAGGTTGCGTAAGCATAGAATGAAGACGAGATACCCGAAGGAGGTAACTACATGAGAAGAACAAAAATTATCTGCACCCTGGGCCCCGCGGTGGACAGTGAGGACATGATCCGCACCCTGATCCGCACCGGCATGGACGCGGCCCGGTTCAACTTTTCCCACGGCAGCCACCCGGAGCACCTGGAGCGGCTGAACATGCTCAAGGCCGTCCGGGACGCCATGGGCCGGCCGGTGGCCACCATTCTGGACACCAAGGGCCCCGAAATTCGCATCAAAAGCTTCGAGACCAAGACCATCACCCTGGAGCCCGGCGACCCCTTCACCCTCACCACCGAGGACGTGACGGGCAATCAGGGCTGGGTGTCGGTCACCTACCCCCAGCTCCATGAGGAGCTCCAGCCCGGGCAGGAGATTCTCATTGACGACGGTCTGGTGGCCATCCGGGTGGAGCGCATCGAGGGGACAAACATTGTCTGCACCGTGGAGAACGGCGGCACCCTGTCGGCCAACAAGTCCATCAACATCCCCGGCGTCCATATTCAGCTGCCCGCCCTCACCGAGAAGGATATCGACGACATCCGCTTCGGCGTGGAAAACGACTTTGACTTTATCGCCGCCTCCTTCGTCCGCCGGGCGGCGGATGTGGAGGCCGTCCGGGCGGTCCTCCACGACTGCGGCGGGGACGACGTGAAGATTATCGCCAAGATTGAGAACCAGGAGGGCGTGGACAACCTGGACGCCATTCTGGAGGCCGCCGACGGCATCATGGTGGCCCGGGGCGACCTGGGTGTGGAGATTCCCGCCGCCCGGGTGCCCATCCTGCAAAAGCAGATGATCCGCAAGGGCCTTCAGCAGGGCAAGCCGGTGATTACCGCCACCCAGATGCTGGACTCCATGATGCGCAACCCCCGGCCCACCCGGGCGGAGGTGTCCGACGTGGCCAACGCCGTCTATGACGGCACCGGCAGCGTGATGCTCTCCGGCGAGACCGCCGGGGGCAAGTATCCGGTGGAGGCCCTCACCGCCATGGTGGGCATCGTCACCGAGACGGAGAGCGCCATCGACTACTGGAAGCAGTTCCAGAAGCAGCGGGTCCTCCCCGCTTCCAACATCAACGACGCCATCACCCACACCTGCTGTCTCACCGCCAAGGACCTGAACGCCAAGGCCATCCTCACCGCCACCAACTCCGGCCGCAGCGCCCGGATGATCTGCCGGTTCCGCCCCGCCTGCCCCATTGCCGCCCTCACCATGCACGAGAAGGTGCGCCGGCAGCTGAACATCTCCTGGGGCGTCACCCCCTACCTCACCGGGGAGGTCACCTCTACCGACCGCATCTTCTCCCTGTCCGCCGAGGTGGCCCTGAAGGAGCGCCTGGTGGAGAACGGCGACACGGTGGTTATCACCGCCGGCGTTCCCCTGGGCAAGAGCGGCTCCACCAACCTCATCAAGGCTCAGGTCATCGACGAGGAGAGTATGTAACCCCATACATAGTTCAAGGGCCGCCCCGGCTGGGACGGCCCGTTTTATTGACATTGAGGAAATTTTTGCTATAATTCGACATAAGGGAACTGCGACGAAGGCGCAGGCGGTTTGGTCAATCCTCCGAAAGGAGGTGAGGCCCAATGCCAGTTACCATGACTGTCACGTTTCATATCCATGGGTTTACTGTGACAATCCAGGTCAAGGTTAAGGCAAGCGGAAACCGCCACCCGGCACGGTGACGGTTTCTTAGTATAAACCCATATTCTGTGTTTGGCCAAACCGCCGAAGCTCAGCGGCTCCCCTACACACCCACAGTATACTATACTTAACTGTATGTGTCAAGGGTGCGGGCGGCCCCGTTTCTCATTTTGAGGGACGGGGCCGTTTTTATTCCTCCACAACTGTAAGGATATCGGTGAGCTGGCAGTCCAGCGCTTCGATGATGCGGCCCAGGTTATAGCCATCCAGGCGGCATACTTTGTTTTTATAGTAGCTGTCGATAACATGATACTGGATGCCGGTACGCTTCGCAAGATTGTATCGGCTGATGCAATTAGCATCCAAATATTCAGCTAGACAAAACCGTACAACTTTCATCGCTATACCCTCTTTTCGATATATATCATAAGAGAGTTATATGTCAGTTGACAAGCGGTGTATTATGGTATATTCTAGATATAGTATATACTATAATAGGTGAGTATTATGACCGATTACCAAAAGCTGTACCATTTGCTGTTCAATGCCATCACCGACGCGCTGGAGGCGCTGGGGCGGCTGGATGTGCCGGCTGCCACCCGGCTGCTGGAGGACGCGCAGATCCGGGCAGAGGACCACATTCTGGAGGAGCCGTAAAGCAGGGCGCGCCAGCCGGTGCGCCCTGTCTCTGTGCCGGAAAATTTGAAAACGTGAAAATTTCCTCTTGACTTTAACGCTTCTTTGCGTTACACTTCAACGGTACAAAGCACCAAAGTTGTGGCGCAGGAGAGGACTGTTTTGCAATGGCAATCAAACTGATTATGCTGCTGGTGTTCTTCGGGGTAATGGTGGGCATCGGCCTGTACTGCCGCAAGAACGCCGCCGACGTCAACGGCTTCGTATTGGGCGGGCGCTCCGTGGGCCCCTGGCTCACCGCCTTCGCCTACGGCACCTCCTATTTCTCCGCCGTGGTCTTTGTGGGCTACGCCGGCCAGTTCGGCTGGAAATACGGCATCGCCGCCACCTGGGCGGGCATCGGCAACGCCGTTCTGGGCTCCCTGCTGGCCTGGGTGGTGCTGGGCCGCCGCACCCGGATCATGACCCAGCACCTGGACACCGCCACCATGCCCGAGTTCTTCGGCAAGCGGTTCGGCTCCCAGTCGCTGAAAATCGCCGCCTCGGTGATTATCTTCATTTTCCTTATCCCCTACACCGCCAGCCTGTATAACGGCCTGTCCCGCCTGTTCGGCATGGCCTTCGACATCGACTACTCGGTGTGTGTGATTGTTATGGCCATCCTCACCGGCGTCTATGTGATTGCCGGGGGCTATATGGCCACCGCCATCAACGACTTTATCCAGGGCATTATCATGCTCTTCGGCATCTGCGCCGTCATCGGAGCGGTGCTGGGCAGCCAGGGCGGCTTTATGGCGGCCCTGACCAAGCTGGCCCAGGTGTCCAGCGAGACCGCCGCCGGCCCGGTGGCCGGGGCTCCCGGGGTGTTTGCCTCCTTCTTCGGTCCCGACCCGGTGAACCTCCTGGGCGTGGTGATCCTCACCTCCCTGGGCACCTGGGGCCTGCCCCAGATGGTGCAGAAGTTCTACGCCATCAAGAGCGAGAAGTCCATCAACACCGGCACGGTAATTTCCACCCTCTTCGCCATGGTGGTGGCCGGGGGCTGCTACTTCCTGGGGGGCTTCGGCCGGCTGTTTGCCGATGTGGTGGGCGTCACCGAGGCCGGAACCCCTGTGGGCGGCTTTGACGCGGTCATCCCCGCCATGCTCTCCGGCCTGCCTGACATCCTGCTGGCTGTGGTGGTGATCCTGGTGCTGTCCGCCTCCATGTCCACCCTCAGCTCCCTGGTGCTCACCTCCAGCTCCACCATGACGCTGGACCTGCTGAAGGGACACGTCATCAAGGAGATGAGTGAGAAAAAGCAGCTCTTCATCATGCGGGTGCTCATCGCGGTGTTCATCGCTATCTCTGCGGTGCTGGCCATCATCCAGTACCGCTCCAGCGTCACCTTCATCGCCCAGCTCATGGGCGTGTCCTGGGGAGCCCTGGCTGGAGCCTTCCTGGCCCCCTTCCTCTACGGCCTGTACTGGAGAGGGACCACCAAGCTCGCCTGCTGGGCCAGCTTCGTGTTCTCCACCGTGGTCATGCTGGCGGATATCTCCCCCTTGAAGGCCCACTTCCCCGCCATCCTGGTCTCCCCCATCAACTGCGGCGCCTTCTGCATGATCGCCGGGCTGGTCATCGTGCCGGTGGTGTCCTTGTTCACCCCCAAACCCAAGAAGGAACTGGTGGACGATGCCTTCTCCTGCTACGAGGAGAAGGTCACCGTCCGCAAGAGCCAGGCTCTGGGCGACCCACAATGAAAATTCTCTCTTTCTCTTCCAAAATGGCGGAGCCTGTGGTATTCTATACCATAGGCTTCGCCACTTTTACCCAGAAAGGAATCCTGTCCCCATGATCTTCGATATTCACACCCACACCTTTCCGGACAAGATCGCCGCCGCCACCATCGAAAAGCTCCAGTCCATGTGTCACACCGTGGCCTTTTCCGACGGCACCGAGACGGGGCTGCGGACCTCTATGGCCCGGGCGGGGATTGACGGCTGTCTGGTTCTCCCGGTGGCCACCAGCGCCCGGCAGGTGGTCCACGTCAACGACGCATCCGCCGGTCTGAACGAAAAAGGCCCCGAGACCGGCCTGTGGTCCTTCGGCTGTATGCACCCTGACTTCCCTGACTGGAAGGCCGAGCTGGCCCGTATCGTGGAGCTGGGTATGAAGGGGGTCAAGCTCCACCCCATCTACCAGGGCATCGACTTCGACGACCCCCGCTACCTGCGTATCCTGGACCGCTGCGGCGAGCTGGGGCTGATCGTCCTCACCCACGCCGGTCGGGACATCGGCTTCCCTCTCCGGGACCACTGCACCCCGGAGATGACTCTCAGTGCCCTGAAACAGGTGGGGCCGGTGAAGCTCATTCTGGCCCACATGGGGGGCTGGAGGGAGTGGGACCGGGTGGAGGCCCTGCTGCCCGACACCGGGGTCTATCTGGACACCGCCTTTGCCCTGGGCCGCATCTCCCCCCTGGGGGACGGCTACTACGGCCCCTCCGACCTGCCCCTGATGGAGACGGAGCAGTTTGTCCGCATGGTGCGGGAATTCCCCGGCCGGGTCCTCTTCGGCACCGACACCCCCTGGCGGGACCAGAAGGAGAGCGTCGAACTCATCGAGGCCCTGCCCCTCACCCGGGAGGAGAAGGACGGCATCTTAGGCGGATACGCCCAAAAGCTGCTGGGACTTGAACGTGCATAAAGGAGAATCGCCATGTACATCGACCCGAACCGATACACCACCCGCCCTACAGACGACCGCATCCCCCAGGAGCTGGCCATCTACGACCGGCTGGAGGAGCTGTCCATCCCCTACGTCCGGGTGGACCACGACCGCGCCGACACCATCGAGATCTGCCATGAGGTGGAGCGGGTGCTGGGCTCCCGGATCTGCAAGAACCTGTTTCTGTGCAACAAGCAGCAGACTGATTTCTACCTGCTGATGATGCCCGGGGACAAGCCCTTCAAGACTAAATTCCTCTCCGCCCAGCTGGGGTGCTCCCGGCTGTCCTTCGCTGACGACGGCCACATGCAGGACTACCTGCAAACGCTCCCTGGCTCGGTCTCCGCCCTGGAGCTGCTGTTCGACACAGATCGCCGTGTCAAGCTGGTCATCGACCGGGACCTGCTGGCCGACGCATACATCAGCGGCCACCCGGGCATCTCCACCTCCACCCTCCAGCTGAAGCGGGAGGACCTGCTCAAGTTTGTGGAGTCCACCGGCCACCCGCCTGTCTATGTGGACCTGCCCGATCCCCGGAAGGAGGAGGTTTAACCGCCATGCGGACCTGCAAGCTTGCCGCGCTGCTCCTCTGTCTTGCCCTGCTCCCCTCCTGCCAGGTCCATCAGCCGGCGGGAAGCAGCGGAGCGGACCCGGCCCGGGAACAGAAGGCCTACTCCAGCGGCTACGAGACCGGCTACCGGGAGGGCTACGCCCAGGGCCTGGACGGCCGGCCGGACGTCGGGGATACCAGCCAGCTGGGAGATGTCCCCCCGCTGTCTGATTCGGACGGCAGCCGTTTTGTCATGATCTCCGAGACCGTACCGGACGCAATCCTGGAGATTCGCTACTACTCCACCTACAACTTTGTGGGGGAGCGGATTGACGGCTACCAGGCTCCGGTGGCCCTCCTCACCCGGGAGACGGCCGAAGCCCTGAAGGAGGTAAGCGACGAGCTGGCGGAACAGGGCTACCGGCTGAAAATTTACGACGCCTACCGGCCCCAGTCGGCGGTGGAGCACTTCAAGCGCTGGGCTGCTGACCTGGAGGATGTCTCCATGAAAGAGTACTTCTACCCCGATCTGGACAAATCCGTCCTTTTCTCCCAGGGCTACATATCCTCCAAATCGGGGCACAGCCGGGGCTCTACGGTGGATGTGACCCTCTTCGATATGGACACCGGGAAGGAGTTGGACATGGGTGGCACCTTCGACTGGTTTGGGCCGCGCTCCCATCCCAATTTCACCGGGCTGACAGAGGAGCAGGCCGCCAACCGGAAGCTCCTGCGGGATACTATGCTCGCCCACGGCTTCAAAGGGATCAACACCGAGTGGTGGCATTTTACCTTGAAAAATGAACCCTATCCGGACACCTACTTCGACTTCCCCGTGACCCTTCTGCCATAAAAAACCACCGGCTTTCCCGTGGAAGCCGGTGGTTTCATCTGTTTACGCCTTGCGCAGGATGCCCATGGGGGTGCACTCCTCCCCCTGGCCCAGGGGGTTGTCCCCCAGCGCCCGGGCCAGCCAGTCCATGGTGGGCTGCTTCTCGGAGAAGCCCAGAATGTTGGCCCCCAGGTCGTTGATGTCCACAATGGCGACGGGGTATCCAAGCGCCTGTGCCAGGCGCTTGGCCGTCCCCATGGGGTCGGCAGGGGTGAGGACCACATAGTGGTCATAGGGCGGGATGGTGCCCTCGGTGGGGCCGTCGATGCCCCGGGCCTTTGGCCCGGCCACGTTGTAAAACCAGCCCCGCTGGCCGAATATCTTGCCGATGACCGAACAGAAGGCGGCGAACAGGATGCGCAGGGTGCCGCACTCCTGAAGGGCCATCTCCATAGTCTCCGGGATGCCCAGGCCGATGCCGGCGGGGGTCTTGGTGACGTAGCGGCTCAGGGTAACCGCCAGCTTCCGGGGGTGTATGTCCTCCATGGGGATGGCCCGGCTCTGGGTACAGGCCACCGCCTTTTCCGAGATAAACAGGATGTCCCCCGGCTGCATTTTTTCCCTGGGGTATTTGTTCACCACATCCACCATGTCGTCGTCCTTGGTAATCAGGTGGGTCTTTACGGGGATGCGCAGATAGTCGATGCCGTCCACGGCACGGACCAGATTCTTGCCGGGATTGGCGCTGTAATTCTCACTCATGGGACAGGGCTCCTCTCATTGGTACAAAATTCCGGAATGATTATACCACCGCTGCGAGGTGAATACTACCGGTTTTCAAAATTTAATATTTCCCCCTCCAGATATCCGTCCCCCACGCCGGTGACGGACACCCGGCACAGCCGGTTGTGGAGGTTTTCCCCGCTGGGGACCCGGACCTCACAATACCGGGTGGTGTGCCCCCGCCACAGGCCCTCCCGCTCCTCCTCAAAGAGGACCTGCACCGTCTGTCCCGCGAATTGGGACAGGTAGTCCTCCTCTATCCGGGCGGCAATTTCGGCGGCCCGATGAGCCCGCTCCTCCTTGACGGCCCTGGGCACCTGGTCCGGCATAGCGGCCGCCGGGGTGCCCGGACGCTTGGAGTAGGGGAAGATGTGCATGGCGGCAAAGGCGCACCGCCGGATAAAGTCCAGGGACTGGACAAACTCCGCTTCCGTCTCCCCGGGGAAGCCCACGATCATGTCGGTGGTAATAGCGGGGCGCTGGAAGTGCTCCCGCAGCAGACCGACGCTCTCGAAAAACCGGGCGGTGTCATACTTCCGGTTCATCCGTCTCAGGGTGGCGTCGCAGCCCGACTGCATGGACAGGTGGAAGTGGGGGCACAGGTTGTCCAGCTTCGCCGCCCGCTGGCAGAACTCCTCTGTGACCGTCCGGGGCTCCAGCGACCCCAGCCGGACCCGGCACTCCGGCGCGGCAGCGCAGACGGTCTCCACCAGGTCGATAAGGGAGGTCCCGTCTTTCAAATCCCGGCCCCAGGAGGAAATCTCAATGCCGGTGAGGACAAGCTCCTGATACCCCTCCCCGGCCAGCCTGGCCGCCTGATCGGCAGCGTCAGCCAGGGGCAGGGAGCGGATGGGCCCCCGGGCGTAGGGGATGATGCAGTAGGTACAGAAGTTGACGCACCCGTCCTCCACCTTGAGCATAGCCCGGGTGCGCCCCTCCAGCCCCCCGGCGGGGAGGGGCTCGAAGGTCCGGCGCTTCATGGCGTCGTCCAGGGCGGTGATTTTCTCCCGGCGCTCCGCCCAGGCCTGCTCCACCAGCTCCACAAATTTGACACGGTCCCCGGTGCCCGCCACGATATCCACAGGCAGGCCGGCCACATCCCCCGGGTGAGTCTGGGGGTAGCAGCCGCACAGGGCCACCACCGCGTCCGGGGCCCGCTTCCGGGCCTGGCGCACCACCTGCCGGGACTTCTTGTCGCTCACCGCCGTGACGGTGCAGGAGTTGACGATGTACACGTCCGCCTCCCCCTCAAAGGGGACCAGGGTGTGCCCCCGGCCGGCAAAGAGCTGCTCCAGGGCCTGGGTCTCATACTGGTTGACCTTGCAGCCCAGGGTGTAGAAGGCTACCCTCATGCGCCGTGGGTGGGGATCATAGCCAGAATCTCCAGGTCCTCGGTCCCGTCGTTAATCAGGCTGTGCTCGTGGCCCTTGGGGCAGTAGTGGACCGACCCGGCGGACAGGGGCTCATACTCCCCGTCGCACAGCACCTTGCCCGCGCCGGAGAGAATGAAAATCATCTCGCTGTCGGTCTCGTGGGTGTGCAGGCCGATGGTGCTGCCCGGGGTGAGACGGCCCCGCATGATCTTGGTGTCCTCGTTGACAAACATCCGGGTAATCATCTCCCCCTCACCGCCCCGCATCTTGGGGATGACCTTCTCCTCAATCTGGTCGAAATTCAGTAACATGGTGGTTTCCTCCTTGTTTTTATATGGTAACTTTGCGTAGGGCGTTTATTCTGCGGGCGGATAATATCCGCCCCTACGTTCACACCGTCTTCACCGGAAAGCCCAGCGTCTCCAGCTCCGGGGACAGCCGCTCCACCAGCGGCGCGCCGAACAGCCAGATTTCCCGCCGCCAGGGGTGGCCCAGATAGCCCCATTTCAGGTCCCGCTGGACGAAAAAGTAATAGTCCCCGTCGGGGTAGAATTCGGGAAAATAGGCGTTGTAGCCCCCGCCCAGCACGCCGCCGTACCGCGCATCCTCCACCCAGTGGTCGTGCTCGGTGACGGGCCGGCGGGGGTCGTAGCGAAAGCCGCTGTGCTGCCAGTCCAGGGCGTAAATCCAGTCGTCCTCCCCCAGGCAATCCACCAGGGCCCGGACCACAGTCTCCTTGAAGTCCTCATACCGCTGCTCCACGGGGAAATAGGTCAAATCGTGGACCACCCAGGGCGCGGGAAGCCGGAAGGGCACCTGACTGACCCGGACGCTGGGCTGGAATTGCAGTTCTGTGTCGATCCGATCCCAGATTTGGCTGCACTCCTCATCCCCCAGGATAGAATAAAAGGTATCCATTCGCTCACCCCTCCTTGCCGGTCAGTTCTTCCACAATGCGCCCTGAAAAATAGGAGATATCCTCGTTTTCTGAGGAGACCAGCCCGGCAAACACCGGCAGGTGGCTGGTCAGCTTGTCCCGCAGCTGCTTCTCCCAATCCGTCTCCGCGCTCCTCCCGGTACAGACGGCGAAGCCCAGGAAAATGTCCAGCAGTTCCACCTTCAGTTTATCGTCCGCCTCTTGCAAGCCGAGTATCAGAAAGTCGCAGGCGGGCAGGGCGGCGGAGGATACATAGGCGTGCTGGTGGCACAGGCCGGCCCACAGGTCGCTGGCGGCCTGCATGGCCTTGTTCCAGTTCCCGGAGAACAGTTCTCCCAGGGAACGGGGCACGCTGGGGGTCTGCCTACACTGGAAATGGGGGATATCCTGGGCGGCGTTCCCGTAGGCGGTTTCATACTGGGACCAGTCCACCTCGGCAATCAGCTGCTTTGCAACATCCCGCTTCATATCATAGTCCCCACCGGGCGAGAGGGGCGGCAAGGCTTTCCACTCCGTTTCACTGATGAATACGGTCTCGTCAAACACATTGGACTTCCGGGCCCCGGAACGATCCCCCCAGGAGAACCAGATGTCTCTCGCATCCTCCGGCGGGGTGTAGTCCTCCTGGCGGCCGATGATCCGCCACTCCCCCTCGCTCTTCCGGTCGAACAGGCTGTAGGTATCCAGCGGTGTTATCAGGAGCCGTTTTGCCGCAAGGATGTCCGTCTCGGTGATAATCGGCTGGTCGGAAGTGTAATCAAAGATTTCTACAATGTGGAATATCACCTTTGCCATGATACGCCCAAAGCGGTAGGTACGGTGGTCGTATTGGAAGCAGAAGATGTCCCCGATCTTGAGATACCGCAGCATGGTCCGCGGCTTTTTCTCCCAGCCCCAAATTTTTATCATGCCGGCTCCTCCAAATCCTCCGGTTTCAGCTCCATGAGCTGTTCTCTGGTGGGCTCCTCCAGCTGAGACACCCGGTCGGCCTGGCGGGCCACCGCCTGTTCAAAGAGGTTGCGCACGTCACGGGCGTTGCCGAAGTTCTCGTCCCGGCTGTCGTAGAGCTCCCGGAGGTCCTTCTCCATAAACCGCTCCCCCTCCTCCGAGAGGGTGTAGCCGTTCTTTTTGCACATGGAGCGGAAAATCTCCATCAGCTGCTTCCCGTCGTAGTCCTCGAAGAAGAAGTATTTGTTAAACCGGGATTCCAACCCCGGGTTGGCGTGGATAAACTGCTCCATCCGGTCGGTGTACCCCGCCACGATCACAATCAGGTCCTTCCGGTGGTCCTCCATATTCTTGAGGATAACCTCGATGGCCTCGTGGCCGAAATCGTTGGCGCTCTCGGCGTTGACCAGGGCGTAGGCCTCGTCGATGAACAGCACCCCGCCGATGGCCTTTTGGACGGCCTCCTGGGCTTTCAGGGCGGTCTGACCCACAAAGCCGGCCACCAGGCCGGACCGGTCCACCTCCACCAGCTGGCCCTTGGACAGCACCCCCACCGCGTGGTAAATCTTGGCCAGCAGCCGGGCCACGGTGGTCTTTCCGGTGCCGGGGTTGCCCATAAACACCAGGTGCAGCGACATGGGGGGCACGGGCAGACCGGCCTCCTCCCTCATCTTGCGCACCTTCACCAGGTTAATGAGGCTTTTCACGTCCTTTTTCACCTTGTCCAGGCCGCACAGCCCATCCAGCTCGGCCAGCAGCTCCTCCAGAGTGGGCTCCGGCTCCGCCGGGGGCTGGTCTTCCTCCTTTTTGGCGGGGACCTTCTCCTGCTTTGGGGCCGGAGCGGCGGGGCGGGGGGCGGCAAACTGGTCGGCCCGGATGGCCGGCCGGCCGGTGCGCAAGCCGTCCTTGTCACACAGCTCCAGCAGCACATCGCCGCAGGCGTTGACAAACCCCGCTTCGCTCTCGCTCACCACCCCGTCCACCGCCGCAAAGAGGAGGAGGAGCAGAGTGAGGTCGTCGGCAAACCGCCGGGCCAGGGCGGTGCCCCGCAGGCGGTCGTACTGGCGCAGGTCCTGGAAGAAGGCGGGGGGCTGGAACAGGTCGAAGTTGGCCACCCCGGAGGCCACCTCCCAATACAGCGCCGAGGGCACCGGGCTGCCCGGGGTCCAGATGGCGTTGTAGAACTCCACATGCCGGGGGGAGATGGAGCTGGTGCTGTCCGCCTGCCACACCCCCAGGGCGTACTGGCGGATATAGCCGTCCACCTGTCGGCTGAAGGTCATGCGCAGGGAGGGGTCCGGGATTAATTTGCGGAAGGCGGTTACCACCTCGTTATACTGCTTGTGGACCTCGCTGGCGGTCATGACGGTGCTCATAGCGTTTCCATCTCCCACGTTCAGATTTGGTGCCCTTATTATAATAAAAAGGCGGCGGCAGGTCAAGTAGGGGACGGGTTCTGTCCCCTACACAAGATGTAGGGACCCGCCCAAGATGATTGACATAAAATCGTGAATTTTTTGTTATTTACACCGATATTGGTTGACGGGAAAGAAAAAAACCTGTAGAATAGAAAAAGTCTTGAAGCAGTCTATGGAACTTGGAGGAAACAACCATGGCAGATAGATCGACTCCCACGCCCCGGGGCAGCGGCGACAGCGGCGAACGCCGGCAGGTCCCCTCCCGCAGCGGCGGTTACAGTGAACGCCCCCAATCTTCCCGGGGCGGCTCCGGTTACGACGAGCGGCCCCAGTCTTCCCGGGCCAGCTCCGGTTACGGCGAACGGCCCCAGTCTTCCCGGGCCGGCTCCGGTTACGGCGAACGGCCCCAGACTTCCCGGGGCGGCTCTGGCTACGGTGAGCGGCCCCAGACTTCCCGGGGCGGCTCCGGCTACAGCGAGCGGCCCCAGTCTTCCCGCAGCTCCGGCGAACGCCGGGCGGCTCCCTCCCGGGGCGGCAGTTCTTCCCGGCAGTCCTCACCCCGCCGCGCCGATGTGATTCGCTGCGAAAACTGCGGCGAGGACTACTCCATCACCTACAAGCGCTGCCCCTTCTGCGACGAGCGGCCCGGACGGGGCGGCATCTCCGGCAAGCGGGTGGCCAACACCCGGGGCGGCGGCTATGGCCGGCCGGTCAACCCCATCCAAATCGCAGGCCTGGTCATCTCCCTGGCCCTTATCGCCAGTGCGCTGTTTATTGTCTTCCGCTTTGTGGGCGCGCCCATCTTTGGCAATAAGGGGAAGAATCCCAGCCCCGGCTCCAACTCCAGCGTGTCCGCCAGCCAGGGCAACCAGTCCAACGGCTCTGCCAACCAGCCTGGCCCTGTCGCGCCCCCGATGCTTCAGTCTATCTCCCTCAACAGCATCGACGCCCCCCTGGACAGCGGAGCGACCTTCCAGCTGATTGCCAATCTCCTTCCCGCCGGCGCCGTGGGTGAGGTGAGCTGGTCCAGCAGCAACCCCGCCGCAGCCACCGTGGACGCCACCGGCCTGGTCACCAACGTAAATCTTGCTAACTCCGATGTCCAGGTCACCATCACCGCCACCTGCGGCGACGTAACAGCCGAGACCTCGGTCACCTGTAAGGCCCGGACCATCGGCGGCGGAGCGGTCACCCCAGGCACCAAGGGCCGGATTATCAACGCGGAAAAGGGCCTGAATATCCGCTCCGGCCCCAGCAAGGACTCCGAAAAGGTGGCCAGCGCCCAGAACGGCAGCACCGTCACCATCCTGGGTGAGGAAAACGGATTCTATAAGATCAATTATACCGGCGACAAAATTGGTTACGTTTCAAAGGATTACGTCTCAGTAGGATAAACTACAGCCCGCTTCCCTCCACGGAAGCGGGCTTTTTTGCGCCTAAAAAAGGGCGCACTGCGCCCTCATTTCCATTAAATGTATGGAAACGTCCCACTTTGGGGGGATTACACGGTATGGGTGAGGAGCAAAAAAGCCTCCCTTGCGAAAGGGAGGGGGACCGCCGCCGAAGGCGGTGGTGGAGG
>CANSXE010000021.1 GCA_947650875.1 uncultured Bacillota bacterium | reverse complement strand
CCAGCTTCTTGGACAGGGGCAGCACGGCGCACTTGAAGGGGGCCAGGGCGGGGTGCAGGCGCAGGACGGTGCGCACGTCGTTCTTCTCGGCGTCCACCACTTCCTCGTCGTAGGCGTCGCACAGGAAGGCCAGGGTGACCCGGTCGGCGCCCAGGGAGGGCTCGATCACATAGGGGATATAGTGCTCGTTGGTCTCCTGGTCGAAGTAGGTCTGATCCTTGCCGGAGGTGGTCTGGTGGGCCTTCAGGTCGAAGTCGGTGCGGCTGGCCACGCCCCACAGCTCGCCCCAGTCGGTGAAGGGGAAGGCGAATTCAAAGTCGGTGGTGGCGTTGGAGTAGTGGCTCAGCTCCTCGGGGTCGTGGTCCCGGAGACGGAGGTTTTCGTCCTTGATGCCCAGGCCCAGCAGCCACTCATGGCAGAACTTCTTCCAGTAGGCGAACCACTCCAGCTCGGTGCCCGGCTTGCAGAAAAATTCCAGCTCCATCTGCTCAAATTCCCGGGTGCGGAAGGTGAAGTTGCCCGGGGTGATCTCGTTGCGGAAGGATTTACCCACCTGGCACACGCCGAAGGGCAGCTTTCTCCTGGTGGTGCGCTGGACGTTCTGGAAGTTGACAAAGATGCCCTGGGCGGTCTCGGGGCGGAGGTAGACGGTATTCTTGGCGTCCTCGGTGACCCCCTGGAAGGTCTTGAACATCAGGTTAAACTGGCGGATATCCGTCCAGTTGAACTTGCCGCAGGAGGGGCAGACGATCTGGTGCTCCTCCACAAACTCCTTCATCTGAGCCTGGGACATGGCGTCCACGCTGTGGCCCAGGTCGAAGCTGTGCTCCTGGCACCAGTCCTCGATGACCTTGTCGGCGCGGAAACGCTCCTTGCACTCCTTGCAGTCCATCAGCGGGTCGGAGAAGCCGCCCACGTGGCCCGAGGCCACCCACACCTGGGGATTCATCAGGATGGCGGCGTCCAGACCCACGTTGTAGGGGTTCTCCTGGACGAACTTCTTCCACCAGGCCTTCTTGATGTTGTTCTTCAGCTCTACACCCAGGGGGCCGTAGTCCCATGTGTTGGCCAGGCCGCCGTAGATTTCGGAGCCGGCAAAGATGAAGCCCCGGCCCTTGCACAGGGCCACAATCTTTTCCATGGTCTTTTCGCTGTTTTTCATGTTGTAATCTCCTTATTATGATAATTTGATTTGCAGGGGCGGCCTGTGGCCGCCCATCTTTCGTTCTGATGCCCCGCGGGTGGCCAAAGGCCGCCCCTACTGGGGGTCGATGGTGCGGAAAATAGATTTCAAGCCGCCGTTTTCGTACAAGAACTCAAGCTGTAACGTCAGATAAACCAACTCGCCGCCGGAGGTCAGATCATAGTCCACGGCGAAACCGCTGCCGTCCTTGTACTCGAAAAACATCACCTCGTGGTGGTACTCATACTGCGGTTTAAAATTGCAGGGGACGCCGTACTCGTCGAACACGTCAAAGTCGTTCATCTCCAGTGTGCCCTGGATGTACTCCCTGATTACCTCTGTGTCGTCCCACTCCATCTTGTCCACGCAGGAGGGCAGGTCCTCATACCGCTTCTCGTGGAGGACATGGCAGATGTTTTTTACTACCTCAATGGCATGCTCCCTGTGCTGTTCTGTCATTCAAACACCCCCTTTGAACAAAAAACGCCCCGAGCCTTTTCGGCTCAGGGCGAACAAAAACTGTCCGTGGTTCCACCTGAATTCGCGTCTGGCTGACGCGCACTCTAACCCGGTAACGGCGGGGACCGGCGGGGCATTTCCTCCCCGCGCTCCAGGGCGCCTTCCCGCCACAGCTTCGGAGGATTTGCACCGGCCATCCTCTCTCTAAAACCCCGCTGTGAGGTACTGTTCCCTGTCAAGGCTTTGTGACTTCCTATTGTATGCCAGTTCTCCCCCTCTGTCAAGGGGATTTTAGCGGTTTTCAGCCTTTTTTCCGCTCCAGCTGCTTTAAGTGCTCCCGGAGGACCAGGTTGATATAGCTGGACAGGGAGCGGTCCTCCAGTTCGGCCAGATATTTTATCTGTTCCAGGACAGGATTGTCAATGGTTATGCTTACCGATGTTTTAACAGGCTTCATAGAATCTCCCCTCCTTGAAGTATGATACTATAATTCCGCATTAAACATTGACATACAATGTATAATCGTGTAAATTAGTTTTAAATAGTGGAGGTGGTGAAATGTTTTCCAACGACTTTGAAGATGCCTTTTCACAGTTTTTAGAAGCACCTGAGTATGACGAGGCGGAAAATTACCTGTTTTCCATGGCCCGCCGGGCCTTTGCCGCCGGCTGGGTGGCCGCAGGGGGCGACCCGCCCAATCAGGGAAGGATTTTTCAGCTGTTCCCCGGCGGCGGGAAGGAAAAAATATAAAATTACTCTTGCAAAGATAGGATCGCTTGTGATATAATAACCTCGACCAACAAGTCTACCAACATTGTTGTCTTCACCAAAAATTGAACCCCTGGGAGAGCTGCTATCTCTCCCAGGGGTTCGGTTTACGCTTGGTTACCTTTTGTCGTGACGGTCAAACCACTTGCAGATGTAATGACCAACCACACTTGCTATGACAGCCACAATATAGTCTACCAACGTGTTCATATCTTCACCTCCTCCCTGTTGCCAGGGTGGAAAGGCAACCACCCATATTATAGCAAAATTCGGCAAATGATGCAAGGGCGGCGGGCGCAGGGGGGTGTCCGCCCCTGCATAAAGCTGCGGGATGACTCTGGCGCGCCCGATTTTTAGAAAATTGCACTTTTCCTTGCATTTTCTGCCGGAGGGAGTATAATAGGGTCAAATGGGGGTGTCTTGTCACCCCGACACAAGGAGGCTTTCCCTATGAAAGCGAAAACCAACCTGACCATGCTCTGCGACTTCTACGAGCTGACCATGGCCAACGGCTACTTCCAGACCGGCTTGCAGGACCGCATCTGCTATTTTGACGTCTTCTACCGCTCCGTTCCCGACAAGGGGGGCTTTGCCATCGCGGCCGGCCTGGCCCAGGTGGTGGAGTACATCCAGGAGCTGTGCTTTGATGAGGAAGACACCGACTACCTGCGCACCAAGGGCTGTTTCAGCGAGGAATTCCTGGCCTTTTTACGGGACTTCAAATTCACTGGCGACATCTGGGCCGTCCCCGAGGGCACCCCGGTCTTCCCCAACGAGCCCATCCTCACCGTCCGGGCCCCGGCCATCCAGGCCCAGTTTGTGGAGACCTTCCTCCTGCTCACCCTGAACCACCAGAGTCTCATCGCCACCAAGTCCAACCGCATCGTCCGGGCCGCCGAGGGCCGGCCGGTGGCGGAGTTCGGCTCCCGCCGGGCCCAGGGGGCGGACGGCGCCCTGCTGGGGGCCCGGGCCAGCTACATCGCCGGCTGCGCCGCCACCGCCTGCACCATGGCCGACCAGCGGTACGGCTCCCCCGCCACCGGCACCATGGCCCACTCCTGGGTGCAGATGTTCCCCGACGAGTACACCGCCTTCAAGACCTACTGCCAGCTCTACCCCAACAACGCCACCCTGCTGGTGGACACCTACAACGTGCTGAAATCCGGCGTGCCCAACGCCATCCGGGCCTTCAACGAGGTGCTGGTCCCCCAGGGCATCACCAAATGCGGCATCCGTCTGGACTCCGGCGACCTCACCTACCTCTCCCAGAAGGCCCGGGAGATGTTGGACGAGGCCGGGTTTACCGACTGCAAGATCGTGGCCTCCAACGCCCTGGACGAGTACATCATCCGGGACCTGGTGCGCCAGGGGGCCCGCATCGACTCCTTCGGCGTGGGCGAGCGGCTGATTACCTCCCGCAGCGAGCCGGTGTTCGGCGGGGTCTACAAGCTGGCCGCCATCGAGGGGGACGACGGGACCATCATTCCCAAAATCAAGATCAGCGAGAACGCCGCCAAAATCACCACCCCCCACTTCAAGAAGATCTACCGCATCTTCTCCAAGGACACCGGCAAGGCGGAGGCCGATCTGATCTGCCTCCACGACGAGGAGTTTGACTTCTCCCAGCCCCTGGAGCTCTTCGACCCGGACGCCACCTGGAAGCGGAAGGTGTACACCGACATCGAGGCCCGGGAGCTGATGGTGCCTGTGTTCCAGGGAGGCGAGCTGGTATATCAGGTGCCCGACCTCCAGACCAGCCGGGCCTACTGTCAGCGGCAGGTGGACGCCCTCTGGGACGAGGTGAAGCGCTTCGAGAACCCCCACAACTACTATGTGGACCTGTCCCAGAAGCTGTGGGATATCAAGCAGTCTTTGCTGAACAGCCACGAGGTGAAATAAAACTTTTCTCTTGCATATCCCGGCGCAACTGTGTTATAATCAACTTGTACCCAGGCGGAAATGAGCGTCTCCCGTGGGTATCACCAAAAAAAGAACCCCGGAGAGGTGCGACTCTCCGGGGTTTTGCTGTGGTTACCGCCCTTTGCTGTGACCATCAAACCATTTGCAAATGTAGTATGCGATCACATTTGCGGCGATGGTCAGTAAGAGTTCTCGAGCGTCTCCCATAGGGGTTCACCTCCTTCCCCTTAACAGGGAGAGGACGGGCGGTATGGCTATTGTAGCAGTCTTCGACTGATTCTGCAAGCAAAAGAAAGCTCCTCACCGTTTATAGTGAGGAGCTTTTAACTGCATCAATCAAATCAGGCTCAGGGCCAGGGTGATGACGATCCAGAGGATGGCCACCCACTTGGTCATCTTGGCCAGCTTGGCGTCCAGGCTCTTGGCCTTGTTCTTGGACAGGAAGGTGTCAGCGCCGCCGGCGATGGCGCCGGACAGGCCCGCGCTCTTGCCGGACTGAAGCATAACCACGGCGATAACGGCCAGACCGCAGATAACCTGGATAATGGTGAGGATCAGATTGAGAGTGTTCATTACGATTCGTTCCTTTCAAGACCTTTCAAGGCCGTAAATTTACGATTCCAGCCGGGAAAACCCGGAAGTATCCCCAAGCATACCATACTTCAAAACAGAATGCAAGTGTTTTCCTGAAAAATTCGAGAGCGGTCTAAAAAGGGCGGAAAATTTTATTGCAATTTGAACGGGTCTCCGCTATAATGAGAGACAAGAGCGGTTATCCCGGGCACTCCCCGGAGCGCCCTATTAAAATTCAGGAGGTCACACACATCATGAGAGAAGTTTATGTTGTCAACTGCTGCCGCACCGCCATCGGTTCCTTCGGCGGGTCCCTGAAGGACACCCCCGCCGCCGACCTGGGCGCCACCGTCATCAAGGAGACCCTGAACCGGGCCGGCGTGAAGCCCGAGAACGTGGACGAGGTCATGTTCGGCTGCATCCTCACCGCCGGCCTGGGCCAGAACGTGGCCCGTCAGGCCAGCCTGAAGGCCGGCATCCCCACCTCCGTCCCCGCCTACACCGTGGGCATGGTGTGCGGCTCCGGCATGAAGTCCGTCATCGAGGCCGGCCGGACCATCGCCCTGGGCGACGCTGAGATCATCGTGGCCGGCGGCACCGAGAACATGTCCGCCGCCCCCTACGCCCTCCCCGCCGCCCGCTGGGGCGCCCGCATGGGCGACAACAAGATGGTGGACACCATGATCAAGGACGGCCTGTGGGACGTGTATAACAACTACCACATGGGCACCACCGCCGAGAACATCTGCGACGTGTGGGGCATCACCCGCGAGGAGCTGGACGAGTTCGGCTACAACTCCCAGAAGAAGGCCGCCGACGCTATGGAGGCCGGCAAGTTCGACGACGAGATCGTCCCCGTGATGATCAAGGTCAAGAAGGAAATGGTGGAGTTCAAGAAGGACGAGTTCCCCCGCCTGTCTCCCCTGGATAAGCTGGCCAAGCTCCGCGGCGCGTTCCCCTGCGGCCCCGAGGGCGTGGAGGACGAGATTGTCCACACCTTCGAGCTCACCGGCGTCCATGAGGCCGACGCCAAGAAGCATGTCCAGCGGGTGACCGCCGGTCAGGCTTCCGGCATCAACGACGGCGCTGCCGCCATCGTGCTGGCCTCCAAGGAAGCCGTTGAGAAGTACGGCCTGAAGCCCATGGCCAAGCTGGTCAGCTGGGGCCAGGGCGGCGTGGATCCCAAGATCATGGGCGTGGGCCCCGTGCCCGCCTCCCGTCAGGCCATGGAGAAGGCCGGCCTGAAGATCGAGGACATGGACCTGGTGGAGGCCAACGAGGCCTTTGCCGCCCAGTCCATCGCCGTGGCCCGCGAGCTGAACTTTGACATGAGCAAGGTCAACGTCAACGGCGGCGCCATCGCCCTGGGCCACCCCGTGGGCGCTTCCGGCGCGCGAATCATCGTTACCCTGCTCCACGAGCTGGCCAAGCGGGACGACGCCAAGAAGGGCCTGGCCACCCTGTGCATCGGCGGCGGCATGGGCGTTGCCACCATCTTCGAGAAGTGCTGAGATTTTCGTAAATAGTACGTCTCACGGCCCGGAGCTTTGCTCCGGGCCGTTTTTTGAAATCGAATTATTTTTACAACAAATCCGGTGTGCGGCGCATACTATGGATTGGGATGCTGGCCAGCAAGCTGACCGGACCCGGACTGTCCACCGGTCCCCGCGTGCCCAATGTGGAAAAATGTGTGGAAAAGTCCTTGACAAAGGTTATAACTGCTGGTATAGTAATCTCAGTGATCGTGTTGCAGAAACCTGTGAGGCCTGCGACCCAGGGGGTTCCTGCGGGGGCCCTCTTTTTTTATAAATTTCAGGTGGTGACCAGACAGATGGCAAAGCCTTTTTTAACTTATCAGCAGCAAATCGAAAAATTGAGAACCGAAAAAGGCTTAATCATCTCCAATGAAGCCTATGCAGAGGCAATGCTTCGTCAAAACAGTTATTTCGCGCTCATCACCGGCTACAAACACCTATTTAAAAATAAGACGACAAAAAAATACAAAGACGGTACAAAATTTGAGGACATCGTAACTCTCTATGAATTTGACAGGGGATTGCGGGAGTTGTTTCTCAAATATCTCTGCCGGGTTGAACGGCATATCCGATCGCTGCTCTCCTACTATTTTTCAGAAAAACACGGCGAGACACAGGAAAAATATCTGGACAAGGCCAATTACCGATATACTGGAGCTGATGTTGTCCGGGTTGACCGATTGGTCTATAAGCTAACCAGTATCATCCATAATCCAGACAGTCAGTATGAGTACATCAGGCATTATGTGTCTCAAAATCACAACGTTCCTCTTTGGGTGCTTTTGAATACAGTCACATTTGGGACTTTGTCAAAAATGTATATGCTGCTGCCTCAAGATATTCAGATTAAGATCAGCACCAATTTCCAAGGAATTAACGAAAGCCAGCTGGGTTCTATTCTGAGTATCCTTTCCCGATTCAGAAATGTCTGTGCCCATAACGAACGGTTGTTTTCCTACCGTGTCAAAGCAAGTATTCCTGATTTACTGCTTCACCAAAAGCTGTCCCTTCCCAAAACCGGGGTCCAATACAGCTGTGGGAAATCAGACTTGTTCGCGGTGGTTATCGCTCTGCGGTACCTCTTATCCAAGAACGATTTTTTAACATTAAAGCAGGAACTTGTGCTGCTGATTAACAAGTTTAAGCGCAGTACAACAGCCATTCAGGAAAAAGAACTTCTTTCAGCTATGGGATTTCCTGAAAACTGGACCTCCATCACAAGGTTCCGCAAGCTATAAACACCATAATGCGAAAAACCCCGGATACCTGCTCCAAGGTATCCGGGGCTTCCCGTTGAAAAAGAGGATTAAAATGAAACGAACTGTCTCTTGCAGATTTTATATTACCGGAAACTTATTAACAAATCCAACGCCAGTTGTTACAAAAAGATTAAATCATCTAAAAATTTTTCGATCAGACAGAAATCCTTTGGCGTAATTGGACAACCACATAAAAAGAGAGAAAGACCGGCGGAGCGACCCGCCAGCCTTTCCAAAAATGGAGGATAGAATGAAAAGATGTTCTTGCCTTGCGAGTATGAGTATAGACAAAAGATTTTACAAAAGTTCTTGTGAAATGTTACAAAAGCTTTAAATCTTATCGCAGATTTTGAAAAAATTCCTGGAGCACCATCTCACACTCCGCAGTCAGCGGCCCCTGGTAGATGCGGGGGCGGTGATTGAACCGCTCCTCAAAGAGGTTGAGCACCGAGCCGCAGCAGCCGGACTTCTCCTCCTTTGCGCCGTAGCGGACCTCTGAGATTCGGGCGTTGACAATGGCTCCGGCGCACATGGGGCAGGGCTCCAGCGTGACGTAGAGGGTGCAGCCGTGGAGCCGCCAGGTCCCAAGGTGGGCGCAGGCCTCCCGGATAGCTTCCACCTCGGCGTGGGCGGTGGCGTCGTTGTTCAGCTCCCGGCGGTTGCGGCCCCGGCCGATAATCTCTCCGTCCTTCACAATAACGCACCCCACCGGTACATCGCCGTCGGCAATCGCCTGCCGGGCCAGGGAAAGGGCCTCGGCCATGAAAGTTTCGTGGTTCATCCGCTCCAACCGTCCTTTCCTGTAGGGGCGGCTGCATGCCGCCCCTGCAATTTTACTTGATAATGCAAGTTTTCGCAACCCCTTGCCCCAAATTCAAAACCGTGATACAATACACGGCGAATCTATCCAGGGGAGCGCCGTCTATGAAGACCTATTTCGCCGGACAATTTGACATCGCCGTCATCGGGGCGGGCCACGCGGGCATCGAAGCTGCGTTAGCCGCCGCACGGATGGGGATGAAAACCCTCTGCTTCACCGTCAACCTGGACGCGGTGGGCAATATGCCCTGCAACCCGGCCATTGGGGGGACGGGCAAGGGGCATCTCGTCCGGGAGCTGGACGCCCTGGGGGGCGAGATGGCCAGGGCCGCCGACAGGGCCTGCATCCAGTACCGGCTGCTCAACCGGAGCAAGGGCCCCGCCGTCTGGTCCCTCCGGGCCCAGGCCGACCGCCGGGAGTACCAGAAGATCATGAAGCACACCCTGGAGAAACAGGAAAACCTGTGGGTAAAGCAGGCGGAGGTGGTGGACATCCTCACCGAAAACGGCGCGGTGTCCGGGGTGGTCACCCACACCGGGGCGGTGTACCGGGTGAAAGCCGCGGTTGTCGCCACCGGCACCCACTTGGGGGGCCGGATTGTAGTGGGAGAGGTGGTCCGGGACTCGGGCCCTGACGGCCTGTCCGCCGCCCTGCCCCTGACGGACAGCCTGAAGCGGCTGGGCCTGTCCATCCGCCGGTTTAAGACGGGCACGCCCCCCCGGGTCAACGCCCGCAGTGTGGATTTTTCCAAGATGGAGCTCCAGGAGGGGGACGGCGACGGCCTGGCCTTCTCCTTTCAGACAGAAAATCCCCCGGAAAACCGGGCGGTATGCTGGCTGACCTACACCAACGAGGACACCCACAAAATCATCCGGGCCAACCTGGACCGCTCCCCCCTCTACGACGGCACCATCGAGGGGGTGGGGCCCCGGTATTGCCCCTCCATCGAGACCAAGGTGGAGCGCTTTCCCGACAAGGAGCGCCACCAGCTCTTCATCGAGCCTATGGGGCTGGACACCGAGGAGCTGTACATCCAGGGCTTCTCCTCCTCCCTGCCCGAGGAGGTGCAGATCGAGATGCTCCACACCATCCCCGGCCTGGAGCAGGCCGAGATGACCCGGTGCGCCTACGCCATCGAGTACGACTGCGTGGACCCCACCGGGCTGGAGGCCACCCTGGAGACCAAGGCCGTCCCCGGGCTGTACGGGGCGGGACAGTTCAACGGCTCCTCCGGCTATGAGGAGGCCGCCGTCCAGGGCTTTGTGGCCGGGGTGAACGCAGCCCTGAAAATCCAGGGCAAGCCGCCCCTGATCCTCCGCCGGGATCAGGGGTACATCGGGGTGCTCATCGACGACCTGGTCACCAAGGGCACCAACGAGCCCTACCGCATGATGACCTCCCGCACCGAGTACCGCCTGCTCCACCGCCAGGACAACGCCGACCGGCGGCTGGCAGCCATCGGCTATGAATTAGGGCTGGTCTCCCGGGAACAATATGAAAAAGTGCAGGAAAAATACGCCGCTGTGGACCGGGAGGTCCGCCGGCTGGAGCACACCGGCACGCCGCCCTCCCCTGCCCTGGCCGCTCTCTTGGAGACCCGGGGAGAGCCCCCCGTCAAGGACGGAGCCCGGCTGGCCGACCTGCTCCGCCGTCCCCGATTGAGCTACGCCGACCTGGCCCCCTTCGATCCCGCCCGGCCCGACCTGCCCCCGGCGGTGGTCAGCGAGACGGAGATCACAATCAAATACGCCGGGTACATCGACCGTCAGCTGCGCCAGGTGGAGGAGGTCCGCCGCCTGGAGGAGCGGCCCATGCCGGAGGATATCGACTATGCGTCCATCGCCGGCCTGCGGCTGGAGGCCCGGCAGAAGCTGGATACCATCCGCCCCAAGAACCTGGGCCAGGCGGGCCGGGTGTCCGGGGTGTCCCCGGCGGACGTGGCGGTATTGATGGTGTATTTGAAGCAGCGTGAGGGAGCGACTATGGACGGACAGAAGCAGCACGGTATTGCGTCCACCATCCGTTAAGAAAACCGCCGGGCCCCGCGCCCTGCGCCACCTTCCCGGGAGGAATTTTATGAACCTGACACAAATCAAGGGAAACACCTGGGTCATTGAGGCCAGCGAGCTGATCCCCCTGTACCGGCTGGATGACGGCCGGTGCATCCTGCTGGACACTGGCCTGCCGGGGGAGCGGGAGGAGCTGGACGACACCCTGCGTTCAGCCGGGCTGATCCCCGCAGGGGTGCTGTGCTCCCACGCCCATGTGGACCACTGCGCCAACAACGGCTATTTTCAGGAGAAATACGGCACGAAGGTGGCCCTCACCTTTCCCGAGGCGGGTATGTGCTCCTCCCTGCTGACGCTCAAGTGCTACTTCCTCACCCTCTCCCCGGGAACGGTGGAGCGGGAGTCGTCCTGCATGCTCCACGAGCCCGACTATTTCATCCCCCCCAACGATGGGCCCTTTACCTTGGGCGGGGTGAAGTTTCAGGTCGTCCAGACCCCCGGACACTCGGCGGGGCACATCTGCACTATCACCCCGGACAACGTGTGTTACACCGCCGACGCCCTCCTCAGCCGGGAGCTGCTGGAGGCCAAGCTGCCCTACAACCTAAGCCAGCGCATGGCCCTGGACAGCAGGGAGAAGCTGCGGGGGCTGGGCTGCGACTTCTATGTCATGGCCCACCGGGGGGTGTGCTCCGGGGCGGAGATCGGCTCTCTGATCGACGCCAACCAGGCCCTGATTCACCGCCGGGCGGAGGAAATCCTCTCCCTGGTGGACCGGCCCATGACGGCCAGCCAGATCGACGAGGCGGCCTGCCTGCGCTACAAGCTGCTCACCCACAGGCCACCCCGCTCCCTGCGCTTCGAGCGCAATGTCCGCTTCTTCATCGAGTACCTGGTGGACACAGGGCGGCTGAATGAGGTGTGCCGGAACGGAGCCACCTATTATATGCGGCCGGAAGACAACGAAACCTTTGATTAGCCTGTGACATGAAGTGCCCCGGAGGTCGAAAGGACCTCCGGGGCGGAAATTTATCTGCTCACTGTGCTGGGGTAGACTGGGTCGCTCTCCTCATACGCCCAGGGGCACAGCTCGTAGCCCTCCTCCCGGATGCCAGTTTGATCCAGCACGGCCAGGGTGTGTTTGGCCTGGGGGGTGAGGGTGATGACGAGACGGTCGTCGGTGGGGAGGTTCTCGTAGCGGATATTCCCCTCACCGGCGGGGCTCACATCCTCGCTGTGGTTCCGGCTGACCTCGAAGATGAGGTCGGTCATATAGGTGTTCTCCCGGCGGTCCCGGTCGTTGTCAAAGGGCCAGCGCACGCCGATAGTGCCCTCGGCAAAGTCCTGCTGCACTGCGTCCCACAGCTCCTGGCGGTAGTCGTCCAGGTAGATATACTCGTTATGGGTCTCCCCATTCAGAAGGACCATGTTCAGATAGGCGGCGGTCAGCCGGGCGTCTTGCAGGAAGCTGTCAAAGCGGTAGGCCGCGGCCACCAGGGCCCGGTCGTCAAGAACCTGCTGCATGGCGTAGGCCACAGTGCCGGGGGTGTTCAGGTCGCCGGCGTGGATGGGGACGCCTGTGTATCTCCGTCTCAGCTCGCTGCCGTTGGAGAGCTGGTAGGTGAGATAGGCGGAGGTGTAGTCGTTGCCTGAGTCGGGGTCCAGGCCCTCACGGTCCCGGTTGTCCACAATGGCCTGGTGGAGGGCGGTAATGATCTGGATTTGTTTGGGATCGTTGAAATCGGTGCTGAGGGTGCGGCCGCCGTCAAAGGGGTAACCCATATCAAGCATCACAGTGACCGACGTCACCTGACCGGGGGCGGGTACCCGGCCCACCACGCCGAACACGTCGGCCAGACAGCCCAGGCACAGGGCCAGCAGCACGGCGGCCATCACCGCCGCCCCCCTCCAGGCCCTGAACACCCGGAAGGACTTTTTCAGAAGCATCTCGGCGGCAAAATAGCCCACTACCGACCAGAGGAGGATAAAGGGAATCAGGGCGGTGAGACTGTAGAAGTTGAAGAAGGCGACGGTGAACATACCGAAGCACAGCCCGACGCAGAAGGACACGCCGTATTTGAACAGGGGCCGCACCAGGGGGATGGCCACCACGTCCCCGGCAGTCTCCACATGCCGCCGGCGGTAGACATACAGGGAGACCAGGAACAGGGCCGCCCCCACAAGGGCGTAGGCCGCCACCGTTCCGGGGCTGCTGAGCTGGTTTCCCTCATCGACATAGCCGTAGTTCACCGCGCGGCTCAGGGCGTGTGCCGGGGTGAGGTATTCCACCACCGTCAACACCCCGGAGTTGTTCCAGTAGCCGTAGAAAAATTCCGACATCAGGGCGTCCACCAGGGCCCAGAGCCCGGAGACCAGGCAGTTGAGGATAAAGTAGAAGGCGGGCAGGGCCAGGATGTGGCCGGTGAACATGGCGCAGAAGGCGGCGAAGGAGAAGAAAAACAGACAGATGCCGCTCTGGGCCAGCAGCCAGGTCAGCAGGGCGGACAGGGCCGTGCCCCAGCTGTCCATGGGCAGGAAGGACACCTCCACCGCGGCGGTGAGCACCCCCGCCGCCGCCAGAGGCAGCAGCAGGAAGGATAACCCCGCCAGATACTGGGTGGTAAACAGGGCTTCCCGCCGCAGGGGCAGGGCGTGGGTCCAGCAGGCGGAACGGCTGTTATAGAGGTAGCCGAACACCGCCATGGCGCACAGAATGGCAAAGAGCAGGGCCAGAAACACGCCGGGGGACAGCAGGCTGGGGACGTTTTCGGCGTCTTGCAGCATAAAGCGCAGGGCATTGGAGCTCGACTGGCGGGAGTAGCGCAGCCAGCTGTTGAGGAAGTTCAGGGGCAGCAGAAAGAGCCAGCCCAGTCCCCACAGCCCCCACAGGGGCCAGAAGCGGGCCAGGGTCTTGCGGTAGAGGGTGCCGTTAAAGTACGATGTCGCGGACCGCATAGTCCTCACCTCCCAGTTCATAGATAAAGATTTCCTCCAGTGTCAGAGGCAGGGCTTCCATGAGGATGGGGGCGAAGCCCGCCATGCGGGTTTTGATCTCCGCCGGGCTGCCCCGGACGATGAGGGTGAACACCCGCCCGATCTGGGAGGTATGGAGCACATTCAGGTCCTTGGGCAGCTCGGGCAGCTTACCGTCCGCAAAGGCGATTTGGAGCTTGACCACGTTGTCCTGCAAGTCGGTGAGGGACCGCTCCAGCAGCACCTTGCCGTGGGACAGGATGCCCACATGGTCGCACACGTCCTCCAGCTCCCGCAGGTTGTGGGAGCTCACCAGCACGGTGGTCCCCCGCTGGGCCACGTCCCCCATGAGCAGGGACCACACCTGCCGGCGCATCACCGGGTCCAGGCCGTCCACCGGTTCGTCCAGGACCAGTACATCCGGATTGCAGCACAGGGCCAGCCGGAAGGCACTCTGCTTCTGCATCCCCTTGGACAGCCGCCGGATGGGCAGCTTTTCATCCACCTCCGGGAAGGCCTCCTTCAAGGCTTCGTACCGTTTTACATCGAAATTTGGGTACATCCCCCGGTAAAACCGCATCATGTCCCGGGTGGAAGCGGAGTTGAAGTAGTACAGCTCGTCGGGGATGGCGGCAATCCTGGCCTTCACCGCCGGGTTTTCGTAGACCTGATCCCCGTCCACCAGCACCGACCCGGAGTCGGGGCGGTAGATGCCCATAATGTGCCGCAGGATGGTGGATTTGCCCGCTCCGTTGGGGCCCACCAGCCCGTAGATGGAGCCCTTCTCCGCCGTCATAGTGAGACCGTCCAGGGCGCGAAAGCCGTCGAAGGTCTTTACCACATTGATTACCTTAATCATTCGTTTCTCCCCCTTCCAGCGCCCGGATGCGGGCCCAAAGCTCCTCGCCGCTTACCCCCAGGAACAGCAGCTCCCCCGCCGTCTGGTCGAAGGTGTGCAGCAGCTCGTTTTTCCGTCCCTCGTCCACCCCGGTGTTGGGGGCGGCGAAGGAGCCCTTCCCGGGCACCGAGTAGACATAGCCCTCCGACTCCAGGGCCTCGTAGGCCCGCTGGATGGTGTTGGGGTTGATGGCCAGCGACCCGGCCATGGTGCGCACCGAGGGGAGCTTCTCCCCCTCCTGTATCACCCCTGTGACCATGAGCCGCCGCAGGCCGTCCTTCACCTGCTCGTAGATGGGCCGGGCGTCCCGGTAGTCTAAATTCAACATCACAGCTCCTCCTTTCCGGATACTGTACTAACTGTATTAGTACGGTCAGTATATAACAGCGGCAGGGGAAATACAATTAAGAATTGATTAAGATTTGTTAAAGGTGAGAAGGGGACTGCTCCCTCAAAGGAGGAACCGGGATGGAAGCGCCCCCTTGACGCGTGTGTTATAATAAAACTGAAAAATCTCCCAAACAGGAGGAACATATCATGTATCAAACCATCGGTTTTATCGGCACCGGCAATATGGGCTCCGCTGTGGCCCGGGCGGCGGCAAAGAGCGGGCTGGCGGAGACCATCCTGCTGTCCAACCGCACCCCCGCCAAGGCGGAGACCCTGGCGGCAGAGCTGCCCGGCGCGGTCCTGTCCACCAACGAGGAGATTGCCCGCACCGCCCAGCTCATCTTTCTGGGGGTAAAGCCCCAGCTGATGGAGCTGGTACTGGACTCCCTGGAGCGCATTCTGCGCAAGCGGGAGGACCGGTTTATCCTGGTGACCATGGCCGCCAGCCTGACCTGTGAGCGCATCCAGGACATTCTGGACATGGACTGCCCCGTGATCCGCATGATGCCCAATACCCCCGCCGCCGTTGGGGCCGGGGTGGTGCAGTACTGCGGCCAGGAGGTGACCATGGATGAGCTGGACAGCTTCGCGGCCTTGATCGCCCCCGCCGGACTGGTGGACCCGGTGCCCGAGGGGCTCATCGACGCGGCCAGCGCCGTATCCGGCTGCGGCCCCGCCTTCGCCTACCTGTTTATTGAGGCCCTGGCCGACGGCGGGGTGGCCTGCGGCCTGCCCCGGGACAAGGCCATGTCCTATGCCGCCCAGATGTTGGCCGGCTCCGCCCGGATGGTGCTGGAGAGCGGCAGACACCCCGGCGCTTTGAAGGACGCCGTCTGCTCCCCCGGCGGCACCACCATCCAGGGAGTCCGGGCCCTGGAGAAGGGTGGCTTCCGGTCCGCCGCCATGGAGGCGGTGATTGCTGCCTATGAGAAGACAGTGAGTTTGAGCAAAAAGTAGGGACGCATCGTGATGCGTCCCTACAGGAAAAAACGCAGTTAAGGAGTGAAAACCATGCGTATTGTAGTAAAAGTAGGCACCTCCACCCTGGCCCACGCCACCGGGCGGCTGAACATCCGCCATGTGGAGGAGCTGGTAAAGGTGCTGTCCGACCTGAAAAACGCGGGGCACGAGATGATTCTGGTGTCCTCGGGGGCCATCGGCATGGGGGTGGGCAAGCTGAACCTGCCCGGCAGGCCCACCGACATGCCCACCAAGCAGGCCGCCGCCGCCGTGGGTCAGTGCGAGCTGATGTATACCTATGACAAGCTGTTTTCCCAGTACAACCACACGGTGGCCCAGATTCTGCTGACCAGCGAGGATATCGACCATACCGACCGGCGGCAGAATTTTGAGAACACCATGGCCCGGCTGCTGGAGCTGGGGGCCCTGCCCGTCATCAACGAGAACGACACGGTGGCCACCGCCGAGATCAAGGTGGGGGACAACGACACCCTGGGGGCCATTGTGGCCTGCTCGGTGGGGGCCGACCTGCTGGTCCTCCTCAGCGACATCGAGGGGCTGTACACCGCCGACCCCCGGAAGGCCCCCGCCGCCAAGCTGATTCCCACGGTGGAGGCCGTCACCCCCGAGATCGAGGCCCTGGCCGGGGGCAAGGGCAGCGAGCTGGCCACCGGCGGCATGGAGACCAAGCTCCGGGCGGCCAAGATGGTCACCGCCGCCGGCTGCGACATGGTAATTACCAACGGGGAGCATCCCGAGCGGCTTTACGATATCGCTGAGGGCAAGGCGGTGGGCACCCGCTTCCTGGGGGTGCGGGTATGAACCGGGAACAGCTTCAGGCCCTGGCCCAGGAGACGGTGGAGATCAGCCGGGCGGGCCGGTATACGCTGGACGGCAAGGTGATTCTCTTCGACGCCGCCCGGCCCACGGAGCTGTGGACCGCCCAGGACCTGGACTCCCTGGTCCGGGAGACCGCGCGCCCGGCGGAGGGGCCCTCCGCCGCCATTGAGGTCCGGGGGGAGGGGACGGTAGACGCCATTTTCCGCCTGGCCGGCGGGGAGGTCCTCTGCCCCAAAATCGGGGTGCTCAACTTCGCCTCCGCCAAAAACCCCGGGGGCGGCTTTCTCAACGGCTCGGTGGCCCAGGAGGAGTGCCTGGCCTTCTGCTCCAACCTCTACCACACCCAGACCACCGGCCAGGGGCCCCGGTACTACGAGATCAACCGGGCCAACCGGGACCCGGTGTATACCGACACCATGCTGATTGGCGACGTGACCTTTTTCCGCACCGCCGACTACGCCCTGACCGCGGGCGCCGTCACCTGCCCCGTAATCACCGCCCCCGCCGTCAACATGGGCATCGTGATTCGCAACGGGGACAGCGTGGACCGGGCCAGGGAGGTCATGAAGGGCCGGATGGGGAAAATTCTGGCCCTGTTCGCCAAGTGGGGCTGCACCCGGCTGGTGCTGGGGGCCTACGGCTGCGGGGTGTTCCGCAACGACCCGGAGGACGTGGCCCGCTTCTGGCAGGAGCTGCTGGAGGGGGAGGGCTGGGGCCGGCTCTTTGAGACGGTGACCTTCTCTATTCTGGAGCGGCCCGGCCGGGACGGCAACATCGCCCCCTTCCGCCGGCGGTTCGGCTAGGAAGCGCTCTCCCGGAGCAGATTCATAAACAGCTCCATGGCCGGGGTGACCCAGCGGTTTTTCCGCCGGGCACACAGGGTGGGGGCCGGGACCCCGGAGATGGGGGCCTCCAGCTCCACCAGACGGCCGTCGGCCAGCTCCTCCCGGGCGGCGAACCGGGGCAGGTAGGTAAAGCCCAGGTTGGACATGACACACCGCTTGATGGTCTCAATGCTCCACAGCTCCAGGGTGGCGTCCAGGGTGATGCTCCGGCGGCGGAGGTAGTCCTCCAGATTCCGGCGGAAAAGGCTGTCCGGCTCGTCGGTGATAAGGGAAACGGGCTTGCGCTGGCCGGGGGTGACAAAGTCGGGGTGGGCAAACTCCGGCGAGGCCAGCAGGACGATGGGGTAGCGGCCCATGGACTCCACCTCCAGCGTCTCCCGGTTCCAGTCCATGTCGTAGCCCACCCCCAGGTCGCAGGCCCCGGTGTGGACGTTTTCCGGGATGCGCAGGCAGTTGCGGCTGCGGATGATAAGCCGGACCTGGGGGGCCAGCCGGCGGAATTGCTGAATCACCGGCTGCATCCGGTAGCACAGCAGGGTCTCGGCCATGTCCACCCGCAGGGTGCCCAGGGGCTCCCGCCCCGCCTGGCCCAGCTGAGAGAGGCGGTCGGCGGCCAGCAGCAGCTCCCGGGCCTGGGCCAGGGCCTGCTCCCCCACCGGGGTGAGGACCATCCGCCGGCCCGTACGCTGAAAGAGGGGGACCCCCAGCTCCTCCTCCAGCTGCTGGATCTGCACGGTGATGGTGGACTGAGTGTAACCCAGGTGCTCCGCCGCCCTCTGGTAGCTGCCCTGGTCCACCACGGCCAGCAGGGCCCGCAGATTTTTCAGCTCCATGGGGATTCCTCCAATCATTGACTATATCAATATTATACTTTAAAAACATTCGCTTTTCAAATGTTATTTTTTCTGCTAGGATAGAGCCACCAACGGAAAGGACGGTGGCTGAAATGCCGGTTTCACTGATTCCCAGCTTTTTGATCTACTGCTTTGTGGGGGCCATCACCCCCGGACCCGCCAATCTCTGTTCCCTGGGGGCCGCCCTGCGGTATGGGAGAGGACCCGCCCTGCGGCAGTGGCGGGGGCTGTTCTGCGGCTTCTTTCTGGATTCCATGGGGGCGGTGGCTGTGACCTGGCTGCTGGGGGCGGCCCTGGACCGGTATGTGGGGGCGCTGTCCTGGATAGGGGCGGCCTACCTGCTGTGGATGGCCTGGCACATGCTGCGCCCCGGCGGGGCCGACCCGGACCGGGACCCGGCGGCCCCCACCTTCCTCACGGGGCTGCTGGTCAACCTGACCAATGTGAAGGTAATCATCTTCTGCATCGCCGCCCTGAGCGGCTATGTGCTGCCCTACAACAGCTCGATCTGGGCCCTGCTGGCGGTGGGGCTGTTCCTCCCTTTCACCGGGCCGGTGTGCAACCTGGTGTGGCTGTTCGCTGGGGCGTCGCTGCAAAAGCTCTTTGCCCGCCACCGCCGGACGGTGGACGCGGCAATGGCCCTGTCCCTGGCCCTGTGCGCGGTGAGCCTGGTGTGGCCCCACTGATGGGGCGTATGTAGGGGCGGCCTTTGGCCGCCCGCAGAAGCCGGAACACATACGGGCGGCCACAGGCCGCCCCTACAAAAATTTGAGGTGACAGAATATGACAACACAGGAACTGCTCCAAAAAGCCCGGGCGGCCAAGTGGGATATGGCGGCGGCGGACACGGCTGCCAAAAACCGGGCCCTGCTGGCCATGGCCGACGCGCTGGAGACCCGCTGTGACGACATCCTGGCCGCCAACGCTCTGGACCTGGAGGCGGCCCGGGGGACCATCTCCGAGGTGATGCTGGACCGGCTGGCCCTCAGCCCCGACCGAATTGCCGGCATGGCCGCCGGCCTGCGGGAGGTGGCGGAGCTGCCCGACCCGGTGGGGGCGGTCCTCAGCCGGGTGGAGCGGCCCAACGGGCTGGTCATCGAGAAGACCGCCGTCCCCATGGGGGTAATCGCCATTATTTACGAGTCCCGGCCCAACGTCACCAGCGACGCCGCAGCCCTGGCCCTGAAGGCGGGCTCCGCCTGCGTGCTGCGGGGGGGCAAGGAGGCCCACCGCTCCGCCGCCGCCATTGTGGCCGCTTTGAAGGAGGGGCTTTCCGCCGCCGGGCTGAATCCCGACGCCCTCCAGCTGGTGGAGGACACCTCCCGGGCCTCTGCCAACGAGCTGATGGCCGCCCGGGGGCTGGTGGACCTGCTCATCCCCCGGGGGGGCGCGGGGCTGATACGGGCCTGTGTGGACAACGCCGCCGTCCCCGTGCTGGAGACGGGCACTGGCATCTGCCACGTCTATGTGGACAGGTGGGCCGATCAGGACATGGCCCTGGACATCCTCGAAAACGCCAAGTGCTCCCGGCCCAGCGTGTGCAACGCCGCCGAGGTCTGCCTGGTCCACCGGGAGGTGGCCGGGGAGTTTCTGCCCAAGCTGAAGGACCGGCTGGAGCACAACCGCTTCGGCCACCCGGTCCAGCTGCGGCTGGACCCGGAAGCGGCCAAAATCATCGACGGCACCCCCGCCGGGCCCGCCGACTTTGACACCGAATTTCTGGACTACATCCTGGCCGTCAGGGTGGTGGACAGCCTGGAGGAGGCCGTGGGCCACATCGCTGCCCACTCCACCGGCCACTCCGAGGCCATTGTCACCGGCGACGAGAGAGCGGCCCACGCCTTCCTGACCCGGGTGGACAGCGCCGCCGTCTACTGGAACGCCTCCACCCGCTTCACCGACGGCGGGGAGTTCGGCCTGGGCTGTGAGATGGGGATTTCCACTCAAAAGTTGCATGCGCGGGGTCCTTTGGGGCTGGGAGAGCTGTGTTCCTTCAAATTTGTGATAAAAGGAGCGGGACAGACCCGTTAAAATTGTAAAAATTTCTCAGATGACATTTTTCAAAAAATCGTGTATGATGTGGACAGAGTGAAAAGCAAAGAGGAGACTTTGTGACAACAAAGAATAAGGAAAGGACTGATTCCAATGAGCTATGTAAGCCGGAAGCTGCGGGAGCGGGAGTTTATCGAGCTGACCCGGGAGCTGCTGGACTCCGAGCCGGTGCGGATGATGGGCCGGTGGAAACACCACGGGCCTGTGACCACCCTGGACCACTCCCTGTTTGTGGCTTTCTCTACCTACCGGGTGGCCCGCCTGCTCCGTATGGATGTGCGCGCCGCCGTCCGGGGCGCTCTGCTCCACGACCTGTATCTCTACGATTCCAAGGATAAGTCCGCCCACCCGGGCAACCAGTGCTTCGACCACCCCCGGTTTGCCGCCCGGAACGCCGCCGCCCTCACCCCTCTCTCCCCCAAGGAGCGGAACATCATCCTCTCCCACATGTGGCCCCTGGGGGGCGCGCTGCCCCGATCGCTGGAAGCCTGGATGGTGGACCTGGTGGACACCATCTGCGCCGGGCTGGAGGTCTCCCGCATCTGCCGCCCCTCCCGCCTGCGGGAGCGGCTTGGGGTGCGTCCGCTGATTCCTGCCTGCTGAAAAGACAAATGACCGCCCTCCGGCTCAGTATGGAGGGCGGTTTTTATCGAATGCGGAATGATTTTGATGAAAAAACCGCAATTTAAACTTTTTGAAAATAATTGCCTAATGGTGGAAATACGGCAAACTTTATGTTATAATGTCCAAGGATGAATCTACCTCAAGTCAGGAGGAACACAATGAACGACTACTCTGCCCCGCTGCAGGCCAAGCGGGAACAGCTGCTGGAAGCGGGCGTGATTATGATGGACCCCGCCGCCGTCTATGTGGAGGATGATGTCACGGTGGGCGCCGGTACCCTGCTCCTTCCGGGTACCATCCTCCGGGGAAGGACGGTCATTGGAGAGAACTGCTGTATCGGCCCCCAGACGATGATTACCGACTGCATTGTGGAGGAGGGCTGCACCGTTAACACCTCCCAGTGTGAGGAGAGCACCATCGAAAAAAACTGTCAGATCGGGCCCTATACCCACATTCGGCCCCACTGTGTTGTCGGTGAGGGCTCCAAAATCGGGGCTTTTGTCCAGCTGAAAAACTGCAATCTGGGCCGGGGGACCAAGATGGCCCACCTCACCTATGTGGGGGACAGCGATGTGGGCGACGACTGCAACTTCGGCTGCGGCACCGTCACCTGCAACTACGACGGCTTCCATAAGCACCGCACCACCATCGGCAGCCATGTGTTTGTGGGCTGCAATACCAATTTTGTCCCCCCGGTGACAGTGGGTGACGGGGCTTTCATTGCCGCCGGCACCACCGTGACGGAGGACGTTCCCAAAGACGCAATGGCGATAGGCCGGGCCCGCCAGGCGGTTAAAGAGGGCTGGGCGGAGGAGAACCGGCGGAAAAAGGGAAACAAGTGAGCGCGCGGTCTCACATAGAGGGATAGAGAAGAAACGGCCCGACGGCCGACAAAAAATGGGAGGATGAACGTCATATGATAGCACATGGCAAGGATATCAAGGTCATCACAGGCAATTCCAACCCCCTGCTGGCCAGGGACATCTGCAAGGAGCTGGGAATCCCTCTGGGCAATTCTGAGGTGGGCTGCTTCTCCGACGGGGAGAACTATGTCTCCATCTATGAGACGGTCCGGGGCTCCGACGTCTTCGTGGTTCAGTCCACCTGCTCCTTTGTCAAGGATGGCCAGCTCAACACCGTCAATGACGCCCTGATGGAGCTGCTTATCATCATCGACGCCCTGAAGCGGGCTTCCGCCGGCCGGATCACCGCTGTGATCCCCTACTTCGGCTACGCCCGGCAGGACCGGAAGACCAAGCCCCGGGACCCCATCTCCGCCAAGCTGGTGGCCAACCTGATCACCACCGCCGGCGCCGACCGGGTGCTCACCATGGACCTCCACGCCAACCAGATCCAGGGCTTCTTCGACATCCCGGTGGACAACATGCTGGGCTCCCCCGTCTTTGTGGACTACTTCAACCGCAAGTTTAAGGACGACCGGGAGGACACTATGGTGGTCTCCCCCGACGTGGGCTCTGTGGCCCGGGCCCGGGCCTTCGCCCAGAAGCTGAATATGCCCCTGGCCATTGTGGACAAGCGCCGGCAGAAGGCCAACTCCTCCGAGGTGATGAACATCATCGGCGATGTGAAGGACAAGCGGGTCATCCTGCTGGACGACATGGTGGACACCGGCGGCTCCCTGTGCCACGCCGCCAAGGCCCTGGTGGAGATCGGCGGCGCCAAGGACGTCACCGCCTGCGCCACCCACGGCATCCTGTCCGGCCCCGCCATCCGCCGCATCAACGAGAGCGTACTGGACGAGGTGGTCTTCCTCAACACCATCCCCGCCAAGCCCGACGTCCACTGTGACAAGATCCGCTACATCTCGGTGGCCCACCTCTTTGCCGAGGCCATCAGCCACATCTACATGGAGACCTCTGTCTCCCCGCTTTTCCTGTAAGCTTGACCGGGGCGGCCGCTGAGCCGCCCCATTTTTATGAGGTGACGACCATGTTTTTCAAAAAAGACAGCGGCGGTGTCAGCTGGCTGCTGGTCTGCCTGGGCAACCCCGGGGACAAATACGAGAATACCCGGCACAATGTGGGCTTTATGGTGGCCGACGAGATAGCGGAGCGCCAGAGTAAGCCCATCCAGCGGCTGAAATTCAAGGCGCTGACCAATGTGCTGACCATTTCCGGGGAGAAGGTGCTGGTGATGAAGCCCATCACCTATATGAACCTGTCCGGGGAGGCGGTGCGTCAGGCGGCGGATTTTTACAAGATTTCCCCCGACCGGGTGCTGGTGGTGTCCGACGACACCGCCCTGCCGGTGGGCCGGCTGCGCATCCGGGTGAAGGGCTCCGCCGGGGGGCACAACGGGCTGAAAAACATCATCCAGCACCTGGGCACCGACCAGTTTCCTCGCCTGCGGGTGGGGGTGGGCGAGAAGCCCCACCCCGATTACGATATGGCCGACTGGGTGCTGGGCAAGTTCGTGGGGGAGGACAAAAAGGCCATCGACGCCGCCGTCAAGCGGGCCGCCGACGCCATCGAGTGCATCCTGGACCAGGGCATCGACCGGGGGATGGGGAAATTTAACGGGTAACAGCAACCGGCGGCGGGAGGGAGAGGTAACGTAAGGAAGTTACCTCTCCCTTACTATTTGTAGACAGCCGATAGTGATTGAATTGCGGGGATATTCAACATATCGGAGGAAATATCATGGAAAAGTCGTCTTTTGAGCAAATGGGCGTAACTTACCACCAAGAGGGGGATTATTTTCTTCCGAACCTCACTGTGCCGGAAAGTGTGTTCATTGGTATTTGGGGCCAGCGCAGACGGCAGTATCTGAGAAAACACAGGAAAGCTCTTTACGACGCCTTGCTACTCAGCGGGAAACTGGATAGCCACCTGGCCAACATCGATCAGCAGGCGGAAGATATGTTTTCTCAGCTTGTAGAGCAGATGGCAGAGCAAGCGAGTATCACTGAACAGCTTAAAGCGAATAGCCAGATGGAATGGGTGGGCCGTATGAATAATATCCGCAGCCGAGCAATAGAACTAATTAACTCTGAATTGATTTACATCTGAGGAGCAACATGGCGGCAAGAGTTTCTTGCCGCCATGTCTATATAAATTCACCAATATATGTCACGGCAATAGTCAAAAACTTTCTAATATCATTGACATATTTAGACCAAAACGGTATAATAAATTAATCAAAAGAAGTGGGGGTGTTGAATTGACTGATTTCTTTATGAATGATAAGTATAAAGTGCTGACCTATATGGCAAAAAGTCAAGTGGCAGTGGGAAATGATATGGTAATAAAACTTTCCCAACAAGAAATTGCAGATACCTTGAGCTTTACGAAAACAAAAGTGAACTCTATTATGAAAGAGCTTAAAGTGAATGGCTACATTCAACAACTCAGTCCTCGCGGAAAATATGTATTGACCTCAAAGGCAAACACCGAGCTTTTTGGAATTCGGGAGATGGGGGGAGTACGATGAGCATAAACACAATGCCACTTGAGACAGATACCAGGTTGCTTATTGACAGAAGTCTTCAAAATCTCGGCTGGAAATTTGAAGGAACAGAGAGGAATGTGTTTTTTGAGCAGCCAAAAAGAGAAACTGAGCGTAAGAAGTTGGGTGGAAAGCGACCTGACTATGTCCTATATTCTGGTGAACAGCCTCTAATAGTTATTGAAGCAAAAAGGCCAGGATCACGCATTGATACTGCCTTAGAGCAAGGTATTGGCTATGCCAGAGCACTTGAGGCTCCCCTTGTATTTGCCACCGATGGTGTGTTCTGCAAGGCTTTTCACACTGGTGCAAATCGCCCCCCAATTTTGAATGGTGATGAAATTGATGAATTTATTCGTGAAGCGCTTGCTTTACGCTATTTGTCAACCTATGAAGTCAATACGATAAGTCCTAAGGTGCAGTATGACCGCAAAGAACTGATTCGTATTTTTGACGAAGCCAACAATATGCTTCGAGGTGATGGACTGCGGGCTGGTATAGAACGTTTTGGCGAATTTGCAAACATCCTATTTTTGAAATTAATTAGTGAAAGTGAACAAATTAAGCAAGAAAGCGGGATTTATTCCGATTTTGATATTCCTGCGTGTAGCTGGGATAGCATCAAAAAGATTCCTGTATCTGCACGAATCGACTATATTAATAACACAGTTTATACACGGCTCAACAAACTCTATGGAACTGAGATTTTTACACCGCTTACAATCCGTGATGAAACAATATTGCGTGACATCATGGATAAGCTTGATCCCCTTATGCTTACTGATGTTGATAGCGATGTGAAAGGCGATGCCTTTGAGTATTTTTTAAAAGCATCCGCATCCACCAAGAATGATTTGGGGGAGTATTTTACACCACGCCACATTGTCAAAACTATGGTTCGCCTGATTAATCCGCAAATTGGCGAAAAGATATATGATCCATTTTGCGGGACTGGTGGGTTTTTGATTGAATCTTTTCGCTATATTCAGCGGAGTATTCCGCCCGGGAAAGAGAACCTTCAAAAAATACTCAGAGAAGATACAATCTACGGAAATGAAATTACAAATACGGCCCGTATTACAAAGATGAACATGATTCTTGCTGGTGACGGACACAGCAATATCCGAATGATAGATAGTCTTGCGACCCCTGTTGATGGCGAATTTGATATAGTCCTTGCCAATATGCCATACTCACAAAGGACTAAGCATGGTCGTTTGTATGAACTCCCAAGTACTAATGGCGATAGCATTTGTGTTCAGCATTGTATGAGGGCAATTAGTAAAACTGCACCTAATGGACGGATGGCCTTAGTAGTGCCAGAGGGATTCTTGTTTCGAAAGGATTTAAGTAAAACTCGTGAATATTTGTTAAGCCGTTGTCAGTTACAGAGTATTATTTCACTACCGCAAGGTGTCTTTTTGCCGTACACAGGGGTTAAAACTGATATTATTTATGCTACAAAGATAAACCAGAAAGTTAGCCCATCAGAAAAGCGTAAAGATTATTGGTATTTTGATGTTAAAAGTGATGGTTATTCACTCGATAACCATCGCCGAAAACTTGAGACACTGAGTGATCTAACTAAATTTGAAGAATATCGAAAACTTGATAAAGATCAAGCAGATGATATGTTGAAAGTGGGGTTTGAGGTTATCCCGCTTGTTGAAGTATGTCAAAATTCGTATATTCTCGTTGGAAGTAGATATAAGGCAACTAAAACTGGAAGCAAGCAGCACCAAATGGTCAGTTTGGGAGACAAACGATATTTTACTGTTTGTTCGGGGGGAACACCGAGTAGTTCCATTCCCGAGTATTGGAATGGCGGTGTTAATTGGATTACTCTTGCAGATCTCCCAGCGCAAAATTTTGTAACTATGATTAAAGGAACAGAGCGGACAATTAGTGAAACGGGCTTGAAAAATTCGAATGCACGGCTATTACCCGTTGATACGGTTGTGGTTTCGACACGGGCAACTATAGGTAGAGTTGGTATTGCTAAAACACAATTAGCCACTAATCAAGGTTTCAAAAACATTATTATTGAAAGGCCCTCCGAAATTTTACCAGAGTATTTGGCCTATGTCCTTTTGTCAAAAACCGATGAAATGATTTCACTGGCCAGTGGCGCCACATTTAAGGAAATTTCAAAAGAAAACTTCTGTACCCTTCAAATTCCATTACTTCCGTTAGAACAGCAAAAGAGTATCATTGCAGAGTTTGAAAGCTACCAGAAAGCTATTTCTGATGCCCAGGCTATAATTGATAGCTATACTGCTAAAATCGAATCAAGAATTAAAACGGTCTGGGAGGAATAAATAATGGTAGATATATCGGATTATACAGAAGTACCATATTTACAGGAAATTTTGAACTTTCTTCCAGTCAATTCTAATGACGAAGAGGATGTGCTTGAGTACATCCAGAATATTACAAGTCTGATTGCTGTGAATTACAAATATGGCCAGTATCAATTTGCTTACTTTGGCGTCCATCTATTATATATGACATATATATACTGCACGTCATGGAAAATTAGCCAGATTGAACCTGAAAGGTATAAGGATGCTATTGTTTTTGTCCGCCCGTATAAAGGACGAGAAGATGAGTTGACCATTGAAGATGCAGATTCCATATTTGTATACAGCTTGATTCCAGAAAAGGATATTGCAAAACTTTTCAAAGTCATAGGTTTGGATAAGTCTCAAATTTCCAATGTTGGTGTTTTGGTAGGGACTCGGAACGAGATGGCTCATGCCACAGGAAAGTTTGAAATATTAACCGAGGAAAGTTTTGATGTAAAAACGAGCAGTGTGCTTGCATCAATGAAAAATATCCACAGATGTATGGATCAACCGATTCGCAAATGGTGTGAGCAAATACTTTTGAGTTACTGTGCAGAAGAAGGCGAGTATGGAGCATATAGTAATCCAGCAGATTTTATAACTGAGCAAATGATTCAAAGTTTTAAGCTTTCCGTTAATGAACTCCTTGTTTGTAATGAAATGAGCGTCAGCCATATTATTACAGCGCACCGAGGTTATTCAAAAAAGTTAAAAGAATATAAAGCAACATTGGCAACCTATTGTGCTGATATGGGCTATGTTTTAAGTGAATAGATTTTCAAGAAACATCTTGACATATTCCTGTTTGGTATGCTAAACTAAACTCCCAATTGATGGGCGAACTGAATACGGCTTTTCAGCCGGTACATAGACAACCACACAAGAACCCCAGCGAGAGGAAAACTCCCGCTGGGGTTGGTGCGTCTATGTACCGGCTTCTTTTTTGCCCCTGACAACTGAATGACCGTCCGAATGGGATACTACGCCATGATCTCCGCCGGGGAGGGAGCGAAACAACGCCGCTGAAAAGGGGCAGGAACGCCATTCGGGAAGAACGGCAAAGCTGGGTGACGGCAGATTACCGTCACATGAATTGCACCAAACCACCATGACGGCATTTTGCCGTCTACTAACCTCAGTACCGACTGTGACGCCAAAATTGGTGTCATGTGCCGTCACTATATGGGCGAGGTCAGCAGTCGTGGCACCAAAATTGACGTCACATCGGCCATTTGAAAACAGGATGACGGCAAAAATGGCCCTATTTGCCGTCACTGTTTGGACGGGGCCAGCGGCGTGACGGCAGAATTGCCGTCATGTGCCGTCACTTTCGTGTGGCACAATATGTGATGCCATTTCTGCCCGTTCAAGTAAGCGTGGCATCACAGATAATGCCACTATGGTGGACACGCTGAAAATTTACGCAGCAAAATCTATTGAGAATATGGGGGCATCTTCCCCCCAACGCTCCGCAGAAAAGAAGCCACCGACCGACAGCCCGCAGCCCTGTCTTGTGGGGTAGCGAGCATAGCTTTTGTGTTGCCGGGGGCACCCCAAAAGCGGGCGGCGCTCTGCACCGAAAGGGGCTCCACCCCTGTAACCCCGGCCAGAAAGGAGCGGATCAACATGACCGACAGAAAGAGAACGACAGCCATCCAGGTGCGGGTTACTGAGCAGGAGAAGCGGAAGCTGGAGCATCAGGCCAGGCGGTGCGGCCTGTCTCTGTCCGGGTATCTCCGGCAGGTGGGCGCTGGAAAGCCTGCGGCGGCGTTCCCCCGCCAGCGATTCCAGACCCTCTATCAGCAGATCAATGTCCTACGGGATAACCTCACCACTCAGCCCATGGAGCGGACAGCGGCCCAACTGGACGAGTTGGCGGGGCAAATCCTGACGGCCTACACCAGCGGGGGTGTAGACGATGGCGACAACTAAAATCTGGCCCGTCAAAGACAGCCTGGCCCGTGTGGTGGACTACGCTCAAAACCCGGATAAGACCGTCTATTCGGATTTACAAAAAGTTCTTCACTACGCCGCCAATGAGGAAAAAACTGTTGAGGGCGGGGAGCGGGCCATGTTTGTCACCGGCGTAAACTGTAACCAGGACACCGCTTTTCAAGAAATGCAAGCGGTCAAGGAGCGGTTCGACAAGATGGGCGGCAACGTGGCCTATCACGCCTACCAGAGCTTTAAGCCCGGAGAAGTCACCCCGGAGCTGTGCCACCGGCTCGGGGTGGAACTGGCAAAGCGGATGTGGGGCGACGAGTACCAGGTACTTGTCGCCACCCACTTCAACACAGGAACTTATCACAATCATTTTGTGGTCAACTCCGTGGGCCTGTGGGACGGCAGGAAATTCAACTGCGGCAAGCGGGCCTACTATCAGTTTCGCCAGTTGTCGGACGATTTATGCAAGGAATACCAGCTTTCCACCATCAAAACCCCAAAAGGCAAAACACCCCGGAGCATTTACTTTGCTGAAAAGAGAGACGAACCCACCAAGTACAACCTGATGCGGGAGACCCTGGACGCCGCCCTCAAGGTCAGCGTGGACGGCAACGACCTGCGGAAAGCCCTCCGGGAACAGGGCTATGAGCTGGACGCCAACCCCGCCCACAAATACGCCACCCTGTGGCGGATCGGGAGCAAAAAGACGGTGCGGCTGTACCGGCTGGGGGAGGAATACGATCTCCCGGCTCTCCGAGAGCGCATTGAGGAAAACCGCCAGCGGTACGCCTATGACCTGGGCTATCAGCGGTACAAGCCTGTCCACATCCAGCGGCCACAGCCCAAGCGCTTACGGTTGAACGGTTCTTTCAATACAGTGAAGAAGATCGGCGGTTTCCGGGGGATGTATCTCCACTACTGCTACTGCCTGGGCATCCTGCCGAAAGGGAGCAGCCACCGTCCGCTCTCCCCGGAGCTGCGGGAAGAGTGCCGCCGCCTGGATGTCATCAGCCGACAGACGCAGTTGATTTGCCGGGAAAATCTGGACACGGCGGAGGATGTTGCAAACTTTATCGGCGGAAAACAGGCCGAAATGAAAGAGTTGGGAGCCGCCCGTCAGAAGTGCTATAACCGTCTGCGCCGTTGCAACGCTGGGGCGGAGATTGCCCAAATCAAGGCCCAGCGTGACCGGCTGACGGCGGCAATGGCGGTTTGCCGGAAGGACATCAAAACCGCCGAAAGCGTACTCTCCCGGAGTAACCGGCTGAAAGAGAATTTGAAACTGGAACAGAAGATGCAGGCCCAGCGCATGGGCCGAACTCAGGATAAGCACAGGGGAAGGAGCGTTGCCAGGTGGACACGATAATACTTGAATTGACCGAGAGAGAAGCAGAAATATATGATGAAGCGATGAAAAAGGTTGATGAAACGGCAGTTTTTCTCGCCGGACTGTCCCACGCTGACCGGCTGGACTGGCTGAAAAAGCACCAATTCCCCCATCCCATCAGCTTTGAGCGGGAGATCGGCGGCACCGTCTATACCGTCAACGCCCATTTCACCAAAGTCGCCGCCGAAACCGCTGAAGGAAAAATCAGCCGCATTCTTAATCGAAATATCACACTGTAAAGTGTTGAAGTTTTGCGCCGGGTGTGGTATGATAATAGCACCTTGCAATTCATATCACACTCGGCTGCGGAAAGGAGTACATTTTG